>JBAPSY010000311.1:0-8819 GCA_049281855.1 Anaerolineales bacterium
AAGCAGCATCGCGTGGTCCGATCGAAAAAACGACCCTCGAACAAGCTATGACCCGGCAAGTCATATTTGCTACACCTGATGATCCCATCCTGGATTTAGTCCGTAAGCTTGAGTACTATGAAATATCTGCTATGCCGGTAATAGAAGGTAAAAAAGTACGAGGGATGGTAAGCACAGATATCCTGGCCAGACGGTCCCTCTACCGTTTATTACAAACCCACGGAACTTAATTATTTAGTGAACATCACACACGACCTCTCTTTTTGTAATAAGGAGAGATCTTTTATTTTATAGGGCTTGACAATTAGCACTATTGTTCTATAATAATATTATGGAAGCATTTGAAAGATTAAAATTGCTCACCTCACAGATGCATTTGGAACCAGCTGAAGATTCGTCTTGTGTTCAACTTTCCTCACGCAAGCAAGACAAAATTACTGTGAGTGATGCAGTATTGCCGAATGGAAAACGGATATCATTGCTCAAATCCCAACTTTCTACCGTGTGCGAACGAAATTGTTATTACTGTCCGTTTCGTTCAGGGCGTGACTTCCAACGCGCAACTTTTCAACCGGAAGAATTTGCGAAAGTATTCATGTCTTTGCATCAGGCTCGGATTGCAGAAGGTATATTTCTGAGCTCAGGAATTTTCAATAGTGGCGCATTTACCCAAGATAAACTGATTGATACTGCAGAAATCTTGCGCTATAAACTTCATTTTCGAGGTTATATTCACCTGAAAATTATGCCTGGTGCAGAATTCGCACAGGTAGAACGCGCGATGCAGCTTGCGGATCGCGTTTCAATAAACCTAGAAGCACCGACCACTGAACGACTGGTGAAACTTGCACCACGAAAACAGTTTGTTGAGGAGCTTCTTCAACCTCTCAAATGGATCGATCAAATCCGTCGTACGCAGCCAGCTTATAAGGGATGGAATGAACATTGGCCTTCATCTGTTACTCAATTCGTGGTGAGTGCAGTTGGAGAGACAGATTTAGAGCTTTTGATAACTACAGAATACCTATACAATAAATTACGGTTAAAACGTACATATTATTCAAGTTTTAATCCAATCACTGATACTCCATTAGAAAACGTGCCCCCAGGGAATCCATCACGCGAACATCGGCTTTACGAAGCCTCTTTTTTATTGCGGGATTACGGGTTCAGCTTGGAAGAGCTGCCATTTAACCAGGATGGTCATCTACCTTTGAATGAAGATCCGAAATTTGCTTGGGCGAAGATTAATTTACTGGGTCATCCTATTGAAATCAATAGAGTTGATAAACACGAGTTGCTGCGCGTGCCAGGAATTGGCCCGAAAAGCGCAAAAGCCATCCTAGCAGCTCGAACAAAAAATAAACTATTAAATCTTGCAGAACTCCATGCGTTTGGGGTAAACCTTAAACGAGCTTCCCCCTTCATCCTGATCAATGGTAAAAGCGCTGCATACCAGACGTCATTTCTATAATCTTTGCATTCATCCCTTGTAATTTTCAAATTGATACTCTATACTGAGATACCATGTTACGCATTGGTATAGACATAGGTGGAACATTTACTGACTTTGTGGTTCATGATTCTGATAATGGCAGAATAACCACATTCAAAATATTATCCGATCCCAGAAACCCAGCCAATACCATCTTACAAGGACTAATAAAAAAAGGTTTATACCAACCAGCTCAGATCATTCATGGATCGACGGTTGCAACTAATGCGTTGTTGGAGAGAAAAGGTGCTCGTACGGCGCTGGTTACCACGCGCGGTTTTAAGGATATCCTTCAGATTGCCCGTCAAAACCGTCCAAGTTTATATGACTGGTCAGTGAAACCAGCCCCTGTAATAGTTCCCTCAGATTTAAGGGTTGAGGTCGATGAACGTGTCGATTATCATGGTGATGTCCTTACACCATTAGATCAATCACAAGTTAAAGAAATTGCACAATATTTCAACCAGAAAAATATCGAATCAGTCGCAGTTTGCCTGCTCTTCTCATTTTTATATCCGCATCATGAACAGATAATTGTCGAGCAATTACGAAATTCAGGCTTTTTTGTCTCTGCGTCTAGTGAAATCCTACCAGAGTATAGGGAATATGAACGTACCAGCACAACCGTGGTTAATGCATATGTCTCGCCGATTCTAGACCAGTATTTATCAACATTAGAAACTTCGCTTCCAAATTCAAGACTACAGATTATGCTATCCAACGGTGGGATGACCAGTGTGACTGAAGCCAGGCGAAATGGAGCTCGTTGTATTCTTTCAGGTCCTGCAGGAGGGATCATCGGGGCACAGAATATTGCCCAGACAATAATGATGAAACAGTCTGGCGATCATCCTGATCAGGCGATCAAACTAATCACCTTTGATATGGGTGGAACCTCGACCGATGTGTCATTGATCAATGGACAACCTGGCCTCACAACTGAGGCCGTTGTGGGAGGTTGTCCCATCCATCTGCCATTATTGGATATTCATACGATCGGTGCTGGGGGTGGTTCGATAGCTTACGTTGATCCAGGTGGATCTTTGCGCGTGGGTCCACAGAGTGCAGGAGCCTATCCAGGTCCTGCGTGTTATGGCAGAAGCGAATTACCTACGGTCACCGATGCTAATCTTGTTTTGGGTCGTCTCATTCCTGATCATTTCCTTGGTGGTCAAATGCAGATTGATTCTGACCGGTCATTTTCTGTGCTATCAAAACTTGGAACTTCGCTAAATTTAACTGCAATTCAAGCCGCTCTCGGTGTGATTGAGGTAGTCAATGCACAAATGGAGCGGACATTAAAAGTTATTTCGGTGGAACGAGGGCATGACCCGCGCGATTTCAGCTTATTTTCGTTCGGAGGTGCAGGAGGTTTGCATGCAATGGAATTAGCCCGCCACATGGGAATTCCTAAAGTTATAATCTCCAAATTTGCCTCGACGTTATCTGCATACGGTATGCTGGTATCCAATGTGATAAAAGATTATGTCAAGACCGTTATGCTGGAAGGCACAGTTACCCAGGAAATAATTAATAATCTTTTTTCTTCAATGGTCGATCAAGGCATATCCGAAGTCAAAAATGAAGGAATATCCCCAGACCAAATTGAGATTCTAAGGAGTTTAGATATTCGCTATGTTGGGCAATCTTTTGAATTGAACATCCCATCTTCAGAGAATTTTATATCTGATTTTCATAATACTCACAGTTTTACGTATGGCTATTCCTACATGGATAAAGCCATTGAAATTGTTAATCTCCGTGTTAGAGCCTTCGGAAAAGTTGACCCAATTAGCATACCAAAAATAAGCACGAATCATGAATTCTATCAACCAGATCAGATTGAGTATAAACAGGTTGAGATGTCTGAAGGACCTTCATTACTCCCATTGTTTAATTACGAACACTTAATCCCAGGGACAATATTGCAGGGGCCAGCTCTTATCGTTTCTTCAGATACAACGATACTAATAAATAAAAATGATGTCGTTAATGTAGATAATTATCAAAACTTGCTGATCGATGTATACCAGAAGTATTAGATAAATTAATAACAATATTTGCTTCATTGGACGACTCATTCACCTTTTAAAGGGAATCAATATATGTCCACCCACCCCTTAAGAATATTTGCAGGCTCTTCCCATCCCGATCTTGCACGCGAAGTTACGGATATCCTTAGCGTCCCACCTGGAAAATCCACCACCCGTATCTTTGATGATTCTGAAACATACGTGACAATTGACGAGGTCGTGCGTGATCAGGATATCTTTCTGATTCAAACCTGCTCTGCACCTGTAAATGACCATCTCATTGAGATATTATTATATTTGGATGCATTCCGACGTGCCAGCGCCCACAGCATTAGCCTGGTCATCCCTTATTTTCCATACGCCCGTCAGGATAGAATGGCTCATGGACGTGAAGCGATCAGTGCACGGGTGGTCGCGAACTTATTGGAATGCCAAGGAGCAGCAAGGGTACTGTTTTTCGATATTCATAATCCTGCAATCCAAGGCTTTTTCAACATTCCGGTCGATCCTCTTTCTGCTATCTCCCTATTGGCGAACTACTTTCGTAAACCGGAGTTTGAGAATGCAGCTATCGTCAGTCCTGATGTAGGACGTGCAACTCTGGCAGGTAAATATGCAGGGTTACTTGATTTACCCCTGGTAATCATGCATAAAAGGAGGTCCAGCCCCTCAGAGGTAAAAACCACCCATATTGTCGGTGATATCACAGGTCGCCGTCCGATTATCGTTGATGATCTAATCGCAGGTGGAAGCGTGCTTATGCAAATAGATGATTTATACCAGCATGGTGCTGAAGGTAAGGTTTGTTTGGCCATCACTCATCCTGTGATGTTACCCACAGCACTAAAAATGTTGGATGAAGATGACCGAATTGAGAAATTAGTCGTGACTAACACGATACCTTTACCGTCAGCTATACTTCACCCCAAAATTGAAATTATATCGATTGCACCAATGTTGGCTGATATTATTTATCGAATACATAATGGAATTAGTATTTCAGAAAAACTAATAATGTAGAGTTGCCTATGCGCAATCCTCAATATTGTCCTCCATCTGACCCTATTCGGCTTGAAGTATATAAACACTTGTTCTCTGCCATCGCTGAGGAAATGGGAGCCCTCCTTCGGAAGGCAAGTTTCTCCCCCAACATCAAAGAACGACGTGATTACTCTTGTGCAATCTTCGATTCACAAGGCAGAATGATTGCGCAAGCAGCGCATATCCCGGTACATCTTGGTTCCATGCCATTATCGGTCGAATCTGCAATCTCAAAATTTTATGAGCATGGGAAAAATCTTCTACCGGGAGATACTATTATTCTCAATGATCCTTTCCTCGGTGGCACTCATCTGCCCGATATAACCCTAGTCACCCCAATTTTCATTGAGGATATTTATTTTTCCGAGGTTGAAAACTATGCCACTTCATTGCCCGAAGGAGCAAACCCTATTCCCTTCGCTTTTGTAGCTAGCCGAGCCCATCATGCGGATATTGGTGGTATGACCCCAGGTTCAATGCCCATTGCCCGCGAAATATATCAAGAGGGTTTAATCATTCCGCCAGTGAAATTGGTTCATGCAGGTCAACTAGACCAGGATATTCTCGATCTGATCCTTGCTAATGTACGTACACCTGATGAGCGGTATGGAGACCTAAAAGCACAAATCGGGGCTAACCAGAGAGGCTTTAACCGCCTCATAGAATTAATCCATCGGTATGGGCATGAAGAAGTCTCCCATTATATGCAGGAGTTATTGCACTATACAGAACGTATGACCCGCCGTTTGATTTCAGATCTTCCAAATGGAAAATTCTCATTCGTCGACCGGCTTGACGATAATGGGATCACTAATGATGAAATCATCATCAAGGTGACAATAACGATAGATAATGATTCTGCTCTAGTCGATTTCACAGGATCTGCTCTCCAACAAATAGGAAGTGTAAACGCAGTCTATGCAATCACCCTGTCAGCTGTCAATTATGTATTTCGGTCTTTGATCGGTTTGGACGTGCCTAATAATAGTGGCTGTTTAATCCCGATACAAATAATCGCCCCTAAAGGTACGATCGTCAATGCAGTTCACCCAGCACCCGTCGCGGGTGGTAATGTAGAAACATCTCAACGGATCGTGGATGTATTACTCGGAGCACTTTCTCAGGCCTGCCCGGATCGAATCCCCGCTGCTTCACAAGGTACGATGAATAATGTTAGCATCGGTGGTTGGGACCCTGATAGAAATCAATTTTTTACTTATTACGAAACCATTGGAGGTGGAACGGGTGCAAGTCGGTCAAGTGATGGAGTTTCAGCTATTCATAGTCACATGACAAACACCCTTAACACTCCCATCGAAGCATTGGAGTACACCTATCCATTGCGCGTCATCCGATATTGCATCCGGAAGAATAGTGGTGGAAAGGGCACTCATATAGGTGGAGATGGAATAATTCGCGAAATCAAACTACTTTCCGATGCGCAAGTAACATTATTAACCGAACGTCGTGCCACATTTCCGTATGGACTGGCAGGAGGTGAACCCGGACAAAAGGGAGAGAATAAACTGGGTCATAACTCGGAGGAAATCATCCTACCTGGCAAGGGCTCATTTTATTGCTCTAAAGGGGATGTACTCAGCATCAACACTCCCGGGGGTGGAGGCTATGGGATTAAAGATGACTGATATAAATCTATTAAGTATTCTCTTCGCAATCACACCAGTAATTATCATATTTTTATTGCTTGCGGTTGGTCGTACACCTGCTGATATAGCAGGAATTATTGGTTGGCTGGTGACAGTCATCATTGCCTGGGTGTATTTCAAAACTTCATTAAATGTAGTCGTTCTTTCTAGTCTGGGAGGGATCATTGCATCACTACCCATTGCCTTGGTAGTCGCCATGTCAATATTTCAGGTGACGATCATGCAGGAAACAGGTGCAATCGCCCGCATTGTTGCCTTGTTAAAAACCATCTCCCCAAAAGACACGATCGTACAGATCATGTTGATTAATGTGGGATTCGGGACGGTACTCACCGCATTGGGAGCAGTGCCAGTATCGATCTTACCTCCGATCATGCTTTCTCTTGGATATTCCTCTTTTGTTGCCATCGCCTTACCAGCTATTGGTTATGATGCTCTAACCACTTATGCACTTCTCGGAATTCCGGTTGTTGTGTTCGCGAACATAGTCAGCAAGCCGGTGAATGAGATAGGAATGTATTTTGCCCGATTTATGCCTGTGATCAGCACTTGTATTGCGCTGGGTATGTTGTGGATTATTGGGGGTTGGAAAATGATGATGAAGGGAGCAATCCCCGCTCTCATATCTGGTTTGACAGCAGGTTTTATCTGCATCGGGATGAATATTTTAGGATTGATCACCGTCACTGGTATAGCTGCAGGTTGTGGGGTTATTGTGGCGATGTTGATTTATCTGCTTTTGTTGCGAAAACCATTGATCGACCGGGAGAAAATGGATGAATCGGATCGAGTAGCAAAATCACGAATGTCATTGCTTGCAGCGATATCACCCTGGCTGATCCTTACCGGCACCTCCTTGCTCGTTAATGCGCCTTTTCTTCCATTGTTTAACCTGACATTTAATCGATTATCTATGCCACTGGAAATAATTCCAGGAGCACCTGAAAAAATCCGTTTATTATGGCAAGCTTACTTTTGGATAACAATCAGCATAATATTATCTCTCCCTATATTAAAAGCTTCACCAGGTCAATTAAAAATAAGCCTACACAAATGGTTAAAAAGAGCTCCACGGCCGGTATTTTCCGCTGCTATTTTCTTTGCAATAGCTTACCTGATCAATAACTCCGGGAAAAATGGAAGCTGGCAGATCACCAACCCAAACCTAAATATGATCACATTACTTGCGAAAGCATCTTCAGCCACATTTGGTCGGCTTTATCCCCTTGTCGCCCCGTTCATGGGTTTATTTGGTGGTTTTATCAGTGGATCAGAAACTTCTGCAATCGCAATGTTGACCAATCTTCATTTATCAACTGCAGAAGAGATTGGAGCAATCGGATTGATCATCGCCGCTGCCAGCGGAATTGGAGGTGGATTGGCAAGTGTTATTTCACCAGCAAAATTGCAGAATGCTGCTGCCAGTATAGACCGTATCGGTGAAGAAACTCAGGTAATCCGCACCACGATCATAATTTCGTTGATCATCACAGCAATCTGTGCATTAATGGCTTTGGTTTGGGCTTATTAGTCTTTTATAAGAATCAGTCCATGGAGAGCCCAACCGATTCCTTTGAGCAATTTTGACCTTACTCATCTTCTGGGTTACCTGGCCAGTGATCTTGACAACACTTCCCCAATCCTCGCTTAGAATCGCCTGTTTCATTTCTTCACCCCAATTGCTTGCCCATATCCATTCCATCCGATAATGATCAGCTTTTACCCAATAACCGCGTTTTTCCCATGCTGTTACCGAGTCGTCAATCGTTTCACCAATAACCTTTAACGATAATGCGATAAAAGCCAACAGGTCACGTGTGGTTTCATCCATACTAGATTGCATCGCTAATTCACGGATAGCCAACACAATACCTTTTTCCAATAAAACCCTGTCTTTACTTCCGCTACCAGTCTTAATTAAACGGCCCAATCTTCTTCTCCTGATGTAGACTATTAACATTTTGATAGAAAGACCGCATGATTATATCCGATTTATTGACGTCCTTTACTCTCTAGCTTATAATTCCAGCCCGCGGGGAAGTGCTGGAATTGGCAGACAGGCATGACTTAGGATCATGTGCCGCAAGGCGTGAGGGTTCAAGTCCCTCCTTCCCCATAAGATATCTTACCCGTAGCCGCATTTGGGGTATTACAAAGGGATAATAATTTGAATATCGAACAAAAAACTCTTGAAAATCATCAGGTCAAGCTGACCGTCCAGATTGAGCCCTCCAAGCTGGAGGAAGCCAAACATCATGCTGCTAGACGAATTTCACAACAAAAAAAGATACCTGGCTTTCGACCTGGGAAAGCGCCATATCCCATCATCTTGCGCACCATTGGCGAAGAGGCCATCCTTGAAGAAGCACTAGACCTCCTGGTAAAAGATATTTATCCAAAAGTAATCGAGGAAGCCAAAATAAAACCCTATGGTCCAGGATCGCTCGAGAATATGCCCAAACTTGATCCACCCACATTTGAGTTTATCGTCCCTCTTGAGCCAGAAGTTACTTTGGGAGATTTCAAGAAAATTCGCATCACATATAAAATAAAATCGATCACGAAGAAAGACATCAATAAAGT
>JBAPSY010000312.1:0-22481 GCA_049281855.1 Anaerolineales bacterium
TCACCATGGGTATTCACTAAATTTGTTGATAACAACAACCTCCTCTTTCTTATGCTATACTTGGAAGAATCATAGGTCATCCAAAATAATACATATCAGGAGGCAATATCATATGACTGGTTACGTAGGTGATATCGAGAAACTGACCGAAAAAAACAAATATTTCCGCCAGGTGTTGTACACCGGCAAGTATGCCCAACTGGTCGTGATGAGCTTGCTGCCGGGTGAAGAGATTGGCAACGAGGTTCACCATAGCGTCGACCAGTTCTTCCGCATCGAGGAAGGCGAGGTGAAATTTGTCTTCAATGGTAAGGAGGAACATGTGGTTCACGCCGGTGATGCGGTGATTGTCCCTGCTGGCACCTTTCATAATGTGATCAACAACTCATCGAAAGAGTCGCTTAAGCTCTACACCCTCTACTCGCCACCCAATCATCCGGATGGCACGGTGCATAAGACCAAAGCAGAAGCTGAAGCCGCTGAAGCTGCTCACCATCATTAAGTTTACACTAAATTGATCCATCACCTCCCGCAGTTCTGGTTCCTGCGGGAGTTTAACATCTCACCCCATTTTCCATGAGGAGATTCATGCGCCAAGGTTATGCAATTATCGTCGTCCTGCTTTTAAGTTCACTGGCTTGTGGCACCATCAGCACTGCCACACCGGTTCCCTCGCCCACCAGCCTAGCAACCCAAGCTATTTCCACCAAGGTGCCTACGGATACCCCCTCCCAAAAGCCTGCTAGTACCCGAACCCCCATGGCTGAAGTCACTCCTGGACCAACCCAGGAAGAACAAACCAAAACCCCCTACGCCACCTCGGCGCTGGACTCCCAGATGACTAATGAGATCGACCTGATCCAATCCCAGGTAGTTGAGGAACGCGGTCTTCAACCTAAATACCAGGTGCCGTTCGTCCTGCTCTCACCCGATGCGCTGCGGCAAAATGTGATCAACGACTTCCTGGCCGACTATACCGATGAAAAAACTGCTGATGACGTCTATGAGCTTTCCGTCATCGGATTGCTTGACCCTGCTTTTGATTTCCGCGGGTTTTATATCAACCTGCTCAGCGAACAGGTTGCTGGATATTATGATAATGATGTGAAAGAAATGTTCGTCGTTCAAGGGCAGGGTTTTCGGGGACCAGAGCACCTCACCTATTCCCACGAATTCACCCACGTGCTTCAGGATCAAAACTACGACATCAAGAATGGACTCAACTATAACGATGATACGTGTGAAGTCGATACTGAGCGTTGTGCTGCCATTCAGGCACTCATCGAGGGAGATGCTACCCTATCGGAATACATCTGGTACCAGTATCATTCCACATCGCAAGACCAGCAGCAGATTACCGAGTATTACAACTCGCTGAAAAGTCCAGTCTATGACAGCGCCCCGTCGTTCCTCAAGGATGACTTCTTGTTTCCCTATACCCAGGGATTGGCATTCGTCCAAGCAATCCATGACCAGGGAGGTTGGTCAGCAGTCAACGCGGTATATAAAAACCCGCCCGTTTCCACCGAGCAAATTCTGCATCCTTCGCTTTACCTTTCAGATATCCCTATTCCAGTGGATTTACCTGACCTGGCCTCAGCCCTGGGGGAAGGGTGGCGTGAGGTCTCGCGTAACCAGATGGGAGAGTGGTATACCTATCTTATCCTGGCGCGCGGGGTCAATTCGAACGCTCGCCTGAATGACACAAATGCCCAGGCAGCTGCAGCCGGTTGGGGTGGGGATGAGTATCTGGTGCTCCACAACGATGCCTCAAGTTCCACTGCTTTTGTAATGAAGACTGTTTGGGATACGCCCAATGATGCCACAGAATTTTCGACCGCTCTCCAACAATCGCTGAACAATCGTTTTGGGGTATCCCCCACTCAACAGGCGGAAACGCTCACTTGGAGCTATTCTGGTGGTTACAGCACTTTATATCTCTCGGGCGACACAACCATTTGGATCATCACCCCCGATGCCACCACTGCACAAACGATCACGGGTTTGGTTCAGCCTTAGAATTGCATTTAGCGAAGCCAGCCGGACCATTCATCCAACCAACGTTTCTCCACCAGGCGAGTGTCTTCCATCGACATCCGCCTGGTTGCTTCTTCGAAGGAGATTGGGTTGCCCATCACAGGGTTCGAATAATTATCCCCCTCATAGTTTATCAGCGACTCATTCGAGTGCATTTCCAACCTTCCGTCAGATAAGTACAGGTACGCCAACCGATCACCTGCTTCGAGCTGGAATTGATTCCCCGTAGATTTAAACGCAATCGCATGTGGTCCGTTGAATTTCATCCCATCTGCTGCACAGAATAACGCGCTTCCCCCGTACGGCATTTCCAACTTGCGATGCCTGCCTGCCACCACCACCCCGCCATGGATCACCGTCTCAGGCTCCGTGATGACCGTATCGATCAGCAGTGAATTCCGAATATCCGCTGCTTGGGGGATCGAGCTGCGCAGCAGGATATTTTCGTTTTTATCGCGCTCATGTGGCAGGTGAAACAGCTCACGCGAGGCCATACCCTGGTCAGTATCCGTAATCAAAGCCTCCAGCGAGCGACGCAGGCTAAGGTGCAGTCCCCAATCCATCCAATAAGGCTGTCCGAAATCCAGCACTTTGATCATCGGTTGCCTCCCGTAGCGCGTACGGAAGAGGTTTCGCATTTGCAGAATTTTTTGGTAGAAATCCGGAAAGCGGCTTTCCAGGTCGTGTATCCCGGTTTTCCCCATCTGGTCTTCAAGCGCGGCTTCTGATTTCCACTCGTCTTCTTCCTGGCAGAATAAAGCGATCCAGGCATAAGGATCCCAATCCACCCACTTGTTCTCATCTAACACGTCCACCCCAAATACCTCTTCCGCCACTTGCATCAAACGGTAACTGATCCCCAGACTGCCCAGATTGACCCCAATCAAGCGTCCATGATCGCGCTGAGATAATCTCTTCCGCAGGCTCTCCAACCCTTGGCGGGTATATTGGAAGGTCATTAGAGAGGTAGTAGCGTCAAACTCTACCCATTCCTTCTCACGTGCCAGGTCCACAGTTGGCTCGGTTTGCCAGACGAAGCGGATCCCATCCACATCCTGATATCCCGTGGTGCCTGCCTCCCAGATTTTCCCGGGGATTACCGCTTCATCACCCCATTTGATGACGATGCCTTTGAAGCCGTTGGTTTCCAGGTGGTGCACCCATAACGTCGCTGACATGGAAGCTGCATCGGCAGTACTCAGGTAAATTTCACCGTAGGAGCTGTACATGGGGGTGGGGAATGCTGGTTTGCGGTTCGTCAGAGCCTGGGTGAATGGACTGAGGCGCTTCCCCAAACCAAACACCATATTCATCAATATTACCGGGGGTAATGTCTGACTTTCTAATGCTTTCCGCAATTCGATCATTGCATTCACCGAACCCAGGAAGTTGCCCTTGCGGGTCTTCTCCAGGCTGGAGAGGATCATCGTCTCACCATCGGCTCGAAATACATCCTGGCGTGTATTTTGTAGCCTCTCCTGCCAATAAGCCTGGTCTGCCGGGCTGCCAGAAACCACATTAACCACCTTGGGACCCGTGTTTGCTTGGATGATGCTTTTGTAGTTGCGGATATTCCTTTGCCAGAGATCGGACATCGCCTCTATTCACTCCCTGATTAACGAATCAATGCCCGATTATTATAACATTCGCGACCTGACTACCTGATCCTCCCGCCTCATTAGGTTAATCATCCAATTATCTGCGGATACGTAAACCTCTCCCCCTTGCATGCCAGGTCTGTATACCTGTCTGACACCTCCTCCAAAAAACACAATGGATATCTTTACGGTCGTTTACCGGTGATCGAGAATATTTCATCATCTGCAGATGCCGGCAGACGGGTGAACCCCTTATAAATACACATGTCCACGAAGCCTGCTCTTTTATATAAATCTAGTGCCTGTTGTTGAGTATATTCCCGCGTGGCAGGAGAACGCACGTGATACTCGTTGGCAATTATGACACCATCCCTGATCACTTCGTATCGGTCTTCGGTATGCTCCAATTGGGTTTCTGGATCATAACGACTCTTTGACCAACGTCGAATGGTTGCGCCATCATCTGGTCGAATCTCTTCTCCAGTGACATGCCAGGGGTTTTCTAGTGGGTCACCTCGCTTCCACAGCAGCATAAAAGGCATCACCACGGTGCCACCGGGTAACAGGTGAGCAAAGAGATTAAGGATGGCCTCGTATGCTTGCAACGCATCCAACACCAGTTGGTATGAACTGGATGGGACAATGATGGTCCGATAGTGACGTGGCAGGCTCATGGTTTCCATGGAGCTTTCGTAGAGAATTGGTTTCAGCCTAAGTGCTTGCGCCTTCTGCTGGCATAGATAAACCATTTCAGGTGAGATGTCTACCCCATCTATATCCACATCTTGTGACAGGTAGTCCAGCAGTAACCGCCCGGTTCCACAACCCACATCCAGAACAGGCTGACCTGTTTCACGGATGATCTCCAGGAAAAAGTTGCGATCATCCCATTTGGAAGTATCGCCACGAAATAAGTCCCAGGTCCGCGCTAACATTCCATGATATTCATATTCTGGCTCTGACATTAATCTCCTTCTTTCGAGCAATCACCTTAACTGCCTTCATCCGGATTTCTTTTTAAGACCAGCAGCCCCGGTATAAGCAATCCCATCATTAACAAACCGATCAAGGGACTGAAAGTTGGAAAGGTGAGCGTGGGGTAAGCCTCATAATATAACGTCTGACGGCTCACCCCGGGTATGGGGAGCAAACAAACCCCCAGCACACACACGGCCACAATCATCATCAGCCAATCCTGCCAGCTCCATGGCGAGTGGTGATAAGTCGTCCGAGGTGATTGACGGCCCAGGTACCATATCCCCCCAAGGATCAACAATGCCCCGGAAAAGATCAGTACCAATCCACTCACGCCGGCACCACCCAGTTGTGCAATCCATCCAAGAGCCAACAGCACCAGCCCAAAGAGCATGGATATCCGTGGGTAAGCCTGCCGCCCAACGGTCATCGTTCTTGTGCTGGCAAATCCGCGTGCGGTCATGGCTTCAGCCAGCTGCATGGCGTGTTCCAGCCCCCCCACCAGGAGCGGCATCAACAATGGCAGCCAATCCCTGAGACTCCGCATTTGGTGACCCCGCACAGCCTGGGCTTCGCGAATTTGCTGGAACTGGCGTAATGTGGTGGGCAGATAGGTGACTGCAATCGATGTGACCACTGCCACCGGGAAGAACGCCCGCGGGATCAGGCTGATCAGATCACGCACCGGTAGAGCCAGGTTGAGTACGGTGAAACTTGCCAGCATGCCAGTTAAAACGAATCCATTCGTGGCACCGTAGACAATTGCTTCTACGGTTACCCTCCCGCTGATCAGCGGCAGCTTGCCTGGGATGGTGAACAAAACCGTCGTGCCGTAATGGGATGTGAGGGCATTGAAGATGGTGGCAAGCAGGATGATCCAGGCCGCTAATTTCCATAAAGAAATCGGTCTGGGGATATCCGAGCCAGTCTGGCGCAGAGTTAACCCTACGAACAGGACGCACATCATAATGAGCACCAGGTAGAGAGGGTTGCGTGTAATTGTAAGGATTACGAGTGTCGTGATCAGCCAGCTTACCCATGCCCAGGGTTGTTTCATCCGGTGAGATTCCCCCCTTGTTGCTGGGATATAGCTCCCGGCTCAGGCGTGTAATTGAACTCAAAGCGCTGCCTGAAGCGTCGTAGCGCCCGCAGGGCTGGTGCCCCGAAGGCAAGTAGAAGCAGCACATTTCCTGCAGCTGCAATCGCATCCCACACCACTGAAGTCACCAGGTAAAAAGCCATGTAATGCTGGAGGGTCGCCACGACGCCTAAACCAGCTGCAAAGGATTGGTTCTGTGGTCCAGTGATGAATGGCCACTGCCAGAGATTCATGATGGCACCATATGCAAAACCCCACAGCAACCCAAATCCTGCCAGCAGGATGATCTCCGGGTTGACACTGGATCTGCCCCATTTCGCCTGCTTTGCGGTTAATGCCTTAGCCACAGGGAGCAGGAAGGGGGTGCTCAATCCAACCCATCCCGCCGTGAACATCTGCGCTGTCAGCCAAGGCCCCACACCTCCCGTCACCAATGCTGAGACAAGCAGGGTGAGGGCTCCCATCAAAAAGCCCACCCGCCCGCCGAATACATATCCGACCAGGATGATCAGGAAGAAGATGGGCGTAAAGCCGCCTGGGCCAGGGATGGCAGTCTCAATAAACCTGAGGGCAGAGTTGATCGCCACCAAAATGCCAAGCAAGGCAATCAATTTGGTGTTTACCATCGGTCCTTGGGCTTCGAATAACAACACCAGCAGGCACAGTCCTAAAAGCAATGTCATCATTCCCGGCATCTCTCCAGCCCGTAACGTGCCAAATCCCATCTGCTGCGAAACCGCAGGCAAAAAGAACGGATAGAGCAATACCAGCATCCCAGATAAGGTAGCTGCCATGTAGATGGCCAGGCTGAATAAGCGGGATTTCATTGAACTCTCAAGTCTCTACTATCGGAAGTCCAAATGTAGCTCAAGTATTATTTACCGCGAAAACGTATCAGGTAGATGATTAGCGCGCCCAATACGAGCAGAATTGACGCATATACGATATAACTGCCCGCCCCATTTTTTGCTGCCGCTACCGCAACAGTTGGTTGGGGTGGTACCGTAGCTGGGACCAATGTTGGTACCGGCGTTGGCTGAGGGGTATCCGTTGGAGGGATGGACGTCACCGTGGCAGTTGGCAGCACAAATGCGACGCCTTCACAGATATTTTGGAATGTAATTAATGCGGGAGGGTTGCCGGAGCCCCAGCTCCAGGCATTCACACCACCATCCATCACCTTGCGCTGGTCTGCACCAACCACGGAATACTCCCAACCATTCTCACCTTGCTGCCAGTACGCCCAATAATTCGGCATGCTCCCAAAGCAATCATTGGATGAATCACCGACGTCCCCGATTTTACACACCGCAGTTCCCTGGTTGGGGTTTGTGGCGGTTTCTATGGCTAAGCCAGAGCGCTGAAGAAGATCCAGTCCAGTTATGGTGCTCTCAGGAAAACTTACACAAGCAGTGAACACAGAATTATCCCCATAAAACACCGCCAGTCCGGCTTGGTGGCTGGCTGGTGAAATCCCAAGATTAGAAAGTGGTATTCCGGAGAGACCAATGATGGCTTCTGCGGTGCTATAGGTGTTGGCATATGAACCGCCGATCGACCCATCGGGCTTTTGAAGGCTCAACAAAGCATCCACAGGGTTTGTCTGATCTTTCGTCCAGCTTTGACCTCTCAGGTCTTCACCCGCAGAGACCAATGCCTGCAGGATCCAGCCAGTGGAATCAGCGTTGAGTGGATCAGTGTCCCAGGAAGGTTTCCAGCCACCGCTGGCTGCCTGCGTATCATGGAAGTATTGCACTGCTTTTTGGATAGTATCACTTTGAGTAACTACTTTTTGGCTGGCAAGCATTGCGGTCACCGCCAGCGCAGTGGTATCCGGGTCACCCGTGCCCCAGCTGCCATCCCCGGCCTGTGATTGGGTCAAATATTGGCTCGCTCCATCAGGGATGGTCTGAACAGCCAGGCTTAACCCCAGGATCGCCCAAGCCTGGCTCGGGTCGCTCGCTTCCCCACTGCTAATATCCTGGTGAGCGGTGGTGCTGTAGGCACCGGTATCTGGGTGGAAGCTCTCTTCCAGCTCGCTAGTCAGGTCCATCCCTCCAAACGCTGAGGGATCCTCTCCAGACAACGATACCGCGGACAGGAGTATGCCTGCCCGACCGGGGAATAAAGTACCCGTTGTGTCATGCGTGAATGTAATCGCCTGGGCAGCCAGGTAATCCAGCATAGAATTACCTTCCGTGGAGATCACCTCACTCACCGGCTTCCCCGCTGTTACGAAGGCTATCACGCTGCGAGCTGTGGTATCGGGGTCTGAGGAGACGCCGCTAAAGCCCACGATGCCCCCATCGGCTTGTTGTTGGGATTGTAGGTACGCCAAGCCCGCCTGAATGACCTGGGATTGATTGGGAGTAGATTGTGCAACAACTGTGCTCGCTTGGAGAAAATGCGACAAGCCTATGACCATCAATAAGCCTAATGATAATGATAGAAGCAGTTTAGATAGATGATTCATTTTCTCCTCCAAAAAAGGGTATCCAGCTTACAAAAACAAAACCCCTGTCGCTTTTGGACAGGGGTGAAAATCATGCTTGTGGGTAACGGCATATGTTCACAGCTCCTTTCAGCGAGGTGATGGTGAACCCAACTTGGGCGGGCGACCTGGCTGGGGATTAAATCCCTTACAGTTGCGCGACAGCGCCGGACTATACTTTCAAATCATTTACCGGCTTCGCCTTTAAGCCATCCCATCCGGGGGATATGGCACCAAAGTTGGAAATTATTAAGTTGTGTCCTATTTTATACCGGGAATATATATACGTCAAGATGATTATGGACCGATGCGGGTATAAGGACCGTCATTATTGATCCGGATCGTATCCGCTTCTGTATCGATCTTGATGACTGCGCTCATGGTGTCATTTCGATATAGCACCATACCTCCATACAGACCCTGCAAATTGAATAGCTCCAAAGTTAGCCCACTCTCCGTACTATCTGCGACGCTATAATAGCCCGAAAAATTCATCTTTACAAAACAACAACTGTCCATGGAAAAGTACCCGTTGTCGAATACCCAATTCGTCACTTGGGCAGACTCTGACGGTATATTTGCCAGATGAGCATCCTTGTAGTACCAAACCCCCTGGATGAATTCCAGCTTCGGGTTTTTCTTACAGCCAACGAGAGCCACCGAAAGCCACAGCAAGAGTACACATAGGATGATCGGGGTTTTTGAATTTACTTTGGTGAATGTAGTCACATTCCCACTTATCATTAGTATCCCAGCTGATTGTAAATCTAATTATTTACACCAAATATCCGCTATAGGTTCACCCATATAACAAAAAAGCCTGTGGCTCGCTAAGCTACAGGCTTTTATCGACTGTTTATGTTTTGTGAGGATGCTTCTTGCCGACTAAATCCGCGGCAGCAAAACCCGCAGATAACGCCGCTTTATTCATCTCTTTGGTGCCTTTTGGTGCACGCGCGGCCACAGCCTGGGTGATTGCCTGCCGTGACACGACACCCGTTAAGCCCACCAGCACCCCCAAAGCGACTACAGATGCCGTGATGCTTTTCCCGCTGCTCTCCTGCGCAAGGCGGGTAATTGGTACCTTGATTGCCCGGCTTGATGGCACCCGCCCCACCCTTTCCTGATCCACAATCAATATGCCATCCTTTTTCAGGTTGCCGGCATATTTATCACATGCCTCCTGGCTCATTGCAACCAAAACATCTGCAATGATGACCTCTGGATGGTCAATCTCTCCTTGAGAAATAACCACCTCAGCTTTGCTGGCTCCACCGCGTGCTTCCGGACCATAACTCTGAGTTTGGGTCGCATTCTTGTTATCATAGATCGCCGCTGCTTCCGCCAGGATGATGCCTGCCAGGATCATTCCCTGCCCACCCTCACCTGCCAGCCTGATTTCCATTCGATTACCATGGTTTTTGATTGCCACTGGTCACCTCCTTAGGATTTCACCGGGTTGGCTGGTTGTGCTTGCTGCACTCTTTGGATCAGCAGTTCATATTGTTGGGTATATTCCGGCTTTTCGATATCATGCATCACCCCGCGCACGATTTTCGTCTCACGCTCTTCTGGAGATAGTTTTTCGGCTGCGGTCATTGAGATGCTGGCTTCCTTAAGCTGACGCATCATGTCTACGGTTGTGCCAAGCTTGTTCATCCTCCCATAGGTAGTAGGGCAGTAGCTGACTGCTTCAACCAGGCTGAAGCCATTTTTACGGATGGCTTGTTCGATAAACCGGTCCAACTCAACTGCGTGGTAGACAGTGCTCCGTGCGACATACGTCGCCCCAGCTGCGATTGCCACCTCACAAATCGGCATGGGAGGTTCGATGTTGCCATACGGGGCAGTGGCAGCTTTGGCCCCAATCGGTGTGGTAGGGCTGTATTGTCCGCCGGTCATCCCATAAATAGCATTGTTCACCACAATCGCAGCAATGCCGATATTTCGGCGAGCTGCATGGATGAAGTGATTCCCTCCGATTGCCATGGCATCCCCATCCCCCATGATGGTGATCACCTTCATATTTGGTTTGGCGATCTTTAGTCCCGTTGCAAATGCCAATGCGCGGCCATGCGTGGTGTGAATGGTGTTGAAATCCATGTAAACAGGCATACGCCCGGTGCAGCCAATCCCTGAAACCAAAGCCACTTCGTCTTTTTCCAGACCAATGCGATCGATTGCACGGATCAACGCACCCATCACGATGCCTATCCCACACCCGGCACACCACACGTTGGGGAATTTCTTGGTGGGACGTAAATACATGTATTCCGTATGTTCAGCTTGTGTTGGCATAATTACCTGTCTTCAATCGCTTCAAGGATCATCTGAGGTGTGACCATCTCACCATTGGCTCGATTAACCCTCACAACTTTATTTCGCCCGGCAACCCGCTCCACTTCCAGGGCTAATTGACCCAGATTCATCTCGGGGACGATAATCCGTTTGGCAATCCGCGCCACCCGGCTGATCTCTGCTTCGGCAAACGGCCATATCGTCAGCAAGGTGACCATTCCAACTTTGGTTCGCCGCTGCCGTGCCAGCTTGACTGCATGTCGGGCGCTGCGCGCAGACGCCCCGTAAGTGACCACAACCGTCTTGTCACTTTCCGATAAATCCTCTTCCACCAGGATGATATCATTCAGATTACGTTCAATCTTACGATGGACACGTTGGATCCATGGGTCGATCTCATCCAGACGGGTGGTTGGATAACCGAGTACATCATGGAATAGGGATGTTATATGATAGCGATAACCTTCTCCAAAATTCGCCATGGGCGGCACATCGCTCAGTGAATCGCCATAGGGTTTGTACCATTCAGGGGGCACATCGGTAGCAATGCGCTCCACCCGCTCGACAGATTCAAATTCAGGTAGCTCGACCTTCTCACGCATGTGCCCGACGACTTCATCCATTAGCAGGATGACTGGAGTGCGGTACTTCTCGGAAAAATTAAATGCCTTTACGGTCAGGTCAAAAGATTGGCTGACTGACACGGGGCTGAGCACAATTATCGGGTGATCACCATGCGTGCCCCAACGTGACTGCATCACATCCCCTTGGGAGGCACTGGTTGGCTGACCGGTGCTGGGTCCCAGGCGTTGGACGTCCACAATCACAACCGGTATCTCGGTCATGGCAGCATAACCAATATTCTCCTGCATCAGTGAAAACCCTGGACCAGATGTAGCCGTCAGTGATTTTAAGCCGCCCACCGACGCACCGATGCAAGCGGCTAAACTGGCAATTTCATCTTCCATTTGAATAAATTTTCCACCCACCTTGGGCAGCTCTCTGGATAACATCTCTGCAATTTCAGTGGATGGTGTAATCGGATAACCAGCGAAAAATTTACATCCCGCTGCAATTGCTCCCCAGCCAACAGCTTCGTTCCCTTGCATTAATCGAACGGTCAATCTGCCCTCCTTATATCTCAATCTTCTTAACGATAATCGCCAGGTCGGGGCAGTGAGTATCGCACCAATGGCAGGCGGAACACTTTTCTGGGTAAACCACTACGGGGTGGTCATCATCGTCCAATGCCAAAACGCCAGTCGGACAGAATGCAACACAAATACCGCAACCTTTGCACCAATTTGCGAATACCGTCACCTGACCGCGTGGCCCTTTTTTCGCCACAGTCTTAATTTCTACTTTGGGTTGTTCATTTACTGAGGGCTCGCTCATGCAGTACCATCCTAACCCTAGTCCATCAAATTTAGACTTAGTTTATCCAATCATTATACAATTTGCATTTTCTCATCGTAACCGATAAATAGCTAGTAAATCGAGTGAATATCATCACATTAACGATGTGATTCTTGCATTATTCAGTGCGGATAAGATAAGTGCAATCGGTATGGAAGCGGTAATTTTAGACTAGTTCATGTTAAAATTGTAACGCCTGCATTACCTGAAACCAACATGACTCTCGATCCGCGAAATATCATCAACAGCCCGTTCGGCTTAAGCCTGGCCTATTTACTCGGCAGGTGCACGCCCTATTGGCTGGGTCACCGGATTGCATTTTTTGCCGCCGACCGTATTGCTGCTTGCAAAGACTGGAAATTGGTCCGCGCCGCACGTTGTAATCAATGGATAGCATATGGAGAGCAGCTGAATGGACGAGTTTTGGATAAGGCAGTAGCAGAAAATTTCCACAGCATTGCCAGTTCAATCTTCGACCTGTATCACAATTTAAATAATCCAGCTGCATTCCTTCGCCTCGTCGAACCTCATCCAACTGCAATCCAATTGGTCCAACGCCCCGAATTTTCCGAAAGAGGCCTGGTTGTGGCCGGGGTGCATTTGAGTAATTTTGATATGGTTTTTCAGGTGGGCGGGTTGGCGGGGATCAAAGCCCTTACTTTAACCCTGCCTGAGCTGAATGCCGGGTATCAAAAGCAGCTCGATATGCGTTCAAAGAAAGGCATGCAAGTTCTTCAAGCTTCAGTTGGCACACTCAAGCATTCGGTGAATCATCTGCGTGCTGGAGGCATGGTGATTACCGGGATCGACCGCCCGGATGATAGTTATATCTACCGTCCAAAGTTCTTTGGTCGTCCGGCTGCTTTGCCAATTCATCACATCTTCCTGGCATTAAAAGCCAGAGTTCCCGTTATTGTTGGGGCTACGATAAAACACTCCGACGGAAAATACCATTTCCTGTTCTCTGAGCCGGTCGAGATGCAGCCACATCCAGACAAGCAAACAGAAATCATGCTCAATGCTGAGATGATCTTGCGTGTAGCTGAGGATTTCATCCGTCATGACCCCAGTCAGTGGGCGATGACCTTCCCTGTTTGGCCTGAAGCCTTAGACCAGGTTCCTGAATAAATACTAGTGCGGAGATTTTATATGAACGATATCAAAGATCATAAGCGGGTGAATGATATTTTCCTGGGTCCATTAGAGCGCCCTGCCTTGCAGTGGCTGGCGGCGCATCTTCCAGCCGGGGCGACACCAGATTTGATGACCGTTATCGGTATATTTGGGGCATTGGTGATTACCCTTGGATATGTACTCAGTCATTTCCATCCTGCCTTTTTATGGTTGGCTACGCTCGGTTTTATTATCAACTGGTTTGGTGATAGCCTGGATGGCACGCTGGCACGCTACCGACACATCGAACGTCCCAAGTATGGCTTTTACATCGACCACGTAACTGATGTCCTCACCGAAATCATCATCATTTTGGGTCTTGGTTTAAGCCCGTATATCAAGTTCTCGGTTGCCAGTATGTGTTGTATTGCCTACATTGCAATGTCAGTCTTGGTCTATGTGCGTATGAATGTGATGGGGGAATTTAAAATCTCATATGGCAAGCTAGGACCTACTGAAGTGCGTATGCTTGCCATCCTGCTAAATATCGCTATGTTTTTTGGTGGTTTTTATACTTTCAAGGTTTCCCTGGGCTCCTTCGTGGCAGCTATCAGCCCATATGATTTGTTTGTAACCGCGATCACATTTCTCCTGATCTACTTCTTCGCAGTGACCAGTATCCAGCAATCAATTGCCTTGCGTAAATTAGGTGAGTGAGGCGACTGAAATCTGAAATCCCCGCCTTTGTTCATAAAGCTCACCCGCTAAAATCACTTTTCTTTCTGCCCATGGCTTACCCACAATCTGCAAGCCGATGGGCATTTTTTCACTTGACCAGCCACACGGAATTGAGAGTGCGGGCAGACCCGTCAGATTGTATGGAGCGGTAAAGCGCGTCAGTATTCTGGGACGGTCGAACGGATCAGCCGAACCCCGCACGGGGGCAGTGATGGGGGTAGTGGGCGTAAGCAGCAGATCAAATTCATTGAAGAATTCTTTAAATTGGCAACGCAGGATGGTTTGCATCCGCCGTGCCAGGGAGTATTCCGTAGAGGTGTACGCTGCCCCTGTTTGCAGCCGCTTGAGCACATCCTGCCCAAAACCCTGTGGGTTCTCAGCCAATCGTTGGTGGTGAAAGGCGGCTGCATCACTGGGGGTCATCAGTCCATTTACCATGGCAGCTTCACGGGCATTCGGGAAAGGTACTTGCTCCACTTGTGCCCCCAGGCTCTCAAAAACCTTAGCAACTTGAATAACCGCACTCTGCACTTCTCCATCCACAACCTCAGTATCTGTAAAATATCCATCTGAAGCAATGGCAATCCGCCAGCCGCGCACGCCGTCCTCATGGATAGTGAGATAATTCTCCACTGGCATATCCACCGACCAGGCGTCTTGTGGGTCATACCCGGCGATGGTCTGTAGCAGGATGGCAATATCCCGCACGCTGCGTGCCATCGGACCAGCATGATCCAGGTTCCAGCTCAGCGGGATGACTCCTCGCAAACTCACCCGCCCGTACGTCGGCTTGAGACCTACCACCCCACACAGGGAGGAAGGGATGCGGATTGAGCCACCGGTATCACTTCCCATAGCCCCCATACATAACCCGGCTGCCAGAGCAGCTGCATTCCCACCCGATGAGCCACCGGTGATGCGGGTCAGGTCCCATGGGTTGCAGCAATCACCGTAATGCGGGTTCTCGTTGGTCACACCTAGGGCAATCTCGTGCATATTGAGCTTGCCGAGCAGCACCGCGCCGGCTTCTTTCAGTCTTTGCACCACTGCCGCATCTGCTTCGGGGAAGTAATCCGCAAAAAAAGTCGAGCCTCCCGTTGTGCGTATTCCCTGGGTCTCGTAAAGGTCTTTCAATGCCAGGGGGATGCCGTGTAAAGCCCCTTTATAGCTTCCTTGCGCAATCTCCATCTCCGCTTGGCGTGCCTGTTCGATGGCAAGTTCTGGGGTGACTGTGATGAAAGAATTCAGCCGTTGGTCCAGTAGTTGGATGCGTTCCAGGTGCGCCTGGGTCAGCTCTACTGGTGAGATTTCCTTATGTTTCAGAAGTTCTGCAGCTTCATGGATGTTGAGTGAGGTTAGCTCCATTATCCACTCCTTATTTAAACATTGTCATCAAGGTGCATCCTTTACGCTGAAGCCTCGCGAGAGTCACTCTGCGAGCGAGGTAGAGACTGTACTTTGCTGATCGATGCAACGAGTGTGGATTGTGCCCCCATGCTCCGAGTGAAGCGAGGGGGAAACCTCGCGAGCGTCACTTTGCGAGCGAGATCTCCACATTATCCTTCGGTTTGTAAAGCCCGAGGCATCCTATGCTCATTACAGTCTCGCCTTACTTTTTCCATAATCTACTTTACTGCAACCACACCAAAAGCACGTGGCGCGCGTCTCACCTGTCTGAAACCTGCCTGCTCGAGCCGCCGTATCACCCCTGAAGTCATGCTGCGCCCCGATTTACTTTCCGGGTCACCAATATAATGAAATAGTAAGCTCCGGTTGCGCATCACCCGGTAGAGCTCTCGATAAAATTCACCTGAATAGAGATCACCCGCCAGGCTGAATGCGGGTGGGTCGTGAATGACGCGCGTGAAACGTCCCGCTTCCATCTCAGCTACAACATCGAAACTATCCCCAATCATCTGGGTGATCTTCGGGTTATCGAACAGCTCCTGCGACCATGGGTTAAGCCGGCATACGTTCAGTGCCGCCGGGTCCAGCTCGATGGTTGTGACATGTACCGCCGTTCGGGCAGCCTCGATGGCAGTATATCCTAAACCAGTGGCGGTATCCAACACCTGCCCGACCAGTGGTTTGACGGCGCGCACCTTCTCCAAAGTGTCCTGGTGCGGCTCGGTGTCCTTGATGCGGTGCATTGGGATGCCGGATACAAGCATGGTAGGTGCTCGATGGGTTGGGTATAGGCTGTAAACCCGCTCGGTCAGTTCGGAATAGAACTGGATTGCGCGTGGCGCCCCATCTT
The DNA here is from genome assembly GCA_049281855.1 of Anaerolineales bacterium. GTDB lineage: Bacteria > Chloroflexota > Anaerolineae > Anaerolineales > UBA4823 > FEB-25. The sequence goes on from JBAPSY010000312.1 coordinate 16,023, forward strand.
CAATCACGTAACAGCTTGATGTAGATTTTGCGATCTCCTCCACATCTCCCCACTGTAAGACCTTGCCATCCGGAAGTAATAATCCTTGCGTATCGGCGGGTATCTGGGTGCTGCTCAATCCCAGATCCAGGGATATGTTCACAGATCCCATTCCTTTACGCCGGGCATCTAATATTTCCTTCGCTTGATAGTGGGACAGGACCGCCAGCTTCATGCCACCTAATCACCCCTCTGCTAAGGAACGGTTTAGCTCATCAATTGTCTTTTGCGTATCTTGATACTGAATGGCGATTAACCCTTCCCCGCGGGCAGCCTCGACGTTCTCCGCAATATCGTCAATAAAGATCGTCTCTGCGGGTTGCACACACAATCGCTCCACAGCCAGGTGAAAGATGCGTGGGTCGGGCTTGACCATACCCACTTTCGCTGAGATGATCAACTCGTCGAACAATCCATCGATATTCCAGCGCTCGTGCAAGGTTTGGGGCAGGTTATCCCAGGCATTGCTGAGCAGACCTACCTTATAACGAGGATGTAAGTCGCGAATAGTATCCAGTAATTTCCAATTCACATCATCCGCTGACCAATATTGTTCCAGGAAGCCTGGCATATCTTCGGGTAGGATCCCGAGTGCCTTCCGCACTGCTTCCCAATGCATACTGGCGCTGATCTCTCCTCTGGTAGCCTTAACGGCTGAATCGCTGAAGAACACCAGGTCATCCAGACGGGAGAGTGGTACTCCTAACTGCTCAGCCAGCCTGAGGCGTGGACGATCATCCACCATGCGGACCAATACACCCCCAAAATCAAAGATGACTGCCCGAATTTTCACCGCGGGATTACCCTCAATGACCATTCAATAGCAGTTCCAGGTCAAATCGCATCTGCTGTGATGTCTTGAATTGGATCGCCTGTAATCCCACCGCTTTCGCCCCTTCAACGTTACGTTGCATATCATCCACAAAGATTGCTTGATCGGCTTTCACTCCCAACCGTTCCAACGCCAGCTGAAAAATGCGTGGGTCCGGCTTGGTCAGCCTCACCTCTGCTGAAATGATCATGGCATCAAACACATCTTCAAAGTGCCACTTTTCAGTGATGACCTGGCGCAGATCATCCCATGCATTGCTGAGTAGCGCGGTTTTATAGGTCTGATGCAGCTTGCGCACATACTCCATCATCGCTTGATCCAACTCGTCCTGAGCAAAGAACTCTTCCAATAAGGCATTAAATTCCTGTGGCGAGTAATTAATCTGCCTGCGTAGATTTTCCCAATGCTGCTGAACGGTGATCTCTCCAGATTGAGCTTGCTTGCCCGACTCACCCCCAAAGATGAACTCCTCCAATTCATACCGGCTCATTCCCAGGCGGCCAGACAGCTGATCACGCGGTGAAAAATCGGCGGTGCGCAGTAACACCCCGCCAAGGTCGAAAATTACGGCTTTTATAGTCATGCGGATAAGTATATCAGCAAGGCGCGTTCTTTGCGCCGAAGCCTCGCGAGCGTTACTGTGCGAGCGAGGTAGAGGTTCTTCTTTGCAGATCAAAAAAATATCCTCCTTTGCGTTTCATCATTACCTTATGTATGGATCTGTAATTATGAAGTTATTCTTTCAAGGATTCCTATTCCCTATAGTAATAGCTCACTCCTTACAATATTGCAATGCTCTGCTATCTCCCATTACCACAGCTTGACATCCCCCAAATCCCCGATGTATACTTACTTCCACTTCATACCTTATGGTTATTTCATCCAAAATCTATATATCTGAGGAGTAAATCATGCCAACATTTTCTCGTATGCCGCGTTACGACATTCGCAATGACGGTGCTGGTCCATATGCAATTTTCTACTGTGATTCCTGCGGGCGCGAATTTCGCAGCCAGCCAGATCTCGCCAATACCGTGAAGCAAGATATTGGACGGTCTGCCCTCGGTGGTTTGCTGCGTAAAGTGCCTTTGGTGGGTAGCAGTGTTGCCGATAATGTGGTTGGAGAAGACCCACGCTACAGTTATAAGATGACCCCTGCCCAGGTTGATTCTGCCTGGAACCAGACGCAGGTAAATTTCCGGGAGTGTCCGACCTGCAACCGCATCGTTTGCCTGTCGGATTTCGATACCCAGACTGGGTTCTGCCAGGAAGATAGCCCCCGTACCGAAGAGATATCCGAATCACGCGGCGCTCAGGCAGGCGCAGCAATTAAAGGCTTCGCCACTGCTTTTGGGTTGGGAGATGCATTTAAAAACGTCGGTAAAGCGGTGGAAGCTACCAGTAATGCCTCAACCCAAATGGCGAAATGCCCCAAGGATGGCACTCTAGCCGCCCCAGGGACGAAATTCTGCCCGGAATGCGGCACTCAAATGACCCAGCCGGCAACTGCACTGTGCCCAAACTGCGGTACTGATACACACGGCGCCAAATTCTGCCCGAATTGCGGCACGAAAATGGAACAGGCTCCTGCAAACTGCCCAAACTGCGGTGCCGAGACCAAAGGAGCCAAGTTCTGCCCCGAATGTGGGACTAAACTCATGTAGCTCATCGGTAAACCCCTATCGACCAAAGTGCAGGTAGCACCACTACCTGCCCTTTTGCTTACTGATTTATGCTGCTCTCAAATGCTTCTTGCGTTGCAGATAGGTGAGTACCGTGCTCACATAAGCCGCATGGCTCCAGGTGAGCGGGCTAACTGAAACTGGCTGGTCTGTATATGGATCCACTTGCTCGGCTAAAATCCCGCTTGGCAGGGCATGTGCAGCCACCCATTCCAAAATATCGAGGGCTGGCTTCATATCATCCGTGTGGACTGCCGTCAGGGCATACCATTCCGCCAGCCACAGTGTACAGATGAACCATGGATTTCCCGGCACATTGGAGATATCCTGGCTGACCTGGTGATAATGATCATTGGTATAGCGTGCCACACCCCCCACAGTCGTCCTCACCCATAGCTGTTCTCGAATAGCTTGCATGGTGGGCAGAATCTTCGGGTCATCCGGCCGGTACATGCCAAACTGCCATAAACCAACCAGGGATGCGTCGATCGTCCCATCAATCTCCCAGCTGCCATCCTCCATCATATTCACCATACGAGCAAAGCGGTTGAGCGTTGGCTGCCACAGGTGTGCCTCCACTCCACTTTTGATCCCTTTTGCTGCGTTACGATAATTTTTCGCTCGTTCGGTCTCACCGAACGCTTCAGCAAAATTAGCCGCTGCGTTCAAGCCACCCCATGTTGCGCCCGCGGTCCAGCTCAAAATGCCGAGGCGTTCCTCCCACAGATCGTAACTTGGGAGAGGTAATCCGCTGTCCTCATCACGGAAACTTGCCATGAAGTCAGCCAATGGGCAGATCAAAGACCGGTACAGCGGTTTGATAAAATATAAATCCCCATAGCACAAAAAATGCTCCCACAATGCCCATATGACGAGGGAGGTCTCATCTTCCTGGATGGGCAAATGCTTTTCCCCATCCACTGCCCAAGGCAACCAGCTGGAGGCCAGCGAACCATCCGGATTATATTTATGGAGCAGGTACCCTTCTCGGCTGTGTACCCTGTCACAGAATTGGAAGAATGCCCGTGGCAGGTCAAGGTAGCCCGCCTTGTTGAGTGCATGGGTGACCAATGCGCCATCCCGTGGCCACATATAACTGTATGTATCGCGTACATCCGAGGAGATATCCGAATCGTTGGCTGCAATGATCGCGCCCCCTTCATCAATTTGGGTGCGCATCGTCAACAGGCTGCGTTTATACTGGTCAATCACCGGTGTTGGCAACTCATCCATTTCAGGCAGGTGCACCTTCAGCCACAAGCGCCAGAATGCTCTCGTCCGGTCGATGAACGACTGTGGGCCGCGCTGGCGTACCATCCGGTTAATGGTGGTCACACTCTCAAAGTTAGACCCAACAGCCATCCAATAGTACAAGGTACATGTCTGACCCGCCTTGACAGGCAGGTTAAAGCCAATGGTCGAGTCAACTGACCCATGGGCCACCACCCCACCTTCAAGTTGCCCATCTTCCGCATCCCGCCAAGTACCTTGCAGGTTGTGGATCTCTTTTAATCCGCATGCCCATTGGTGAATACCCGTCACCAAATCCGGGAAATTATCCTGCGAGGCTTCCCATCCTGGTCCTACCTGACCATCACCAATCGCAACCGCACCGCTCATCATGAACCAGTGTTTGCCTTTATAGTGAAAGATTGACCTGCGTTCAGGTTCATAATAGGCAGTGTCCCCAATATCATTGCCTGCGATGTGAAAATCATGGTGGAAGAATAGCCGTATCTCCCGGTCCCTTGTCTCCAGATTGCTGATTTCCATGCGCCGGATGAACAGGTCCTCGTGGAAATCCACCATGTCTGTGGACTGGATGGTTACTGAGAGGTCACAATGTTCCATCCTTACCTCACTCACCAGGGTATCAGGTTGGTATTTTAGCGAGCGCTGCCATTTTCCATCATCGAACCAGCGAAATTGCCCTTCCACCCATACCCCTGTGCGGAAGGGGTGTCCAAGCGCGTGGTTTTCCTGCCCAACGTGCGGCCAATACAGGTCACGGATTTGATAACTTTGATCGAAAGCTAAGAGTAAACTGCCATTTCCAAGGGGTAGGTCTCTGGGCATGTTATTCCTCCTTACCACTACCAAAATAGGTACGCCGTATCGCCATCAATGGATGGGTGAGTCATTCACGACTGACCATCACGAACTTTAGGCCGGTTGTGGATATCCAGGATTATACTCACATATAAATTAACAGTTTAAGAACCCTGGCGCGAAACCTGCCACTATTCGTCTCAATCATTCATCTAAAGGTTTTAGGAGGATGAATATGAGCAGTTTGCAAGACTTTCGGAAAATGAAGGACGATTTCTTTGCCCATGATGGCCAAAGCCCGCTGACCCCTGGGCAAAAGAAGGCATTCAAGGGGCTAAAGTATTTCCCACCCAATCCCGCATTAAGCCTTGAAGTCACCGTGGATGAATTCCCAGTAAAGCAGCGCATCGAGATGCAAACGACCACCGGCGATATTCAGGAATACGAACGTTATGGTAGGTTCAGCTTCATGGTGGACAGACAACCAGCAGAGCTAACCATTTATCATAGTGACGATGGCTATTTTCTGCCATTTGTGGACAGCCTGGCAAGTAAGGAGACCTATCCAGCCGGGCGCTACCTCGAGCCCGAGGCATTCGGCAACAATCGTTTCAGAGTGGACTTCAACTTGGCATATAACCCTTATTGTGCCTATAACGAATACTGGTCCTGCCCTCTCACGCCATTTGAAAACCGCCTAAAGGTTCCCATCCGCGCCGGTGAAAAGCTCTTTCACTAAAGTAAGTTGGTAAGGGCGATGACTTTACACCCTCAACCTTACTTATCAACGTTCCAATGTTCCAACATTAAAACGTTCAAACGTTCATCGGCTTGCGATAAATCGTGCTGGTCTTCACCAGCCGGTAACCCATGCTCTCGTACAAGTGCAATGCACCAGAGATATTTTCAGCATCCACACCCAGCCCCGCCTCCGTCATGCCGCGCTCTTTGAGGGCGATCAAGCTTAACGCGATCAATGCTTTCGCCAGGCCTTGCCTTCTCCACGGGCGCCGCACGCAGATGTTCTCGGTATAACCACGTTTGTGCCCGTAGATCTCATTCTCATCCTTATCGATAAAGCTCAACACCATTCCCGCCACCTGGTCCCCTTGCCAGGCCACCCGCCATAAGCTGGGATCGAAATCCGGGTCATTCATTAAACGCTCGAACTCCTCCCATGGATCGGGGATATACCCCCAATGGTCCCTGAAAGCCTCATTTGAAGCTTCCCAAATCAGACGCAAATGCCCTGGTTCCACTGGGCGCACTTCCACGCCAGGAGGCAGGGGAAGCTCAGGGATATTCTCCATATCTGGTCGCACCATCTCGAAATCGTAACGGATTGGCAGATAGCCCCGACGTTCAAGTAGATTTATCCGGTCGATCTCACTATTTCTGGCATAATTATCCAAAAAACAGCTGGCATCCTTGGGTATTTGCCGTGTTTCCTTGAGTTGTAAAGCAATCTGTCGCAATCGATCTTCGCTAAAGCACAACAGCGTGCTGCCAATCCCTTTGTGTCGCCACTCAGGTAGCACATTGCCCAGCTGGAAACCGATCCATTGACCGCTGCCTTCCAGCGCCCACCATACCCGGCTGTAGCCAACCACTTCCCCATCGACTTCTGCAAACAGCATGTCTTGGTAGGGGTCACAGTGATGCAGGTGGGCATAGGTATTGGCGATATCCTTCAGGGTTTCAGAGCGCTCGATCCCATCGACAACCCGGCTGCCATGAATGACGGCATGTATCCTGGGATAATCGTCTTCACCGTGAAAGCCGCGGTAACCCAGCCCCGGGATATCTACTGTTCTGGGACTCGATATTTTTTCTAAAAAGTCAGTATTGTTAGTCATA
>JBAPSY010000313.1:0-6926 GCA_049281855.1 Anaerolineales bacterium
AGACTCTGAACCAGCTGCTGGTGGAGATGGATGGATTTGACGCCACGCATGAGGTCATCATCCTGGCCGCCACCAATCGCCCGGATGTGCTCGATCCTGCCTTGCTCCGTCCCGGGCGCTTTGATCGGCAGGTAAACGTTGCCCTACCCGACCGCAGGGGCCGAGAGGGCATCCTGCAGATCCATTCGCGCCCCCTCAACCTCGCTAGTGACGTAGACCTTGGTACACTGGCACGTTCCACCACCGGTCTGAGCGGGGCAGACCTGGCAAATCTATGTAATGAAGCCGCCCTGGTGGCTGCTAGCAAGAACCATGAGCAGGTTTTTATGGATGATTTCGAGGATGCCATTGACCGCATTATCCTTGGAGAGGCACGACCTCTGCTGATGGAGGAAAAGGATCGCTTGGTGGTGGCATATCATGAATCGGGTCATGTCCTGGTAGCATGGCTGACGCCCAATACTGATCCTGTGCACAAGGTTACCATCATACCGCATGGACGGGCGCTGGGCGTCACCGAGCAGATGCCGGAAGAGGACCGCTATAACTACAGTCGTGAGGAACTTTTGGCGCGCATCCGCGTGATGCTGGGAGGTCGCTCAGCTGAAGAGATTGCTTGTGATGATATTACCACCGGTGCCGAGAACGACCTGGTGGAAGCCACCCGCCTCACTCGGCGCATGGTCACCCGGTGGGGTATGGGCAGCTTGGGTTTGCAGGCCTTTTCCGCCGATGAGCAGCAGCCTTTCCTGGGCTATGAGCTCACCCAGGCGCGCGATTACAGTGAGCAAACCGCTTCCCAGATCGACCAGAATGTTCGGAACATCCTCGACCAATGCCATGAGGAAGTTAAAGCACTCTTGGAGCGTGAGCATGACAAGCTGGATGCGCTCGTCGAGGCATTGTGTAAGGAGGAGACAATTGAACAGGAAGAACTGACCCACATCCTGGGTCCGCGGGTGGGGGGAGGGAATGAGGGGAGTAACCGGTAATATTGTGCTCAGAAAATTAGGCAATTACGCGAAATTTAAACTGTAGGCGCGACCCTGTGCAACCTTCTTTGGTTGCACAGGGCCACCCCTGCCAATTAATTATTATTTGAAATATGCGTTAATGAACATTTGGCAGGTCCGACCCCTCTATCGGACCTGCCAATATAATCCTCCCACTGCTAAAACTCCTTATTTTGTTGGTACATTCAATGGTCCAAGAGCTCCGATTACTCTAAGAGCATCTGGACCTTGAACCATGCATGTAATGTAGAGGGGACCTTCAGTAATATCAATTGCACCAGTATGAAATGTCCTGCTCATTGGGTAGACAATAGTCCCCTGAATGAGATTCACCCATGATGGTGGGCTGCTTGTATCGTTTGGATCCACGGCATCCATTTGCGCTTGTGTCGTTCCCGGGTCATTCGATCCGACCCACACTACATAATTCTCATACGTTTGGTCGTTTACCACAATCTCGTAAGACACCTGATTCCACGACTTACTAAAATAACTCACATATACTGGATTAACGATCTCCATGGAGCATTTATCGCCAGGATCAAATGTGATGATGATGTTCGTCGGAATACCTCCCGCGTAATTCCATCGCCAAGTATTCATCTCAGGCACTGCCTGCCCTGCAGCGGTTGGGCAGGATTGCGGCACGGAGGTCGGGAATGATGGCAGTTCGGTGGTCGGGCATGCTTGCGGTGCGCTAGTCGGGCAGGGTTTCGCTTGGGGTGTGGCACATCCAGTGACCACCAGCATCACCAGGATAAGAGCGATACCTCTGGTCAAAATCAATTTGTGGTTCATTTTATTTACCTCCTTTAGGTTTTTGAACCGGTTAAATTTTGGTTGATGCTTGCTTTAGCGCTTTCCTTTCCTGTTATCACTATAGCACACAGCCGTTTGACAGGCTTGCCATTTCTTGACAAAATTCCCTAAAAACAGGATTTTGTGCTATGCTATTTATAAATAGGGACGGGCTAATTCAGGGAAAGGAAGTCAATATGCCCAACACAATTCCCTCAAGCACATTGGATAAATTTACCACCTTCGGTGATCTGCTCCGCTATCTCCGACGTCGTGCTGGCATCACCCAGCTGGAATTTTCAATCGCCGTGGGATACAGTGATTCTCAAATCAGCCGGCTTGAACAAAACATGCGCTTGCCGGATCCTCCCATGATTGAAGCCCGCTTCGTCCCTGCCCTCTACCTGGAAGAGGAGCCAAAAGCAATCGCCAGGTTATTAGAGCTGGCTGCCACCGTCCGGCGTGAAGACGCGCCTGCGCTTGGGATGTGCCCCTATAAAGGACTGGATTATTTCGAAGAAGTCGATGCTGACCTGTTCGTCGGGCGTGAGGCTCTCACTGATAAGCTTACCGGGCGCTTGCTTGCCCTGGTTTCCAGAGCTCAAGGAGAGCAGGGCAGGTTCTTCGCCATCGTGGGTGCCTCGGGTAGCGGAAAATCCTCTCTGGTCCGTGCGGGTTTGGTGCCGGCCCTGCGCTGGAATAAAACCTCCGCCAATTGGCCGATTCATATCCTCACCCCTTCTGCCCATCCACTCGAGAGCCTTGCGACCAACCTGGTACGTGAGAATGGCTCTCTGGCTGCCGCTGCAGCACTGATGGACGATCTGGCACGCGATCAGCGCACACTGGGTCTTTATATCAAGCGAGAGCTAAAGACAACCGGCGGATCTTATCTCTTGCTGGTCATCGACCAGTTTGAAGAATTGTTCTCTCTTTGCCGTTTCGAGGCAGAGCGTTCTGCATTTATCAACAATCTTATCACCGTAGCCTCCAGTGATGCGGGTGGGGCAATAATCATCATCACCCTGCGCGCCGATTTCTACGCTCACTGCGCCAGCTACCTGCAGCTACGCCAAGCCCTGGCTACACACCAGGAGTATATCGGCGTTATGAGCGATGAAGAAATGCGGCGGGCGATTGAAGAACCTGCCCGGCGTGGGCGCTGGGAGTTCGAGCCCGGATTGGTGGATCTGATTTTGCACGACGTGGGTCACGAGCCGGGTGCGCTGCCTCTGCTCTCCCATGCGCTATATGAAACCTGGCAGCGACGGCATGGGCGCATGCTGACTTTGAGCGGTTATGCCTCAGCGGGAGGGGTGCGTGGTGCCATCGCTGAGACGGCTGAGGCTGTGTTCACTGATAAATTCACCCATGCACAACAAGCCATCGCCCGCCGTATCTTTATCCGCTTGACTGAATTGGGAGATGAGACCTCTACCGGAGATACACGCCGTCGAGCCACCTTCAACGAGCTGATCCTCAAGCCGGAAGAATCGGACGCCACACAGGCTGTGTTGAAAGCCCTGGCAGATGCCCGTTTAGTCACCACCAGTGAAGACTCAGTCCAGGTGGCTCACGAGGCCTTGATCCGCGAATGGCCCACCCTGCGGGGCTGGTTGGAGGATAACCGTGAAGGACTGCGTCTGCACCGCCAACTCACCGAAGCCGCACAGGAATGGCAGGCGGCGGGGCGAGAGCCAGACATATTATTTCGCGGCGCCCGGCTTGCCCAGGCACGGGAATGGTCAGCCACCCATGCCGATGACATGAACGCCCAGGAGAGAGAGTTCCTTACCGCCTCAGTTTCATCCAGCGAAAGTGAAGCTATAGAGCGTGAAGCCCAGCACCAGCGTGAGCTGGAGGCTGCCCAAAAACTGGCTGATAATGAAAGGCTGCGCCTCGAGGAGGGACTCAAATCCGCTCACCGCCTCAGGCTACGTTCTATTCTGGTGAGTGTGGTCGTCACCCTGGCAGTGTTCCTAGCTATTTTTGCCATCTTCGCCTGGCAGCAATCTGCTTCTCATGCGGCTCTCAACCGGAGTCTGAATCTGGCGAGCGCTGCCCAGCAGGTGAATCAGTCTGGTCGGGGTGATCTTGCGCTTGCTCTCGCCTTGGAGGCTGTCAAGCTGGAACAACCTCCACTAGCAGCGTTGACCGCACTGCGTGAAGTTGGTTTAGGTTCCGGAACGCGTGCAATTCTCAGCGGGCATAGCCAGGAAGTACGGGCAATTGCTATTTCACCCAATAGTCACATGGCATTCTCAGGTAGCTGCGCCATATTGGATGCCCAGGGTGCTTGTCTGCTGGGTGAGCTGATCTTGTGGGACCTGGAAGCCCTGAAAGAGCTGCGTCGCTGGTCAGGACATTCCGGCTGGGTGACCGCGGTTGCTTTCAGCCTGGATGGGCAGACGCTAATCTCAGGTGCTGAAGATGGGTCATTGATTCTGTGGGATGTAAATGGTGTGCAGATACGACAGCTCGTGGGTCATACAAGCACCATCACCGGTCTGGCAATCGTGCCAAGCACTGCCTTTCTGCTCTCGGGATCAGCCGATGGATATTTGATCTTATGGGAATTGAAGACTGGGGAACGCGTGCAGGTCTATCTAGGGACTCTCAGCCCCATCACCGCTCTCGCAGTTGCTGCAAGTAGGCTTATCGCTGTTTCTGCTCATAAAGATGGTAGCTTGCAGCTATGGAGTCTGTATAAATCCCGGCCTATTCAGCATTTTGAAAACCTGGGAGCGGGTATTAATTCAATAGCTATCAGCCCAGATGGCAGCTGGATTCTCTTCACCAACAGTGCGGAGCCAGACTTGGTCCTTCGCAAGATCGATAGTCTTTCCGGTACACTGCTCAATCAACAAATGTTCGGTTGTGTGCCGGGTCATTTGGCTCTCAGCCCCGACGGTTCATATGCTCTGGTTACCTGCCAGGGTGTAATTTTTCAGGTGTATATTCAAAACTGGAATGTGCCGCGCAGTTTTAGCGAATCTCCCGATATTATCAATGCCATTTCCATCAGTCATGATGGACGCCTGGGCCTTTCAGCTTCAAGGGATGGCACAATCCGCCTTTGGAATTTAGGCGATCAGCTGGACTATCAAACCATAAACATCAATGCGGATATTTTGAATGCGGTTGCGATCAGCCCGGATGGTGAATATTTATTGGTGAATGATGCTAGAGTGAATGGCTACGAACAACCTGCCTTTTGGAATATCCTTCAAAGAAAGACCATCATAATTTACAACTCTGATTCTAATGCCTCAATCAGCTCTGGTGAGGTCGCATTCAGCCCGGATAATCGTTATGTCGCCTCAGCGGGGTGGTTGGTGGATAGGAATAACTCGACTGTTATTACTCCGACTGTCGAACTGTGGAATGAACTAGGCGGAATTCCTCACTGTAGTTTTGACGAATTTAAAGCTCCAGGTCGGGCAGTGGCTTTCAGTCCCGATAGCCAATTCCTCCTTGCAGGTTCTCAAGATCCGGGTAATAAAACTGGTGAGCTATTTCTTTGGGACGTCCATACATGTCAGCTTGTGCGCCAATTCGATACGCATGAGGATGTCTCCAGTATCGCCTTCAATGACGATGGTACCCGCGCCATCACTGGGACTGGCTTCTTTGGCAGAGCCATCCTTTGGGACGTGGCCACTGGGAAGGAGCTCAAGCGCTTTGCTTACGCTGATAATGGACCTGTCTTATCCGTTGCCTTTGGACCAGGCGACACCACGGTTTTAGCTTCTGGTCTGGCCGACCTGTACCTGTGGGATGTGGAAACAGGGAGCTTGATCTGCCGTTACTCTGGTCTGTCTACATTTCCATACAGTGTGGCCATCAGCTCAGATGGCAAGTATGTTTTATCCGGCACAATGGACGGAGAAGTCATCCTGTGGGATTTCTTGACTGGTGAAGAGCTGCAATATGTAAACATTCAATGGGAAGTTAACAACGTCTTTTTCAGCCCGGATGGAAGGATTGCCTATGCAGCCTCACCGAATGGTAAGTTGATCGAATGGCAGATTGCCGAGAAATCCCTGGCTGAGCTGCGTGATTGGATTAATTCATACCGCTATATACGCCCACTCACCTGTCCGGAAAGGCTGCAATACAACGTGGATCCGTTTTGTAATCCATAAATAAGTTGGCAGTTTGTGTAAAGTGATTTTTTGTTTACCAATATCTACAAGTAGAGGCGCAGAGTCGCTGCGCCCCAAGGTCTTAATATGTCTTTGCGAGGAGGGCGATCTGCGCCCGACAAAGCAATCTCCTCGTGCCACCCCAATTCGTTTTCCACTTGGCTGACTTAATTGTTGTCATGAGCGGTTTTTGCGAAACCCGACAATGAGGCCGTTCTTTGCCCTAAGCCTGCGAGCGTTCTATGCGAGCGAGGTCAGAAGGGGCGCAGGGGAGGGCCATAATAATCAACTGCCGAACTCTTCCCCTGCGTCCACGATACGATTAGCCTTCATCCTCCATCTTTCAGGTACCTGTCAAAGAACTCGATCGTTCGTTGCATGGCAAGATTAAAATAATTCGCCAGGTTATGGTCGTCACCCGGATATTCATGGTATTCGGCTGTTTTTCCAGCTGCAAGGACCTCCTGGTATAGGTCCTGCGAAAACTTGATCGGCACTTCTTCATCCCCTGTGCCGACGTGCAGCTGGAGCGGTCCGGAGAGCTCATTCAGGTACGAGTTCGCGGATATTCCCATCCAAAAAGTTGGATTCTCTCCTGGAGTGCCATACAAATTCTGCCACTGGGTCCGCCAGCCAGAGCGAAAATTGGGGTTCGGTGTGGGGGATGGTCCAGATGGGGTAGGGTGGTGCCAGCAGCATATCAAGTCAGGATAAGAGCCTACAACCCCAGACCAAATCACCCCGGCTTTGATATCTGGTGAAATCACCATGGCGCGTAAGGTTAAGAACCCTCCCATCGAATGCCCCCACATGCCAATCCGCTGGGCATCCACCTGTGGGAATACCTTCAACGATGAAATTGCGTTTAACACATCCGTGGTATATCCTGGGTCGCCATACGCCCCGCTTGCTTCCCCTTCAGACTGGTCATGGCCGCGATAATCGATCTTATACACGATAAAGCCATGGC
>JBAPSY010000314.1:0-3301 GCA_049281855.1 Anaerolineales bacterium
CGGGGCCTGCAATTCAAGGGGGAGTGCCTGGCGCGGGTGGATTCGATCGATGATGCCTCTTATGCCAAGATGTATGATGTCGGATGCAGGCGGGTCTACTTTGGGATCGAATCAGGTGATGATACGATCCTGAAGCTGATGAATAAAAAGATCACAGCTGATGAAGCAAGACATGCGGTAACGGTTGCCCACCAGGCTGGCTTGCAAGTGGGGGCGTTTTTCATCCTCTTCTACCCCGGTGAGACCAATCAAACAGTGCTGAATACCCTGCGTTTCACCACTTCCCTGCCCCTAGATTACCTCGGTCTGACCATGCCTTACCCGTTACCGGGCACTCCGTTGTATGAAAGGGTTAAAGGGCAAATCAAGCGCGAGTGGCGCCCGGGCGAAAGCATTTTTGGCAGCCATGTGCTGATCTATAATGCCGACTTCTCAGAAGCCAAGATGTGGTTTGGGATCATCAAAGGTCATGCTCAATTTAGGATTAAACACAGACTAGGGAAGTTGGCACCCTTCATCCTGAGATTATTCGAGCCGCTAACCGACTGGCTGTTATGCAGGCTCCGGTGATTGACTAGTTCAGCTTGACGGGGATTGCCTTTTTTGTTGGTTAAATACCTTCATCGTCTGCCGTATGCGGCGCTTGATCCATAGGGGATCAAACTCTGACGAATAAACAAATGTCACATCATTCTCCTGGCTCCAGTCCATACTCGGGTCAATCCCGCTGACCCGATCGAACAATTTTGAGCCGGGAAGGGGAAACGGCACATTGAATGATATTTCGTCCAGATGCAGACTGAGGGCATATTTAAACGTCTGGTTAATGGTGTCGTTGGTCTCGCCAGGGTACCCCACGATAAAGAATCCCGCCACCTGGATTCCTGCTTGGCGAAAATGGTGTACCGCCTCGATTCCGTCTTCCAGCGTGGCTTTCTTGTTCATCAAACGCAAGGTCTCATCACTACCCGTCTCCAAACCCAGATAAACCCGCTCGCAGCCTGCTTCCTTCATCAGGCGGGCGATATCAGCATCGATGCCAGTAGAACGGGAGAGGCAGCTCCATTTCACCTCCAGACCGAGCATGCGCTGGCAAAACGTGCGCAGCAAGGATAGGTTCAGGGTGAAGTTGTCATCTGCGATCCACAGGTGGCCGTATCCCAGCAGCTTGATCTGTTCTATTTCCTCGAAAACCACGTCTAGGTCGCGCTTCCGGTACAAATGACCGAAGACCGGGCGGGAGCAGAAGTCACAATCGAAAGGACAGCCCAGCGTGACCATGATGGAGGTAGTCTTGGTTCCATTTTTTTCCATCCATGCCCTCTGATAGGCTGCGTGATCGAATCCACTCCGGTCTGGGATTGGAAAGCTGCGTATCTCCTGCAGGCTGTGGTGGACGATGGGGTTATCCACTTTGAGATCCAAATTGTGCCCGTATAAACCTGGATAATTTGCTAAATCGAGTTCATACAGGGTTTTCCTCCCAACCTGGCGGGTGAAGTAATCCTGGCAGAAATTGGGGAAACTTAGGTCAGCTTCACCACGGAAGACCAGGTCGAATGGTCCATTATAACGATCAGGATACAAGGTGGGCATCGGACCACCCACGACGAGCAAAGCCTCCGGCAAGTGTTCACGTACCAGCTCAGCGAACCGGAAGGTATTCCGACTCAACAGAATCATTGAGGAGAGGCCGACAATATCCGGATGGTAAGCGAGCAGGTCCTTTGCCACTCTTCTGAAGGTTTTGAAGGTGCAATCGAAAATGCGCGTTTCGATGTGGCGTAGTTTCAGCTGAGCTGAAAGGCAGGCAGCTCCCAGGGGTGGGAAAAGCATCTCCGTGGATGATTTTGTGCGGAAATATGGAAATACCAGAGCAACTTTGGGCATGACGATGATATCCTTTTAGCCTCTAACGATCCCGCCCCAAATGATGTGCCATACCAGATAATTTCCCAGCCGCATCGAAATGGCAGCCAGGAAGCCATATTTTCGATAATAAAAGGCTGCCAGGAGGAAATATACCGCGATCACGACGAAGAAGCGCGCCAGGATCAGATAATCAGTCGATCCGACCAGGTTTTGGTACTGGCTCAGCTGCGAGAGGGTGTAGAACACCCCCAAAAACACATTCACAATCCAGAAAACCACCTCCTGCCATTTGCCCCTGAGCAGCACATTCGAAAAAATCCACACGAGCGTGGTGGTGAGGAACAAGCGGAATATGATCTCCTCCAGGATGCCCCCCAGCGGATAGGCCACCAGCGAGGCGGGAAACTTGATCAAGCTTTCTCCACCCAAGGGTTGGATCAGATCAAAGGCGATCGTGAATAAGCCAATCCCCATGCCGATCAAGGCTGGCTCGAGGAAGCGTTTGATGTTGGAGATATCCTTCTGCCACATGCCTGCAAAGCCTGTCCCTGGTGCCAGGTATACACCCACCCAACCCACCACCCAGATGGCACCGATCGAAAGGGTATCGGTCAGGTTCACCATCTGGCTGGCAATCAACCCGGGTGGGAAGATCGAGATCAGCAAGCGCAAGATGATGATGACAACCAAGATGAGCAAATACACGATAACCGAAGGAGATATTTTCTTTAACATCGATGCGTCCTCATAGATCTAATACGTAAGTGCCGCAGCGCCAGATTGCCTGGGTGCCTAATTACCTGAGTGCCTTATTACGAAGTATCGAGTGATTTTCTCGATGCTAGGTGCCTGATCCCTTCTTTACCCTCACAGAGTATACTCCCTAAATATCTCGGGGAGGATCACTTTTACATCCGGAAGGGTCTGGCGAACCAGCCTGGTCAGTTTCCCCACCTGCATCCTGAATGGGTGGGTGAACTTGCGCAGTGGTTTACTCAGTGGGCGGGTGAAATTGTCCCAATGGATGGGCACAAAGGTGTGTGGCTTCACCCCCCTGAATAATCGCAGGTAATATTTCCTTGATTCCTGCGCCACCGCAAAGAGAATATCCGCCGGCTGGGGTTCACCTGCACAAACCAACAGGCGTGAGCCCATCACCGTGATGCAGTACCCCAGGCAGACGTCCATGCGGTAATCCTGCACGCGCAGTGGAGGCTGCAAGCCTGGCCGTAACCTACCATTGAAAATCCATCCAAACGGAATCAGGCTGTGCTGACCGGCAATCACCTCCACCTTGAATGTCCCCAGTGACAGTTTATCTCCAACCTGCACCTCGTTCACCTGTTTTTGTGGAACCCCCAGCAGCTTCAGCAGCTGGCAGGTGTTCGGAGATCCATAAGCAGCCGCCCCGGTGTGACGCAGTACCTCC
>JBAPSY010000315.1:0-3142 GCA_049281855.1 Anaerolineales bacterium
TCTGTCATCCTTTTCAGTATACAGAATAATCCCTAACAGCACAATACTTTTTCATACTTTCACCTCAAAACATCCCATGAAGGGATCATAGGGTTATGTACAGGAGTAATGCGTTGTAATGGATACGCGGGTTGAGCAGCGATATTTCTCATATACGAGAAGATCGGAATGATGATATTGGATTATGAGCTACAAGGGAATTCAACTAACTTATCTTCAATAAGCACAGCCATACCATTATTCATATGCTGGATGACCTGAAGGGCGCTGTTTACGCGAGAGGCTTTTGTAATAGATTTCATGAGGGCATTGTCCCAGTAATTTAATTGGGTTAAGTGGCGTCTAAATCTACATCAATGGCTTAGCTAAGTTGTAGCATTGGGGCGGGCGAGACTTCTTCCCAATCATTACGCGATCTCTGGCAAAATGCGCCACAGTCACAAGCAGCGGAGCCATTGTTTTCTGAAGTAGGTAATGGTGGGCTATCTTAGCATCTAAATAACGATGTTAACGAGGGAACCAATTAACAATCTTCGGTCCCAGCAAAATTACAACCAAAATAACAATGTTAATGATGACCCCTGCATAGGCAACTCCCCAATCGAGGGCAGTCAGCGCCAGTGAAAAGAGAGTCACCCCAATCAGAACAGGTCGCCACCAACTCCACCCAGCAAGCAGTGCAACAGCAGCAACGACGAATCCAATGGCAGCCACTGCCCACAGCGCGCCATAGACAGCAATCCCGTTTGCTCCCAAATCCCACCGACCATTGAGCAAAGTGGTTTTATACGGTAACCCTTTAATTTCAGCCAACTTCACGTAGGCAGTTGTGCCCATCAGGTGGATAAGTCCGTGCATGATGAGAACAATGGATGCGATGATAGTTAGAATTCTCATTCTAACCTCATTGCATTGTTCATGATACTATGCATAGCATTTTGCGAATTAATCATAGTCGAACGTATCATAGTTAACCTCGCCGATTGAAACGTGGATGTAGGGAAACTCACCTTCCGGCAGATGCCAGATGGCATCACCTTCGGTAGGAATGCACAGGTCGTTGACCTTACGATAACACCGCAAAGGCATTGACCACTTGGTCTGCTGGTATGCTTTACCGACCGAGCGATACCGATCCTCGGTGATAAAGTCTACCAATTCACCGATGTCATTGAAGCGGAGCACCGCCGAGAACTGCTTGCCGTGCAAAGCGACCCGTGCACGCACCGCCATCGCATCGAGCGGCTCCCAGTGGATATAGTCGCTCAGAAAGGCCGTCGGCCACATCACCATGTCGTTGATAAAGATGATTAGCGCCGACATATCCACCTCGGGGCCACGCACATCTACGACTGGGAACATAGATAACAATCGCATCAGCATATAACCCGCACCATTGTCATAACGATCATACCCTGTGAGAAGTGTGAATGGACCTATTCTGACCCTGGCATACCACGTGCGCGACAGCGGCCCAGCCAGCGTGGTATATTGTACGGCCTCAACAGGCATCCATTTTTGCGTGGGACTCGTGCGCATCAGTCCCTTCTGTCTCACTTTGACGCACTTGATTCTCGGCTTGCCGAGGACCTGCGCATAACGAAGGTAGCGCTGAACGGGTTCAGGCAAAGGTGCAAGATCCGCTACGGTTATGATCTCGCTCTTGGTCAGTAGTGCCTGGCGAATATATTCTTGTGTTTTCTCATCGACCTTGACATGCATAACAATTCTCCTTGTAAAGCCAGATGGCATTTTTGTTGTGATTGGGAGAATATCAGCTAGCAATAATTGATTCTAAGGAATCTTGCCATACTGTAAACTCACTGTGTTTTATACCTGAAATGGAAAAATATCCTGAGTTTAGTCTGCACATCCAAGAAGACTTCGATTATTACCAATAATTCGCTTAGTTGAACTGCGGTACTCCTCGCTTCTAAGACTCTTCAAGTGAACAGGCTTTCAACTCCTATCCCCTGCTCGTTTTAGAGCTAGTTATATAGAGGGTGTACGAAGACTATAAGTGAACATAGTGGGTATACCAACAATTGAATACTTTCCCCAAGTGTCGGTAATCCCGAATGGTAGTAAACGGGCACCAGGGAGGCTCGAAGCAGGTTAGTTTGCTTAATACTCCCGCCTTTGGTTAGCCATCATTCATATACTTGATGACCTGAAGGGGGGTGTTGACGCGGGAGGTTTTGAGGAGGGATTACATGTTGGCGTTTTATTACTTGTGAGAGTGAAATATCTTGAATATATCCTGGTCCCATCCTGGCAAATTGGGTACGATCTGGATGTCGTAGTACTGGTCAGCGCAGTGGGTGTACCAACTACCAACCTGCAGCTCACCGACGCGCGGGATGATGTGGTCCAGCTCCATCACTTGCAGGCTGCCCTGATTATAGCTGGCCGCATAGCGAATTTCCTGGTCACGCTGATCCCACAGGTGCGCCCATTTGGTGAAAAGGGGAACCCTGCTCAGGATCGGACTTGTGGCATGGATCGGGGATAAGACCGCCGTGGCCAGGATCAACCCAGCTAACAAGCTGGCGGCTTGCGAGACGAGGCGTGGTCTTATGGCCAGTCGCGAATGCACGAACCACCCAATTAGCCATCCGCTGCCAGCAGTGGAGGCTACCAATACAAAACGGGGGATAATCAGCGCCCTAAGCTCCGGATAGCCGGACTGCACATACGCATTGGGAAGCATGCAGGCAATGACTATTAGTAGACAAGTGGTGACTATTCCGGCCAGACCCAACAGCCACCTACCAGCGCTCAATATTGGGTGTGGATTTCCGCTCCGCACCGCCCAGTCTGCCTGGAGGACACCACTGGCAAGAGCAAAGCAGAACAACAACAGATTGGACAGTATCATTCTCTTGATGGTCACAGAAACGATGAAGATACGGGCAGAATAAAGGGCGATTTGCACTGTCGAGAGTAGTGAGGCGTGCGATAACATGGCTTGCATGCGCAGGTGAGTTGAGGGGGAAATGGCCAAAAGCAGGAGCGCCACTAGACTTCCAGCCAGGGCGCAGCAAGCGGGGACTATCAAGCGGGCACTGGGAGCAGAATTTTGGGGGACCATTCTACCATAGCGCCAAGCCTCGTACCCACCCCAGGCCAGCAGACAGGTCAG
>JBAPSY010000316.1:0-1969 GCA_049281855.1 Anaerolineales bacterium
TAGGAATACAATTCATAATTTCAGCTATAAACATTGACATAAACGCAGTGCCCTTAAAAGCCATATCTCGCCCATTAAATTCGAATTCATATATAGCTAAGGGGTAATGGAAAATAAATAATCCCCAATTGATCATTCAATAACTAAGTAGTTAGTCACGCTGATATGGATGGATAAAGTTGCTTCAACTTGATGCGAGCATCAGCAGAACGGAACTGCCAATTCACCTTAGCATTCGATCCATTACGCTCGTTCGCCAAAGCCTGCGCTTCATTGCTGAAGGTTTGTTCTTCCGGGATGTAATTCTTCATGGTTCTACCAAAAACACTCAATTCAATTTCCGCCATGTTGAGCCAGCTGCCGTGCTTAGGCGTGTAATGGAACTCCAGCTTCTTCAATATCCGACGGGCTTCTTCGGGCGGGAAGATTTCGTACAAAGCGCCTGGTTTATGGGTTGCCAGATTATCCAATACAATCCGAACGACCTGCGCCGATGGATGAACTTCATCCACCAACCACTTCATGCAATGAGCGAAGTCTTGGTGGGTGTGCTGTGGGGTAACCCGAATGTTCCTCTTACCCATCAGAGGTTCAAATGCCATATGCAGATAAGCGATACCATTCCGACAGTACTCGTAATCCACGCGTTTCCGTCTTCCAGGTTGAGCTGGCAAGCTGGTGCGAGTTTCACCGATCAAAGCACGCCGCCATTCATCATAACAAACCAACGGTCGTTGTGGGTCAAAAGGTTGCTCGTAGAGATCCAACACATCTTCCATACAGGCAACGTACTCTCCACCGGCTTTTGGGATGCACCACATCTCCTGTTGCCAAGGCTTCAACTCGTTTTTTTGAGCGTCCGTCGCACCGTTTCGTACGAGACAGTATCCACCACGCCCAATTCGACCAACTTGCCTGCTAGCAAGCGCAATGCCCAGTGTTTATGCCCTTCCGGTGCTTCTGTACAAGCTGTGGCAATCAAGGTCGCTTCCGCCCGACCATCCAACTTACGCTTTTGCCCAGGTCGAGGGTCTTCATTCAGCGCTCTTTCGATACCATCGGATACAAACCGCTTGCGAATACGTTCGACACTGGGGCGACTGACGTCCAGGGCTACCATAATCTGCGGATCTGACAATCCCTCATCAGCTTTCAACAAGATCATTGCCCGTTTGAACTTGCGTGCTTTCAAAGTACCCTTATGTGTCAGTTCCACAAGGTTTTGTCGCTCTTGGTCAGATAAATTGATAAGGTACTTTTTTCGTGGCATCTCCAGGTTCTCCTTTGACCTGAAGATTGCAAGATATATTCCATCTTATTCACAGTGACTGACTACTAAGGGAGATTGCATTTAGATTAATAAAAAGGTTCTAGCCATGAAAAATGGTTTTTTAGCACTTATCAAAACGGGTAAAAATCTCTACCAAAGAATCTTTCTTTTATTTAATATGATAAAGAAGAAATTTCAATTTAGCAGATCAAATAAACATCTCAACCAGGCTCAATTATATGGTCACAATACCGCCCTCTATACCGAAATTCAATCCTCCGGTTATTTCGATAAGTCCTGGTACCGCCTGGCCTATAAAAACGAAATTGAATATCCCAATGACCTGCTGCTGGATTACATCCAGGCGGGCATTCCTAATGGCCGCGACCCCAGCCCTTACTTCAACACTGTCCTTTACCGGCGTGAGCATGATGTGCCGCCCGAGCAAGCTCTCGTCCATTTTTTACGCAGTGGGAAGGTAATTGATTCCGGTGCCTATCGTGATGAACAGGCTCTGCTGACCGCGCAGAGAGCCTTCCGGGAACATTCAGATACCGTCTTAACCACTGACCACAGGCTATCCACCAAGCCATTTGCTGTTTATTTGCAATGTGGGGCAGGAACCCTATGGCGAAACTGGCGACCCAGTCATGACCAGACGTGGGATTTGCTGGTCAACCACTACGATGCGACCTATGC
>JBAPSY010000317.1:0-3261 GCA_049281855.1 Anaerolineales bacterium
GGCCTGGTATAGTCGATCCTGGTCAATGAGATTCCACTCTCATTGGTATTTATGATCTAAAGCAGTTCTATGAAGAAAGAAAACTAAAATATGTATATCTACGGGACATTTGTCCCTATCCACGCGGGACGTATGCCCATCGACTTTCGTTAAAAAATGGAATATCATATCTTTAACAACAAAAATAGAATAATAAGAAAAACCCCTCTCCAAGTGGAGAAGGGCTCTTTCAAGCTGCGGAGAGGGTGGGATTCGAACCCACGGTGGAGACAAGCTCCACAACGGTTTTCGAGACCGTCCCATTCAACCACTCTGGCACCTCTCCCATTTTCTGGTGATGATCTTATCCCCAAAAAACCGAGCGACTGCTTTTTGCAAAATCCCGCAATCAAACAGGAAATGACCAATTAATTTAATGGGTTTCTGCAACCAAGGTAGCAGGAGCATGGCTAACTTATTCATTATACCAAACGTACAAACCGCCACCATCTAGATGTAAAGGTCTCACCATCCGAGCCCTTACCAGTTTTTCAAAAGAATACCATTCTGTCAGCAGCCAGTCTTAGCACTAATCTTCCTCACCCACACCGATGGGTTTATACACTTCTGGCACGAAGGTTTGATCTGTCATGGGTGGGCGGATATAACCCTTCTCGTTCTGTCGTGGAGGCAGGCTAAACGGTTCTGGGGTCAAATCTTCATGGGGGATCATGCCGAGCAAGTGGTGCATGCAGTTAAGCCGGGCGCATTCCTTGTTATCCGCATTGACTACATACCAGGGAGCCTGTTTTATATCAGTGAAAGAAAACATCTCATCTTTTGCTTTTGAATATTCGACCCAGCGTGCCCGTGACTGCAGGTCCATGGGGCTGAGTTTCCAACGCTTGGTAGGGTCAGCAATGCGTGCCTGAAAACGCAGTTCCTGCTCCTTATTACTTACCGAGAACCAGTACTTGATCAGGATGATGCCTGAGCGCACCAGCATGCGCTCAAATTCAGGCACTGACCGTAAAAACTCTGCATATTCACTATCCGTGCAGAATCCCATCACCCGTTCAACACCTGCCCGGTTATACCAGCTGCGGTCAAACAAAACCATTTCACCTCCGGCAGGCAAATGGGCTGCGTACCGTTGGAAGTACCATTGGGTCTTTTCACGTTCAGTGGGCGCAGGCAGCGCCACCACCCGGCAAACACGCGGGTTCAGGCTCTCTGTAATGCGTTTGATCACGCCTCCTTTGCCAGCAGCATCACGTCCTTCAAAAATTACCACCACCTTTAGGGCTTTGAAGCGGACCCATTCTTGCAGTTTGACTAGCTCAATCTGAAGGTGCGCAAGTTCCGCAGAATATGTCTTTTTATCCACCAGGATACTCTTTTCGGCCTGACCAGGTTCCACCGACGGTTTACTTTTCGGCTCTGTTTCCAGCTTGCTGGATATTTTTGACGAGGCCGTCAGATCATCGCTTGGTTTTTCCTTAGTTTTCTTTCCCTTGTCTTTTTTTGACATTTTCTCTCCATTATGCTGGTTGATGTCCTGAATGAACAGTGCGTTGGAATGCTATTTCTTATCTTAGAGTGCAACAATCACCCTTCCATACCTATCTCCACGCTGTCATGCCACTGGGGATAAGCAGGTTTATCCATCCCTGCATCCATAAGCTTTTCTGAGAGTGCCTCCGCTGGCGTTTGCTCCCCGTGAACCAGGAATACCTGCTTCACCCTGCGCTTCACCCGCAAGGCATACTCCACCAGGAAATCCTGCCCGGCATGAGCCGATAATCCACCAATCGTCGCCACCTCTGCTTTCACCTCGTATTCCTCACCGAATATCCTCACCCTCTTCTCCCGATCTGCCAATCTTCTGCCCAGCGTATATGGAGCTTGCCAGGAGACGATCAAGATGGTGTTCTTCGGGTTGCCGATATTGTTGCGCAGGTGATGCAGGATGCGCCCAGTCTCTGCCATGCCCGATGCCGAAATGATGATCATCGGGTCCTTGCGGCTGTTCAGGGCTTTGGATTCATCCACTGAACGGGTGTAGATCAACCGATCGAAGCCCAGCGCAGTGTGGTGCTTATCAGCCTTGATGAAAGCCTTGGTTTGGTCGTCGAAGCATTCGGGGTGCATCTTGAAGATGTCTGAAGCATTCACTGCCAGCGGGCTGTCCACAACTACCGGCACACTGGGGAGCAGGTGGCTCTCGAACATCTGGTGCAGCGCATACACAATCTCCTGCGTGCGCCCCACAGCAAATGCTGGGATGATCACCTTACCACCGCGATTGAGCGTCCGCCCGACCACCTGGCGCAGCTCATCGTAAGCCAGATCGGGGTTTCGGTGTGGTTTATCCCCATAGGTGCACTCCATGATCAGGTAATCCGTCCAATCCGGCAGGATCGGGTCGCGGATCAAGGGCAGCTTGCGCCGACCAATATCCCCGCTGAACCACAGCCGCAGCTTACGCCCCTGCTCCTCGATATCCAAAACTACCGCTCCCGAGCCCAGGATGTGCCCGGCATCCAGGATGCGTACGTTTACCCCCGGGATAGGCTCAAAAGGCTGGTCATAATTCACCGGACTGAAGTACTGCGCCACCATTGCCGCCTCCACCTGGGTGTACAGCGGCTCAACCAACGGTTCGCCATTCTTCACTTTACGCTTATTGACGAACTCAACGTCCGATTCCTGGATGTGCCCCGAATCGATCAGCATCATGTTCGCCAGATGAGCCGTGGCAGGTGTAGTGTAAATTGGACCATTGAAGCCCTGCTTCACCAGATTGGGCAGGTTGCCGCTGTGGTCGATGTGTGCGTGTGAAAGGATCATTGCATCGATCTTCAGCGGGTCAAACGGGAAATTGCGGTTGCGCTCGTATGATTCCTGCCTCTTTCCCTGATAAAAGCCACATTCCAGGAGCAGGGTATGCCCGTTGATATTCAGCAAATGCTGCGAGCCTGTCACCGTCTGGGCAGCGCCGTCAAAACTGATCCGCATATATCCTCCTTGCTGGAACCGTAACAATATTATAGCCCAGGTTCAGTGGGCGATGACCTATTCGGCGACCAAGGTTGTACCTGCTAACTGCGTTGCGCTTGCCAAGGAGCGCGCCCCAGGGTTCAGGACAGTGAAAGCACGAAGCAACTGTGTTTAAAGTCAAGGGTTAATTGGAGTGGGTTTAGTCCTCCAAGGTTGCATATCTCGGATCATGGCATTCAGGATGGTCAGGAATTTTCGCATGCACGCAACCAAAGCGACCTT
>JBAPSY010000318.1:0-9623 GCA_049281855.1 Anaerolineales bacterium
CTCCCAATCATTGAACTTGAAGCCGGGAGTAACCTCTTCCCGACGGTCGATCTTGAGGCGAAAATTCTGAAGCTCTTGTTCC
This sequence comes from Anaerolineales bacterium, assembly GCA_049281855.1. Classification (GTDB taxonomy): domain Bacteria; phylum Chloroflexota; class Anaerolineae; order Anaerolineales; family UBA4823; genus FEB-25. The sequence goes on from JBAPSY010000318.1 coordinate 83, forward strand.
ACTTTTGAAACGACAGGCATGACGAGAGCTTTCTCTTCATCATTCATGTAAATCGGGATGATGACAATCTGGAAAGGTGCAAGCTTAGGCGGCAGGATAAGCCCCTGGTCATCACCGTGGGTCATGATTACAGCACCCACAAAGCGTGTAGAGAGACCCCAGGAAGTGGTCCAAACATACTGTTGGAGGTTATTCTTGTCCAAATACTGGATATCGAAGGCTTTGGCGAAGTTCTGACCCAGGTCGTGGGAAGTGCCGGCTTGCAATGCGCGGGTGTCACCCATCATAGCTTCGATGCTATAAGAATTATCGGCACCGGCGAACTTTTCCGATTGGCTCTTGCGCCCTTTGACAACCGGGATGGCACCATCTTCGATGGCAAAGTTAGCGTAAACATCCAACATGCGCAAAGTCTCTTCCTGGCCTTCCTCAGGGGTTGCATGGGCGGTGTGACCTTCCTGCCAGTAAAACTCAAGCGTGCGTAGGAAAAGCTTAGTACGCAGCTCCCAGCGAACAACACTGCCCCACTGATTAATGAGAACCGGCAAGTCGCGGTAAGATTTGATCCACTTGGAGTACATATGCCCGATGATGGTCTCGGAGGTGGGGCGGACGACCAGCGGCTCTTCCAGCTTCTCGCCTCCTCCGATGGTAACCACGGCGAGCTCGGGTGAAAACCCTTCCACATGGGCTTTTTCCTTTTCAAAAAAAGATATGGGGATGAGCAAGGGGAAAGCCGCATTTACGTGCCCGGTGGCTTTAAACCGACGGTCGAGGGCAGCGGTCATATTTTCCCACAAAGCCCAGCCATATGGCCGTACGACCATACAGCCGCGCACCGGGGCGTAATCAGCAAGCTCTGCCTTGAGAACAAGCTGGTTATACCATTCAGCGAAATTTTCAGATCGGGTAGGGAGTTTGTCTTCAGTCATGTCTCATTCCTTATAGTTTATAATTTACCATTGGAGAGCAATTCCTGCAATCGTTTGAAGGCTGAGTCGGCATCAGGAGCGAAAGATACCCACTGCCGCTGGATTTCAGGAATGAATTCACCCTGCTCTGACAGGAATTTTCGCATCGTTGTCTGCCAGCCTGATCCGATCAGGATCAGTGGGCGTGGAGGGAGGATGTGGGTGATAAGGAGATTCCAGGTGAGCGTGATCTCTGCCAGTGTGCCAACTCCACCCGGGAGAGCGAGGCAGGCATCACAGCTCTTGATGAGAGCGAAGATGCGCTCTTGAAGTGAGGTGTAATGCCATTCCTCCGTCACCCAAGGGTTGGCTTTCACAGGTCGCCAGGCTTCGATTTGGTCACAGGTGACACCAATTACATGCCCACCAGCTTCAGCTGCACCGCGTGAGAGAGCCTCCATCGTGCCAATATAGCCACCATTAAGGAGAGTATAACCCGCTTGCGCCAAAAGCTTTCCCAAACGCAGGGCATCCTGGTAGACTGGCTCGCCAGGTTTAGGCTGCGAGCCTCCGAAGACAGTGACGCGGGTGGTCATGGATTATCCTGCACATCCCAGGTGCGGTGATAGTTCTTTTCCAGCTTGGTGAAGACAGCTTTTTCCAGATCGATCCCCGCCAGGCTACTGAGCTGAAGCAGGTATAACATGACATCTGCCAGCTCGTCGGAAAATGACTGCGGGTCTTTTAAGTCCTCATCCCATTGAAAATGCTCCAGCACCTCGGAAGCCTCCAGGTTGAGAGAGACTGCCAGGTTACGCATGGTCTGGGGGCGGGGGCTATCTAGCTCATACCAGCCCATGGTCCGGACGAAATCGTGCATCGCTTGAGTTAGCTGGGTGATATCCATTATTTTTCCTGATGTGATTGAGTGCCCAAGGCCTGGATGGCAGCTTTGGCGGAGGCACGCTGCTCAGGCTGCCAGCCGGCTTCACTCACCATGCGCTGCAGATGAGTGAGGACATCTTTTTGGTTGGGAGTGTCGAGAGAAGCAAAGGCTGCCCGGATACGCTCAGGCTTCCGGGAGAGCAAATCATTCCACAATACTTCAAGCTGCTCGGGCCGCTTGCTTCGCTGCGCTCGCCTTAGTACACTGTTCATAGAATGCGCCTATTTTATCTCATTAATCGAAATGTCGATTAAAATTATGCTTTAAGATTGGTTGGTTTACACATGCGCATCATCCTGACCCACGAACAAGCTGATTTCGATGCCCTGGCATCCTTGCTGGGAGCATACCTATTGGATGAATCAGCAATCCCCGTCTTACCCAGGCGTATGAACCGGAACGTACGCGCGTTTGTCACCCTGTATGGGGCAGAGCTTCCGTTCGTTGACCCTCGTGACATTCCTAACGAAGCGGTGGAATCCATCTGTCTGGTGGACACACAATCTATGGCAAGCGTGCGAGGAGTGGGGGTAGATACACGCGTGCATATCGTGGACCACCATCCCATCCGTGCTGACATACCCACCGCCTGGACAATTTCAAGCGAGGATGTTGGAGCAACCACAACCATATTTGTAGAAGACCTGCAAAAGCGGGATGGCGATTTGAGCATGATCCACGCCACCACATTACTACTCGGGATCTACGAGGACACTGGCTCGCTAACGTATACACGCACGACGGCACGTGACCTGCATGCTGCATCTTACCTTTTGGAGCAGGAAGCTAATTTACGAATTGCGAGCGATTTTCTGAATCACCCGCTTTCTGTAGAGCAACAGAAACTGTATGACACATTGCGTGAGCACCTTGAAAGCTACCATATCCACGGCCATACTGTGGTGATCGCCTGTGGAAGTGCGCACGGGTTGGATGAAGAATTATCCACTGTAGCGCACAAGCTACGCGATTTGCTCGACCCGGATGCGCTGTTTATATTGATCACCACCCGTGCTGGGGTGCAAATGATCGGGCGCTCGACCAGTGATAACATCGATGTGGCTGAGATCACAGCCCGATTTGGAGGGGGAGGGCATTCGAGGGCGGCAGCCAGTTTAATCAAAGGGCGCGAACTGGATGAGGTACACGAGGAATTGATCGCGCTTCTCCCTGAGTTCGTGCGACCAGCAATCACAGTCGCTGAAATCATGTCGCATAGCCCGCAGGTGCTTTCACCAGACACACCTGTACAAGAAGCAGCTGATCGCATGCAGCGCTACGGTTATGAAGGCTACCCTGTCGTTCGGGATGGAAGGGTGATTGGTCTTCTTACGCGGCGAGCGGTAGACCGCGCCTTAGCTCATAAATTAAACCTGAGAGCTACAAGCTTAATGAATGCAGGAGAGGTAGTCATCCATCCAGACGACTCGATTGATCGTCTGCAGCACCTGATGACAGATACTGGATGGGGTCAAATACCCGTCATGGATGAGGAAGACCGGGAAATTATTGGCATAGTCACACGCACCGACCTGCTGAAGATCCTGACATCCCAAGCCAGCCGACCAGGACACCTGAACTATGCAGAAAGAATTGAAGGTGCCATGCCGAAAGCGCGACTAGCGCTATTAAAGGTCGTTGCAGGCATCGCCTATGAACAGAAAGCTGCGCTTTACATCGTGGGGGGGTTCGTGCGCGACATGATCCTTGAGAGACCAAGCCAGGATTTTGATCTGGTCGTTGAAGGCGATGCCATCGCACTAGCCAGCCAGTTACAAGAGCGATATGGGGGTCGCTTGACCACTCATGCCCGCTTTGGTACAGGTAAGTGGTTAATCACCAATATTCGGTCTGAACTGGCAAAATCTCTACAACAACCTGAGAATGCGGATGACCTGCCCGAATTCGTGGATTTGATCTCCGCCCGGACTGAATTCTACACACACCCGACTGCGTTGCCAACGGTGGAGCGCGGTAGCATCAAGCTGGATCTGCACCGGCGGGATTTTACGATCAACACATTGGCTGTACGGTTGGATGGGAGTCATTATGGGGAGATGCATGATTATTGGGGTGGTTTGAACGATCTGCGGGAAGGCTTGGTAAGGGTATTACACTCACTTTCCTTTGTTGATGATCCAACCCGCATGCTGCGGGCGGTGCGCTTCGAGCGACGTTTTGATTTTCGCATTGAGAAGCGGACGCTGGAATTGTTATATGAAGCAAGGTCATTGGTAGGACAAGTCTCCGGAGACAGGATCAGGCATGAATTGGATCATATCCTGGATACGGATCAAAGAGTGAGCATGCTTGAACGTTTATCAGAATTTGGATTACTCAATGAGATACATCCGGCTTTGGTGTGGGACCAAGGTAGCCGGGATAACCTCGAAATGCTGGGTTATATCCATGAAAAACCTTTAGTTGGATTAAAGCTGGATCTCGAAAGGGGCAATAATCTACGCAAATTAGCATATAGCTTGTGGTTAATCAATCAACCGGTTGAAAAAACCCAGGCCATCATGAGAAAACTACGATATCCAGCAACCCTGGTCAGAGTAGTACTTTCAGCGTGTCGTCTGTGGAAGGATTTACCCTGGGTGGCAAACGCAAAGCTCAGCATGATCGCCAACCGGTTAGTAGATGTGCCTCCATTAGCGATTTATGCCAACTTTTTAGTAGCGCGGGATGAGAAGCTCTGCAATAACATTCAGGCTTACCTTAACCGGCTTAATGCGATCACCCCCAGGATCACTGGGAATGACCTTCGGGAGCGGGGATTGCCGCCGGGGCCGAGCTACAAGCGCATCCTGGGTGCAATTCGGGAGGGTTGGCTGGATGGTAAAATTGAAAATGTCGATCAAGAAGAAACCTATCTTGATGAGCTGATTAGAAATGAACCCAGTTTTCATCCGGCAAGCTGAAAAGGATGATTTGATAGATCTTGAATGGAATGGCGAATATACCCACTTCCGACGGTTATATGCGGATACATACATGATGGTCGAGCAAGGTAAAGCGATTATCTGGATCGCTGAATCTAATGGGAGTGGATTGATCGGCCAATGTTTCGTATCTCTGAAGGGAAACCGACCAGAGCTGGCAGATGGGATTGTGCGGGCATATGTCTATGGCTTCCGGCTTCAGCCACAATTCAGGAACCACGGGATCGGCACAAGAATCATGCACACCGTAGAGGATGATCTTCGTACGCGGGGATTCCGGCATGTTACTCTAAATGTTGGGCAGGATAATCGTGATGCCCGGCGTTTCTACGACCGTTTGGGATACACTGTGGTTGGCGCGGATCCAGGCCGGTGGTCATATATCGATGATAAAGGCAAGCGCAGGGATATGCACGAGCCTGCCTGGCGGATGGTCAAGGACCTGGATTGAATCGCGGGCAAAGTATAATCTTGATAACTAGCTCTGATCATGCTGGTCGCTGGCATGAGAACCAGGCGAAGCTAACCAGAAGTTGATTATTGAAGCATAGGAATACACAAAAATGGATTGGGGTGGATAGACCTCCTGCCTTATTTTGATTCTTATCGGGGTTTTGAGCTCGACGACTGGCTCAAGACCCCGATACATTATGGTACACTTCAACGCTGGAGATTTACCGAGACGTGGCGACCCTTAGCACAGCTGAAATCAAACACGGTAAAAATTTTCCATTCAATTTCATAGTAAATGTGATTGATGGTGGTTTTTTTGGGTTGGGTCTGGGATTTGCCTCTTTTACCACGGTATTAGCGCTATTTGTCAGTAATCTTACCGATTCAGCCATCCTTATCGGTCTTATCCCGGCGATCCATGTGGTGGGGTGGCAATTGCCTCAATTATTTACTGCGCATCGGGTGGCTCAACAGAAGCGATATAAACCGATGGTGATGTTCTTCACCGTCCATGAACGGTTGCCATTTTTAGGATTGGCAGCCGTCTCCTGGTTCATTCCGAATATTGGTCCGAAGATTGCCCTTTTCTTGACTTTTTCGTTATTAGTATGGCAGGGATTGGGTGGTGGTTTTACTGCCACCGCCTGGCAAAGCATGATCGGAAAAATAATCCCAAGGGAGCGCTGGGGGATATTTTTCGGATTTCAATCTGCGGCAGGCAATTTGCTTGCCAGCATTGGGGCAGTTATTTCGGGATTTGTTCTTGAAAATAATGAACCAACCAGGGGTTTTACCATGGTTTTTCTTTTTGCTGTTGGAGCATTTGTACTATCCTACCTGGCAATTGCATTAACTCGGGAAGAAGCGACAACCCCGGTGAATACTGAAACAGAAGGTAAAGTCTTTTGGAAGGATCTGCGCTCGATATTAAGCCGGGATGTAAATTTCAGGTGGTTCGTGGTCGTGCGGATTTTAGCGCAATTAGGCACAGTGGGATTTGCATTTTATACGGTCTACGTGGTACGCTTTTATGGGGTCGATAAGGCAACCGCAGGAATCTTAACGGGAATTTTATTGTTTGTACAAACTTTATTTAGCCCAATCATGGGTTGGCTGGGGGATCGCTGGAGCCACCGGGGCGTGATGGCAATGGGTATGATCTCGGCGGCTGTGAGTGCAGGCGTTGCCTGGTGGGCTCCATCAGTGGGATGGTTTTATCTGGCATATACTCTGGCAGGAATAGCATACATTGCCATTTGGACGATCGCCATGGCAATGACACTGGAGTTTGGCAAAGGACATGAGAAACCTGCTTACATCGGACTGGCAAATACCTTAATCGCACCGACAGCATTTATAATTCCCCTTTTCGGTGGCTGGCTGGCGGATACCGTTGGATATCCGGCGACATTTCTCGCCACTTCCGTAGGCGCGATCGCGACTGTACTTGTATTGAGCTTTATCTTACATGACCACCCCAAACCTGTGATGGTGGAAGAGTAATCGATGGAAGCAGGTTTGGATACGACTCAAAAATGGGGGGTTTTGGTGGCAATCGGGATTGGCACATTCATGACCGCGCTTGACACAAGCGTGGTTAATACCGTACTACCAGTCATTGGTCAAAACTTCAATGAGGCGATCTCGAATGTAGAATGGGTCGTGACGATCTATTTGTTGGTATTAAGTGGGTTATTGCTGAGTTTTGGCAGATTGGGGGACATGCGCGGACACAAGACGATTTATTTATCAGGCTTTGGGATCTTTATCCTTGGTTCATTGTTTTCAGGGATTGCTCCGAATGTGGACCTGTTGATAGCATTTCGAGGCTTGCAAGCATTGGGAGCAGCCATGCTGGCAGCCAATTCGCCTGCCATATTGACAAAAAGCTTTCCGGTTCAACAACGAGGACAAGCACTGGGCTTACAGGCGACGATGACATACCTGGGATTGACCGTTGGCCCATCGTTGGGTGGGTGGTTAGCCAGTTTATTCAGTTGGCGGGTAGTGTTTTATATTAATTTACCAGTGGGGTTAGCAGCGATCTGGCTCAGCTCCCGGTTTATTCCCAGTGACACAAGCCATCAGCAAGCTGAACAATTTGATTACCCAGGGGCAATCACGTTTCTGATGGGATTAGGTTCTCTACTACTCGGGCTTAATCAGGGTGTGGAGTGGGGGTGGAACTCTATTCCCATTTTGGCTTTATTGCTCAGTGCGGTCATCTTACTGAGCCTGTTTATTTATATTGAAGGGCATGTCAAACATCCCATGCTAGATCTCAGCTTATTCAAACAGCTTCCATTTACAATGACAACGGCGAGTGCCGTGATAAATTACATTGGGGTGTATAGCTCTATCTTCTTAATGCCTTTCTACCTAATCCAGGGGAGAGGATTTTCGCCAGCACAAGCCGGGTTGATCCTGACGGCACAACCTGTGATCATGGCTCTGATCGCGCCCATCAGTGGCACACTCTCGGATCGAATTGGTACACGCATTCCAGCTGTATTTGGGATGGCAGTATTATCAGCAGGTTTATACTTTTTATCCCGTCTGACGGCTCAATCAAGCATCGAATCGATGATGTTGGCATTAGCTATCGTTGGTCTTGGGACGGGGGCTTTCATCTCACCGAATAACAGCGCCTTGATGGGATCAGCCCCAAAAAGCAGGCAGGGAATCGCTGCAGGGATATTAGCCACCTCTCGAAATTTTGGGATGGTATTAGGGGTTGGTATTGCGGGAGCAATATTCACGACGGTACTGAATTACGGAAGCACAGGGGTAAGCACACCTGGAAATCCAATTCAAAATGGGGCAATATTTTCCGCACTCGGGATGAGTTTTTTGGCTGCATCGCTGATTACCCTTTTAGGGGTGATCACTGGTATGGTGAGGGTTACCAGAAACTCGTAATATTCAGTTACGCTTTATGACATCCAAGTTTTTTAAGCATCCAGGGGTGGAGTGAAATTCCCAATATTCTAGAATCACTTACAAGTAATAGAAAAATTGGGTTCTTTTAATAAGAATACCCCTGGACAGACTCGAACTGTCGCTTTTGGCTCCGGAGGCCAACGCTCTATCCACTGAGCTACAGGGGCATAAGGATTTTTATTTTACCATGATTTATTTCCGCCCAAATTTACCTGAATTCGTTCGAATAATCAGGCGGAAATTTGAGGACTCATGTTCCCAAGCTCAGCCCGCATGAGGTCAATCTCAGGTTGGTTTTCCGCCTGCTCACCTAAGGTGTAAGCTTGATGTTTTTTATAAGCCAGTTCGGCAGTCAGCAGGTAGAATCGGTCGGTGAGATGGTATTGACCTGAAAATAAAGCTTTGATACGGGAGGAGGTTTGTGCCCAAGCGGAGCATGCCGTCCGATATTGGGTGGGGGTGATCACTCCGTTGGCTACTTCATCGCGCAGTTGAGATATGATCCATTTTTGCTCGCGGTAAAGTGCCCAGATAACGAAAATAAACATTGCAATCCAGCCAGACCAATCAAAAAATATTCCTATCACAAGGCTTTGAATTCCTTGAAATACAGACGAAATGGTATTGTGGATCGAGTGGGTAAAGACTGCCAGCCCCCAACCGATGATGGGAGCAATGATTTTTATAGATAGATTTCGACTGAGACGGGAGACAGCTAAACCGATACCGGTAAATGCGGTATAAAAAGGATGCTGCCAACCAACCAGAATCACGCGAACAAAGAACATGTACAAGATACCATTCAACCCGTTTTCCTGAAAACCATAGGTGTAGATGTAATAAATATTTTCGGTAGCTGCAAAACCAATGGCAGTCACCGCTGCATATACGATTCCATCCAGAATTGAGTCAAACTCATGGCGGAAGAATAAAAAAACAAGCAAACATGCCATGCCTTTGAGAGTTTCTTCTATTACAGGAGCGATTGCATTAGCGGTTGATATTTCAGTGAATGCTTGAGAGCCTGTGAACAGGTAAATCCCCAGGCCAAGGAATGAGTTAGCGATGAAAGCAGCACCGGCAGCAATGATGGCACCCCAAAGAAATACACCACCCAACAGCACCACGGGTTCCTTTTCATAGCGGTCCACCCAGTAGACCACATATGCAAATACCAGCATTGGAACAACACCGAACAGCACGGATAGAATGAGGCCCAAGATCTGCACGGTAATCTCCCTCCCGGTGAAGTTTTGTTCAGTTTAGCATAATCAGAGATGGGGTGCAAGCTTTGCTAATTGCCGACTAATATTAGCTTTTCCCTATGGACGTGAGTGGCTTCGAAT
>JBAPSY010000319.1:0-1830 GCA_049281855.1 Anaerolineales bacterium
CATCAAATGCGACAAGTATGTGGTATTCTAGAACCGTCACATTATACTGACTAATGAGGATCTCGCATGTATAAAAAATCTGCAAAATATTACGATGCGTTATATCAAGCTTTAGACTACAAGAGGGCTTCCCAGCGAATCAATTCTTTGATCCAGCAAATCAATCCCAACTCAAAGACCTTGCTGGATGTTGGCTGTGGTACCGGGAAACACCTCGAATATTTGCGTGAAACCATGGAAGTGGAAGGACTCGACCTCAGCACAGAAATGCTTGAGATAGCCCGGGTTCGCTGCCCCGGTGTTCCATTCCATCAAGGTAATATGGTGAAATTTGAGGTAGGTCATTCGTTTGATGTGATCACTTGTCTATTTAGTTCAATCGCTGCGGTTAGAACGGTAGAAAACATGAATACCGCAGTCGCCAGGATGGCTCATCACCTAAATCGAAAGGGAATTTTGTTCGTAGAGCCCTGGTTTAGCCCGAAAGATTATTGGGTGGATCGACTAACGGCTAATTTTGTTGATCAGCCTGACTTGAAAATAGCATGGATGTATATTAGCGAGATTGAGGGATCAGTTTCAATTCTTGATACCAACTATTTGATTGGAACACCTGAGGGGATTACTTACTTTACTGAACGGCACGAGCTTGGTCTTTTCACTCATGAGGAATATCGGGATGCTTTCCGTCGGGTGGATTTGGAGGTTGAATACGATCCTGTGGGTCTGTTTAAGAGGGGCTTGTATATTGGGAAAAAACCATAATTCTAAAGACGCGCCGATCCACCTACACAATTATATATTAGGTTATTTGAAATCCTGATTTGATGACAGAATATAAAAATCTCCCGTAGATCTTGCTAATTAGGGTTTCTGGCTCCATATACATGCTTGATGGTAAGATTTGTAGACTTTTTTCCACTATAATATATAATCGAGTGTCACAAAATTTTAATAATTCATAAAGGATTGATATCGTGACCAAAGTTTCAATTAATTTATCATCTTATAATCACGCAAAATATCTACGTGAAGCCATTGATAGCGTCCTGAATCAAACATTTTCGGATTATCAACTCTTTATAGAAGATGATACATCAACTGATGAATCCTGGTTTATCATTAAAAGCTATACTGACCCGCGAATACGGTCTTTTAGAAATAGTAAGAACCGGAACGATTTAGAGGGAATGCGAAAAGTGATTTTTCAGATGGCAACTGGAGAATATATTGCCATCCACCATTCGGATGATATATGGGAACCCGAGAAGTTGCAAAAACAGGTGGATTTCCTGGATGCTCATCCCCAATTTGGAGCAGTGTTCACGAATGCGAAAATTATTGATGAAGATGGTAAACGGTTAAAGGATAAATCCCACTTTTACTACAAAATCTTCGACCAACCCAATCGAGATCGGTTTGAATGGCTTAATTTCTTTTTTTATCAGGGGAATGCGTTATGCCACCCCAGTGTCCTTATCCGGAAATCATGTTACAACGAATGCGGCTTTTATAGAGATGGACTAAACCAACTTGGCGATTTCGATATGTGGGTGCGTTTGTGTCTGAAATACGAGATCCATGTGATTCCTGAAAAGCTGGTACGATTCCGTGTTCGATCGAACGAAATGAATACCAGTGGTAACCGTCCAGAGACACGTATTAGGTGGCAATTTGAAATGCTTCAAGTGTTGGAGAACTTTCAGAAAATTCCAACATATCAAGAATTAGTAAAAATATTTCCAGCTGCTCAGAAATATTATCGACAAGATGGCTGCGATATTCGCTATGTTTTAAGTTTGCTAGCTCTGGAAACAACAAATGATAACC
>JBAPSY010000320.1:0-3766 GCA_049281855.1 Anaerolineales bacterium
ATTAAAAGGAGGGATCGTGATTCGCAAATCATTTCACATTATGTTGTGTATCTTAATCTTGATAGCTTTCCTGGCAGGGAGTTTGCATTCTAGCAGGAGTCCGTAGAATCAATTGTTGGGCGGATTGATATATTGGAGAGTATTAGGTCTGGCAGAGAATGAGTTCGTTAACATGGAAGGAGATAAGCTTGTTGTGGCTGTATAAATACAAGAATGCATGGCGAGTGGCCATCTTCACTTTATTACTCATGGCAATTATGGGACCCTGGTGGTACGACCTCATTGTAGTTCCATCGAAGTACCCGTGCTCCAGTCCCGTCATCCGCCTGAAAGATGATTATTGCGGGATGCCCATGTCGGGGATATGGATATTTGTTGGTTTGGCCAACAGGCTCATCGAATTGGCTGTGGAGATGGTCACAAGAGCAACCGTCATTACTGATTCAGTTTATGCGATCCTACATATCGTTCTGTATATCTCGCTTGCCCTCTTCCTTGTGCTGCCATTATTCAGTACATGGCTCCTGATCTTGCGTGGAGATCGTTGGCGCCAGCAGTTGTTCCATATAATATCTTGGGGCTTAGCTGCTAGTGTAGGTGTGTTGTGGGTTATTATTATAGCCAGGTATCAATGGTCATGGGCACTATGGGGTCCTTGTCTCTACTTAGGGTTGGCAGTCGGTGCGCTGATACTGGAGATACTAATGCTTGTAGCGGTAAAAAGGCTTGATCAGGGATGATGACTTAGGGTTTGCCTGCTTCAGCCAAGCAGCTTAGCTTGAGGGAGATAGGATGAGATATTTTCAAGATAATCTGCGATATAGGTGGCACGATATAGCTGGAGTCTGTAGAATCAATAGTTAGGCGCATAATCCATAGCATGACAATAGTGTGCCTCACTGGCACACCAGAATCAATGGTTCATTGTCACCAGATCAAAAGGAATAAAAGATGGACGAATTGATCAAAAAACTCAATGGGGCAAACATGGATATTGATTTGGCAACACCAAAGAGCATGATTTCGTGGGAGCAAGATAGATGCCCCTGGAATGAAGCCGAAAATACAAATGAGCATAAATGTGCAGAAAAGAACGTTTCCATTTGTCGCTATTTCTGTGGTATTGAATATTTAGACACTCTTTTATGTTGTTTCCCACACCCTAACCACCTCAAACGTGAAAAGTAAGCATTTCGCGGAATGGAATATAGGTGGCACAATATAGCAAGAGTCCGTAGAATCAATTGTTAGGCTGCTTTTCTAGGTGAAGGAGAATAATCCTATGACTCCAGAATCAATCTTTGGTGTCGCCTTTTGGATTCTTTTCGCAGGAGTATTTGTAATGCGAATATACTTTACTCTCAAGGTTCGTCGGGCTGGAGAGCGAGTAATGCCAGACCGTGAAGCTGTTGAACGTGAAGGACGTGGTATGTTCGCCGTTCGGGTTATTTTGGGTTTTATCTTGCTCGGTTGGCTGGTACTTTATGCTATCAATCCGACTTGGATGAGAGTACTCTCTGTTCCATTTCCCGACTGGTTACGCTGGATTGGGTTTGCCTTAGGACTCGCCAGCCTTGGATTTTGGTCATGGACTCAGGTTGCGCTTGGAAAAGAGTGGTCGCCTCAACTACAATTGCGAAAAGAACACCACTTGGTGACCACAGGACCTTACGCCCGAATACGCCACCCACTCTACACGGCCATGTTTGGTTATGGAACAAGCCTTGCATTAGTGACTGCAAATTGGTTTTTCATCGTTTTCGCAATTGCAATAATTGCTGGCTTATGCACCCGTGTTCCCAAAGAAGAGGAAATGATGATAAAAGGGTTTGGGGAGGAATATAAAGCATACATGCAAAGGACAGGAAGGTTTTTCCCGAAATAAAGCGGTCTTACACCAGCTCCAGCGGACAGCGGCTGCGCCGCTTCGGGTGCGCTGATTCGCCGATGTGCGATAATTGAGAAGGGGTCCCGCCCTTCCCGCCACTGCCGCTAACGCAAATCATTTGGCGGGTTAGCAAAAGTCCGTTGAATCATTAGTTAAGCGTTGTCATTGGAGGATGATCATGTTCTTCTCACTTGAACAACTGTTTGCAGATGTCTTCGCTCCCCAGAGCGGCGACATCGTGACGGTCATGTATGACTTGCCCCACGACAATATTCACGACACCCAAGAATGGCGCGAGCGACGTCAGCTCGCCGAAGAATGGCAACAGGAGATGATTCAGTTTTCCACGGAGTACGATATACGGGTCAATCCTATTGTGAATTATCAGGCCACTGGAATAAATAACGGTGATTTGCCAGAGTATGGCTCGAGCGAAGGAAAAATAGTTCGCATAGAAGACATTGCTAGAGACTCTACCATAATTATTTCAATGCCCCAGTTTTCGGCTTCTGCACCATTAATTATTCTCACCAAGAAATATGAAAACTTACGCGTAGCAAGTATGCCATTAGTCACCAAAGCGATGCAGCAGACAGGGTTATCAGCGGATTATGACCAAATCGCGAAGATCTGCACTCAGCTGGCACCACTTTTCGACAAATCAGATGGAATCGAAGTGGTGTTCTCCACTGGACATATCTGCTACTTCGATAAGTCTGACCATAAACCCGCCATACAAGATAATGGACTCTTGCACCCAAGTTTAGGTAAAGATGAATTCCGCCTAAGGAATCTTCCCTCTGGGGAGGTGTTTATTGTTCCTAATGAAAGTCCGACCAGCAAAACACAGGGCGAAATCCCTGTGGATTATAGTGGGGAATTAGCTGTATTCGTAGTGCAGAACAATCAGGTCATTGACGTGCATGGCAATGGCCCAATGGCGGCTAAGATGCGTCAAGAGTTTCGTGATGAGAAGGCCATGCGAAATATCGCTGAGGTAGCCATTGGCTGCAACGATAAGGCTGTAGTCACTGGGAATCCGTTAGAGGACGAGAAAGCAGGCTTTCATTGGGCATATGGTCGGAGTGATCAGTTCGGCGGTACTATAAGTCCGCAAAGCTTCTCCACGCCGAACAAAGTGATCCATATGGACATCGTTTATGCAAAAGGTAATCCAATTGTATGTAAGCAGCTCAGCTTTGTTTTCTCCGATGAAACGAGGCAGATCGTGATTCGAGACGGGGTTCTCAGCATTTAATGTGAAGTGTGAACGAACCTGTCGCGTCACCTAACAAATATATAATGGTACGATTGTCGTCATTGCGTGTAAGATAATCGAGTTCCTTTGCAGCTCCTAATTCAATATCATCATCCCGTTATTCCCTCATCCGAGAAGGGTATCAAATGGTACTTAAATGCATGTCAACGCATTCACATGAAAATAGAACTGTGATGTGTGAACTAAAGTGAAGTTGTTTGATATGAGAGAATAAGAGAGAGAAAGTTTACGGATAGGACTATACCATTTTCACACATTGGCCCAGTATATGTGAAAAGACCTACGCGTGGGTGTAGGTACTATCAAATCATCCTATATATAATATACTCATGCCATGAGTGATCGCATAAGGTTTGAGTTTGCTTGGTTCCTGGACATTACCCCCAACCACATGTTTTCACGATGAATATCCCATCATTGGAAAAGCTGGCTTACCGCATCCATAAAAAACGTTGTGAGGTTAATACAAGAAAGTGGGAGCTCGGAGTATTAATTGTGCTGAGCATTTTATTTTCGCTCTTGTATTATTTTCCTATTCTTAATTCAGATAATAATATAGGGATACAGGACTGGGATCAGAATTTTGCATGGACAGAATC
>JBAPSY010000321.1:0-12636 GCA_049281855.1 Anaerolineales bacterium
GGGTGACTCACTCGCGTACCGTTACTACCTATGTCGATGGTCATTGGGAGGTGATCGACTATTTGGATGGACCTGGCGGTCCTGTTCATACTGCCCGCTTGCACTGGTTATTACCGGATTTGGAGTATGAAATTCATGAAGCAACCGATAAAACTGAATACAAAGGGTATGAAATTAGAATCCATTCTCCATTTGGATGGGTCACACTGAAAACCGTCGTTTCTTCACCACATGGGAAAACGCTATCACCCCGTCCCATTAACTTTCAGCTTGCGCGTGCCGGAAAACTCCTGGTTGGTTCTGGAATAATATCCCCAATTGCCGGCTGGACATCCCCCACATATGGGGATAAAATCCCTGCTTTGGCTTACATCCTAGAGATTTCTCAAGCATTGCCAATCGAAATACAGAGTGAGTGGATCCTCCCCAGTGAAAGCTAGAGCTGCAGTCATCCTCATTCAAAATGATAAAATTGCCCTGATCGATCGATATCGTTCAGGCAAACATTATCTCGTCTTTCCTGGTGGCAAAATCGAGAAAGGTGAGACTCCTGCATCCGCTGCACAACGTGAAGTAATGGAGGAACTTGGACTGGATGTAGAGATCGGACCGATGGTTGCTGAAGTCTGGTACCTGGGTTCGCCCCAGTACTATTTTCTGGCGGACACGATCGCTGGGCAGTTTGGCCAAGGCACCGGCGCAGAGATGAGCAGCCTGCCAACCTCTTCAAAAGGCTCTCACCTCCCAATTTGGATGCCAGTGGACGAATTACCGAACCAACCGGTTTTGCCAAAAATAATGGCGGAGTCTGTAATGAAATCTCACCACACCGGATGGTCTGAGCATCCCCTCATCGTGACGGAAAGTCCACCCAATGAGGCAAGTTAAAAATGCGGTTACTCACCCAACCTCCCATCGCTGTAGAAAGAATTAATCCTTGCATATCTTATTGATCCACCAGGCCTTCACAGCTTTAGATGAACCAGGCGGGACTCGTCATCACGAACTCGCCCGCTATCTTGCTTCCCAGGGTCATCGGGTAACAATCATCGCTAGCCCAATCAGCTATCTCACCGGAAAAGCCCGTTCTACGAAAATTTCCTGGGTTGAAAAACAAACCGATGGGCACCTCATTACCATCCTGCGGGCATACACCTATCCTTCCTTACACCATAGCTTTGTTTTCCGCCTGATCAGTTTCTTCAGCTTTATGGTTTCCTCGTTCCTCATTGGTCTGGGGGTTAAAAAGGTGGATTTGGTCTGGGGCACTTCTCCCCCCATTTTCCAGGGGTTGACTGCCTGGGCTCTGGCGCGGGTTAAACGCCTTCCTTTTCTCTTTGAAGTCCGTGACCTCTGGCCAGCTTTTGCCATTGCAGTAGGCGTGTTGAGAAACCCCCTGTTGATCAGGCTTTCAGAATGGCTTGAGCGCTTTTTATATCGTCATGCCAATCTGGTTGTGGTCAATTCACCCGGGTTTATTCCGTATGTCCAGAGTCGAGGTGCACCTCATGTGGAACTGGTCCCCAACGGCACCGATACCACCATGTTCAATCCAAACGTGGATGGCACAACCTTCCGTCAAACGCATGGACTCAATGCGAAATTCGTGGCTCTTTATGCAGGTGCTCATGGGTTGTCCAATGATCTTGGAATAGTGCTTGAAGCCGCAAGAGAGCTTCAATCCCGAAAGGATATCATCCTTGTCCTGCTCGGTGATGGTAAGGATAAACCTGCTTTGCAGGCTCAAGCCATCCGGGAGGGTTTGGACAATATCCTTTTCCTGCCTCCAATCCCCAAAATCGAGATGCCGTCCGCGCTTGCAGCCTCTAATGTCTGTATTGCTATCCTCAAGCCTGTGGAAATGTACAAAACCACCTATCCCAATAAAGTGTTCGATTATATGGCCTCTGGAAAGCCCGTCGTTTTGGCAATTGATGGGGTCATTCGCGATGTGATTGAAAATGCAGATGGGGGGATTCCAGTTCCACCTGGTGATCCGCATGCACTCTCCCAGGCTATTCTTCGCCTCGCTGACGACCCTGATTTGGTCAACCACATGGGTTGCCAGGCACAAATGTATGTGGAGACGCATTTTGACAGGGTCATCCTGGCCTCGAAATTATTAGAAATTATGCGCGGAATGGTAGCATGAGTGCCACTCTTCAGCCTTCTGCCGACAAAAAAATTGAGCTGATCGATATTCAGGAACGCAACAAGCGTTATGTTCAAATCGATGCCATCGGTGTAGGTACTGCTGGTGCGGCAGCTCCATTTCTTCCGGTGTTTCTCACTCGGCTTGGGGCAACTCCAGTCCAAGTTGGACTTTTAACCTCAATGCCTGGCATCACCGGATTAATCCTGGCATTATGGGTCGGACACTTCCTTCAAAGACAGCGTAATGTTGTACCTTGGTATAGTATATCTCGGCTGATGGTCATCTCAGCCTATGCCCTCACCGGGTTAGCCCCCTTCTTCGTACCAGATAATATCCTCATTCTTGTCGTGCTCATCATTTGGGCAGCTGCAACTTTACCGCAAACGATGGTCTCTGTAGGTTTTTCGGTGGTCATGAATGCAGTCTCCGGACCAGAAGGCCGATATGAGCTGATGAGCCGTCGTTGGTCTATCTTGGGAATAACTACAGCCATTGCCGTTGCTATTGCGGGGCAGGTATTGGATCACATCGGTTTTCATCTCAATTACCAACTCGTCTTCGTAGGATTATCAATGGGAGGCTTGATAAGCTATTATTTTTCCAGCCGCATTCAAATTGCGGATGCCGAGCCAGTGGAAAATATCTCCACAGGTTCGATAAAATCCAGCCTGCACGAATATTCGCAGCTGATCAAATCGTCGCCTGATTTTGTCTCATTTACCCTCAAGCGTTTTGTGTATCTTTTTGGAATTACCTTGGGAACACCGTTATTCCCTCTGTATTTTGTTCGCCAATTAAATGCTTCTGATGCTTGGATCGGGTTATTATATACCGCCCAAACTGCTGTCCTTGTGGTGGGCTATTACTTTTGGTCGCGCCAATCCCGCCGCAAAGGATCACGATTCGTATTGCTGATCACAACTTTAAGTGTGTCTCTCTACCCTGGTTTAGTGGCATTGACGCACAACCAGACCATGATATTTATCTATTCAACAGTTGCAGGCATTTTCCAGGCGGGCATCGACTTGGTCTTTTTCGATGAGTTGATGAGAACCATTCCGCCTCGCTATAGTCCGACCTTCGTTTCACTCGCTCAAAGTATTCAATATCTATCATCAATCCTCGCACCTTTAGTGGGCACTTACCTTTCTGAGCATATTGGATTGAGCAATGCCCTATTATTCAGCGCCGGGATACGCTTGGTTGGTTTCATATTGTTCGCACGCCAGGACCATCGGAAGGATAGATTAGACCCTCTTCCCGCAGTTGTTACTGCCGAAGAAAATTCCATAAAATAATCGGAGTATAATCGCCTCGTGCGCAAGACAAAATCACCCGAAGATCTATCCATCGATGAGCTCCGGCAGCTAATGGTGGAAAAAAGGCGAAAAGTCCGCACGGAACATCTGGAGCGGTTCCGCCATACCGGTAGGGTGGTTACCTTGGCGCCCGAACTCGAACGTGCCCCTGTTGATCACCTACATTCAAACACTCAAGCAGAACCAGATCTAAATGACCGTCCGGTTTCTGGGCATGAACGCACGAAGCGTGTTCTGGATCGCTTTTTGCTCGCCATCGAGGTTCTGGCTGTAGTTGGACTGATCGTTGTCATCTACAATGGTATTCAGATTCTCCGTGATTTAAATACTCAGTTTGCTGAATCATTAACCCCATCCACGCTAACTCCCACTCCGCTCATTGTCCCGGTAATTTTACCTTCTGGGCACACGCCACCAAATTCTCAAGGTGGTGCTCAACCCAATGAGGCCGAAATTCCTACCCACTTGCTCCCACTTTATCAATCGTTGGCATCGATTCCCATCCCTACGCCTGGTCCCGAACAGGCAATTCAGATCCAAATCCCGACAATTGATGTCGATGCCCCAGTCGTTCAAGGAGATGGATGGGAGCAGCTAAAAAAGGGAGTGGCTCAGCATACAGGTTCAGCTAATCCCGGTCAATCAGGAAATATGGTCTTGTCGGCTCATAATGACGTATTTGGAGAGATTTTCCGCCATCTTGACCAATTGGAACGTGGCGATCAAATTATCGTCTACACCCCCCAGCATTCCTTTACCTATATTATCACAAATACCCAATTCGTCGCACCAACCGATGTGGAGGTAATGGCATCCACTCCTAATCCCACGGTTACGTTAATTTCCTGTTACCCATATATGGTCGATAACAAGCGTATCGTCGTTCAAGCCAGTTTACAGAGTGGCAACAAATAGGATTTATAATATGGGTCACAAGAATACAGGGTGATGGATGGGATTAACCCACTATCACACCCAAGAAATCCGTGGAGTTCTATTATGGCAAAAAAATCAAAACGCTCAATCCGCCGGGATGTGAATCCTGCTTCAGAAAAATCGGTGCCCGATACATTAGTGGGTAATCGACCAACGGGGTTCAATCCCGATTATCATTTTGTGATCAGAGATATCCGTCGGGTTGGAGTCCTGGCTGGCTCATTCATAGTCATCTTGGTGGCGTTATCATTTTTCCTGCATTAGATATCTGGGCGGAATAGCTGATGCCCTGGATCATGCAAAAAAGGTGGGCAAGTGGAACGACCACATTGGCCATATGCAACCAAACTGACTATTAGCCTGCTTTTGCTGGCATTTTTCATTTTTCTTTTATCGCGATTCCGCGAAATCATCCCCCCCATAATTATTGCTATTATCATTGCCTATATTCTTAATCCAATCGTAAATTTCCTCCAACGCCGGTTTCACCTGCCGAGGACTTTGACAATCCTGATTACCTATATTATTTTGATGGTGATCATCGTTGGAATTCCCATCGTGATCATACCCATCATGGGGGAGAATATTGAACCCTTACAGATCAATCCTCAGCAAATCATAACCTCCATTGAGAGTGCCCTGGCACAAGATTATCGTATCGCAGGGTTTACGATCCATCCTAGTGCGTTGGCAGATCAGGTGATCAGCGCTTTGCAAGGGTTGGTACAACCCGTTGTTGGTCAGACGGTAAATCTGGTTAAGAACGTGATTACATCCATTATTTGGATCATATTTATTATCCTGGTTTCTTTTTATCTGATCAAGGATGGTTCCAAGCTGGAAGATTGGGTCACTTCTCACCTACCATCCACCTTCTTGCCTGATTTCCATTGGATTCGGGATGAGATCAATCAAATCTGGGGTGCATTTTTCCGTGGGCAGCTCCTTTTGAGTACTCTTGTCTCAATCATTTTTACCATCGTAGGCCTGATCTTGGGGTTGCCTTTTGCTTTGGCTATGGGCATCCTGGCAGGAATTCTGGAGTTCTTACCAAGTATTGGTCATGGTATTTGGCTGGTAATCGCCTCAATTATGGCATTTTTCCTTGGTTCGACCTGGATGCCCATACCTCATTGGGCGTTCATGTTGATTGTCATCGGGCTCCATTTATTCTTCGAGCAATTTGATTTAAATTATTTAATCCCTCGTATTGTAGGTCGCAGGGTTCATCTTCCCCCTTTGGTTGTCATCTTGGGGATCGTTTCTGGTGCCATCTTGGCAGGAATACTGGGTATCCCTTTAGCAGCTCCAACAATCGCCTCTATGCGTGTCATTGGGCGCTATATTTTTGCCAATCTATTTGATATGGAATGGACTCCAGTCAGTGCGACCCAACCCCTTCCACCACCAAAAACATATTGGTGGCAATGGACACAAAGAAGAGAGAAATCGCCATGAACGTGGAAAAACCTAATCCAACCTCACCAAGATGGAGTTCAACTTTTAAGATGGTCGTTGGACTCACGGTTGCCGGTATGCTCTTGGCAATGTTGATTTATTTCCGGTCTATCATCGGCCCATTGATCCTGGCATTTATTCTCATTTACTTGCTTCACCCCTTGTCAGCTTTCCTGAACAGCCACACCAGGCTATCTTGGCGTGCATCGGTAAATGTCATCTACATCATTCTTCTAATCATCCTGATTACTTCATCCACCCTGATTGTCCTTGCAGCTGTACAACAGATTGGTGGTCTGATCAAGGTCATCGAAGGTTTTGTAAATGACCTGCCAAATATTTTTGACAGGTTATCCAGTCAGATTATCCTCATCGGCCCCTATAAGATCGATCTTAGCCAGTTCACAGACCTGGGACAATTCGGTGACCAGGTGATCAACGCATTACAATCACCATTACAATCGCTCATCGGAAGGGCTGGAACATTAGCCGGCTCATTTGCCAGTGCCACTGCCAGCACCATCGCATGGGGTTTATTTGTCTTAGTCATCTCTTACTTTGTTTTGGCAGACGCCGGTAAAGTACCCAGCGTTCTCGATTTCATTAACATCCCTGGATATTCACATGATATTCAGAAGATGAGCACCGCCCTCGGCCGCATCTGGAATGCCTTTCTAAGGGGGCAGCTCACGATCGTGATCATGGTCATCTTAAGTTATACAATCCTTTTATCGATCCTGGGTGTCCGTTATGCTTTTGCAATCGCCATCCTGGCTGGCTTGGCTCGGTTTGTTCCTTATGTTGGTCCATTCATTACCTATATCGTGTTGGGGTTGGTAACTTTATTCCAGGGGGGAAATTACTTCAACTTAGTGCCGTTGTATTACACGTTGCTTACCATCGTCCTTTCAATCCTCATGGACCAAATCTACGACAACTTGGTATCGCCGCGCATTATGGGAAAAAGCCTGGGCGTCCATCCAGCTGCAGTGCTTGTGGTAGCCATCATTGCCGCTAATCTGATAGGCTTGATTGGCTTGGTTTTAGCAGCCCCAGTATTGGCAAGTGTAAGTCTCATCGGGCGTTACACTGTCCGCAAAATGTTTGATCGAGACCCCTGGTCTGATTTTCGAGAAGAGCTCGAACCGATGGGTTTTTCCTGGTTGGGAAAATTATTCAAGAATATCGTTTTGTGGTGGAATTCCAGAAAAAGAAACAAAGTTCTTAAATAAAAACAACGTGGGTAGGGAAAGCAATCCATCCACGCTGCTCAATAAGGGGATAAAAAATTAATATCCTGTCGAGTTAAATTGATAATTTTGATTGTCCGTAGATTTGTTCACGAATTTTGATCACCTGACGTCGCAGTTTGTCATCGCGCTCGAGCATATCTGTTACTTTCTGGCAGGCATACATAACCGTAGTATGGTCTCTTCCTCCCAGTGCTTCACCAATCTTTGGGAGTGAGTAATTGGCTTCCTCGCGCAGCAAATACATGGCAATTTGTCGTGGTAGGACGATTTCCTTCCTCCGGTCAGGTCCGATCAGATTTTGGACAGTCACCCCAAAGGCTCCAGCCACCTGGCTCACAACTTCTTCTGGTTTAATTGTGCTTGGTTTGGGTAACAAATCAGCCAGTGCAATATCTACCAGCTTTACGTTCAACGGTAGGTTACTTAAATCAACCAGGGCAAGCACCCGTGTCAGGCTACCTTCTAGCTCGCGAATATTGGATTGTACTCGTCGCGCGATGGTTTCCACAATATCATCTGGGATTAGGCGACCCATTCGCTCTGATTTTGACCTCAGAATCGCCACCCGCGTCTCATAATCTGGAGGCTGAATATCTGCAGCCAGCCCACATTCAAAACGAGAGCGCAAACGTTCTTCTAATGTCGCTAATGCCTTGGGTGGTCGATCAGAGGTAATGACGATTTGCTTCTCCTGACCATGCAGGGAGTTAAATGTATGAAAAAACTCTTCCTGCGTAGATTCTTTGCCGACAATGAATTGAATATCATCGATCAACAAGACGTCAATGCGGCGATATTTTTCTCGGAAAGTTTGTGTGGTATGTGCCCGAATGGCGTTGATCAGATCATTGGTGAATTCTTCTGATGTAACGTATAGTACACTCTGATTGTGGCTCAAACAATGGTTCCCGATGGCATGCAATAGGTGGGTTTTCCCAAGCCCAACGCCACCATAGAGGAACAGTGGGTTATATGCCTGTGCCGGTCGTTCAGCCACCGCAAGTGATGCTGCGTGCGCCAACCGGTTGGATGACCCGACCACGAAGTTTTCAAATGTATACCGGTTGATGAGCGCAGTGGTTTTGATCTGTGCTGGAGGAATTTCAGGTTCTACTTCTTGAAGTGCTACCTCCGCAAGGGGTTGGTCAGATCCCCCTTTCCAAACAATAAAGCGTAGGCTTACAGTCCGATTCATAATTCCGCATAGCAAGCGCTTTATCTTACTGGTGAGCCTACTATCCAACCAGTCACGTGCATAAGTATTCGGCACACCGATAATAAATACATTGTCTTCATAACTAACGATCTCTGCATTCCGCACCCATGTATCAAAAGAAGCTTTGGGCATATCCATTTGTAGCTGGCCTAATGCCGCTTGCCAAGCTTGCTCAGCTTTCATGCAATCCCTTCCTCCTCTTCACCAGGATGCGAACACAGAAGGATACAGAACCCCAACCAAGGATTGGTCGGGGGTTGTTATCCAATATTCACCTACTATTTTTTTACGGAAACGCCAGCCGAGGTCTTTCATATTTTAGGCTGGCTAACCATACCAACGAACATCTATACAGTTATGATTCTGGTAACATTCTAGCAGAGAATCGGGTCGGATTGCAATACCTTTAACCTACGGTACCTTTAAAATAACGAGTTATTTAAGATTCGGAATGTTAAAACAAACTCCGAAAATGGGGGAGCAGGATTAGTATTTATGTTAAAAGGACACACAATAATATAGCCCGGAGATTGGGGAACATATGTTCTCACCCCCATATTTGGCATGATTCTCAAAAAACAGCCGATAATGCCTATATATGGCACTGAAATCTTTATGGACTGGATATGCAAAAATATTGACTCTGAAAAGATAATTCGCCAAAATTGGCACATTTTTTGGGGTTCTTATCACAATGCCTCTAAAATATTTACATTTCCGGTACTAATCTCTGCAACCTTAAATAATAAATTTCAGATTTATCATTGGATGCTGCAATGGATGGATTGGTGCAATGTACCCCTGACAGCAATGATTTATATATCTTTCCTACATCTCGTTAATGTGTTTCTTGCATACACAATGTATTCTATATACAGCAAAACAATTGTAAATATCTGTATGTTCTTAATCTTTACATGCTTGTTAACCATACAGAGGAGAGAATAATATGTCAAAAATTATAGGAATTGACCTTGGAACCACCAATAGTGTGGTAGCCATCATGGAGGGCGGAGACCCAACCGTGATCTCGACCGCTGAGGGTTCACGCTTGTTACCTTCAGTGGTAGGCTTCAATAAAAATGGTGAGCGCATGGTCGGTCAAACTGCCAAACGTCAGGCAGTCATCAATCCTGAGAACACTGTCTACTCGATCAAGCGTTTCATGGGAAGGCGTTTCGATGAGGTGGAAACCGAACGCAAGATGGTTTCGTATCAGGTAATTCAAGGACCTTCCAATGATGCCCGGGTACGGATCCCCGTCATGAAGATCGATTACACCCCCCAGGATATTTCAGCCATGATCCTTGCCAAGCTCAAACAGGATGCCGAAGCTTATCTGGGAGAACCAGTAAAACAGGCGGTCATCACCGTTCCTGCTTATTTCAATGATAGCCAACGTCAGGCAACCAAAGACGCCGGCAAGATTGCCGGGCTGGAAGTCCTACGAATAATTAACGAGCCAACTGCAGCTGCCCTGGCATATGGCTTGGATAAAAAAGACAACGAAACGATTTTGGTATTTGATCTGGGTGGCGGTACCTTTGATGTCTCTGTTCTTGAAGTGGGTGGTAGCATTATCGAGGTCCGTGCAACCAATGGTGATACTCACCTCGGTGGAGATGATTGGGATGAATGTATCGTAAATTGGGTGGCGGATCAATTCGTGTCGGATACGGGCATTGATTTACGCAAGGATAGACAAGCTCTGCAACGTCTGCGCGAAGCCTCAGAAAAAGCTAAGATCGAGCTTTCGAGCGTCATTGAGACAGAGATTAATCTGCCCTATATCACAGCCGATGTCAACGGACCGAAGCACTTGCAATCGAAATTAACCCGTGCCCGCTTCGAACAGTTAACTGAAAACCTGGTTTCTCGCCTGCGCCTGCCGTTCCAATCTGCCCTGAAAGACGCAAATCTGAGCGCCTCTGAAATAGTTGAGGTCGTTCTTGTGGGTGGTGCCACACGCATGCCTATGGTCCAGGATCTAGTTCGCTCTCTCACCAATAAAGAACCCCATAAGGGGGTTAACCCTGATGAGGTGGTCGCTGTTGGAGCTGCCATTCAGGGAGGTGTGCTGGGTGGTGAGGTGAAGGATGTGTTGTTACTCGATGTGACTCCCCTATCGTTGGGCTTGGAAACGATGGGTGGTGTAATGACTGTTCTGATTGAACGCAATACCACTATCCCTGTGAAGAAGTCTGAGGTGTTCTCGACTGCAGAAGATGGCCAGACGGCAGTGGATATCCACATTCTCCAAGGTGAGCGCCCGATGGCAACGGATAACATGAGCCTGGGTCGTTTCCGACTGGAGGGGATCCCTCCCGTCCAGCGTGGCACACCTCAAATTGAAGTCACCTTTGATATCGACGCCAATGGTATCTTGAATGTGACTGCCCTTGATAAAACTACCGGAAGGGAACAAAAAGTCACCGTCACTGCTTCGACAAACTTGAGCAAGGACGAGATTGAGCGCAAAGTGCGCGAGGGACGTGAGCACGAAGCGGACGATAAGCGCCAACGCGAGCTCATCGAAGCCCGCAACACTGCCGATGGGCTCGTTTATCAGACTGAAAAAGCCTTGCGCGAGCTCCAGGATAAAGTCCCTGCCGGCGATCGACAAAATATAGATGCTAAACTAAACCAGCTACGTGAAGCAATGAAAGGTAATGATATCAACCGGATCAATAATCTCACCAATGAAGTTCAGAATGCCTTTTACGCGCTCAGCCAGCAGATGTATGCATCCCAAGGATCTGGTCAACCTGGGAATGGGAAGTCAGCAGGATCTTCTTCCGATGGCAATGATCGTAAACCCAGAAATCCAGATGATGAAGGTGAAGTTCTGGAAGGCGAATTTAGAGAAATGTAACTAATCTAATTGGAAATGACAGGCGAGTAAATTATCCACTCGCCTGTTTTTATTTTTAACGCCTGTGATAGAATTATCTCAATATGAAATCTAACACCTCTCCCCGTGTTGCTAATTTTCTGCCTGCTTCTATTTTCCTATTCATTATTGGATGGGGCGGTCTGATCGCCCTGATCGTTTCCACCCTGCCAACCGTTGGACCACGCTGGTTGTTCTTCTTTTTGTGTGTCCTGGCAATCACCGGTACAACATTACCAATCACTGCTTTCCTCAACCGCCGTTTCCCGAGCACACCCCCTCCCACCTACATGGTTGTCGTCAGACAGGCTCTCTGGTTTGCAGTCTATGTTTCCACGTTGGTCTGGCTCCAGATGGGTCGTGTACTTAATCCGGCATTAGCGATTCTGTTGGCAATCGGCTTGGGTTTGATCGAATTCCTATTAAGGCTGAGCGAGAAGAGTCAGTGGAAGGCTTAGTCACTGCATTCTTGCCTTCCCGATACTATATGAAATATATCCAATGAGCAGTTTACGCGACCTGCCTTCAGTAGATCAATTACTCCAACAGCCCCATATATCTGCCTGGATCATGGAATACGGACGACCGCAAACGCTGGAAGCGTTGCGTCAATCCCTGGAAGAAGCCCGTACTGGATATACTCATACGAACACACTTCCTACCCATGAGGCATTATTGGATCATGCCCTCAGTATACTTCGGCAGTGGGCGGCTCCGTCTTTACGGCCAGTGATCAACGCCACCGGAGTAATTCTCCACACGAACCTTGGGCGAGCTCCCCTCAGCCAAACTTCAATCTCTGCCATCCAAGACGTCTCACAGGGATATTCAAACCTGGAATTTGATCTCCTAAGCGGGCAGCGAGGTTCGCGCCTGGTTCATGCAGAATCACTCCTCAAGCACTTGACCCATGCTGAAGCTGCTTTGGTGGTCAATAATAATGCTGCGGCCGTTCTTTTAGTCCTATCAGCTTGTGCACGGCGACGCAATGTAGTTATTTCACGGACACAGCTTGTGGAGATTGGTGGAGGTTTCCGTATCCCAGACGTCATGCAGCAATCAGGCGCTCACCTGTGCGAAGTCGGTACCACCAATCGCGTTCATCTGGCGGATTACCTTGCCGCCATTGAAGAGGCATCACCGGCTCTGATCCTGCATGCACACCGCTCCAATTTTCGCATGACTGGCTTCACCAGTGAGCCAACCCTGTCAGAGCTCGCAGAAATATCCCACCAGGCTGGAATCCCTCTTGTAGACGATCTGGGTTCAGGTGCATTGCTGGATACTGCCCATTTCGGCTTGGGGCATGAGCCCATGGTGGATGAATCTTTGGATGCCGGAGCCGACTTGGTCTGCTTCTCTGGGGATAAGCTCATGGGAGGCCCACAGGCAGGGATCATCATCGGCAA
>JBAPSY010000322.1:0-2962 GCA_049281855.1 Anaerolineales bacterium
TCACCCATCGTGTAGTCCTCTATTTATCCGTGGATGGTCGGTCACTCCTTCCCCATCCTTATCTTGTATCGATTGGCTAGATAATTAACACCCATTCACAGACATGGGTAATGCATTTTATATATTATGGGTATTTCGGTGCCAAGAAGGGAGGCGGGAGGGGTTTCTAATTGCTAACACCTAACCTGTTTGGTTTGCTCCTGCAGTGTCTTAGTGGCTTCACTGCTTCTGCTGGATTGCTAAAATCTAATCCGCTCACACGCAACACTCCTCAGCGGGTTGGGGAATTTCCACCACTTTCACCATGAGGATCCTCCGATACGCCACCCAAACCGCCCAGAGTAATACCACGGCGCCAGCCACTCCGGGAGCCCACATCCCCACACTGCCGAACAAAAATCCTCCCAGGGTGGGAGAGATCACACGGCTAATGCTTTCTATGGAAGTGGAAATTCCCAACATTCCCCCAATCTCCTCTGGCTCGACGGCTTTGGTGATGGCGCTGGTGATGATCGTATTCAATACCCATCCACCCCCCGATAAAGGCAGGATAACCAGCAGCATGATCGGTAAAGTAGAGGTGAATGCCCAACCGAAAAAACCCAGAGACATCACGAACAGTGATGTGATGATAATTGCGTTATCTGAAAAGCGGTTGGTGAGTAACCCAATGCCCACTCCCTGTACCAGCACGGAATAAACACCGACATAAGTCAATACGAATCCGGTGGATTGCGAGGAAAGGTTTAGTCTTTGTTGGGCAAAAAGGGCAAAAATGGCCTGGAACATGGCGAATGCCAGCATGATAAAGAAGCGTACCAGCAGTAGCGGACCGACTTTAGGCCGGTTCAGTGCGTCGATGAGGGCTTTTAATGTGATTGATGGACGATTCTGCAACTGATTTGCTGCCCGGCGATCATCCGTCAGAGATTCAGGTAGGAAGAAGAAAATGGAGATGAGATTGAGCAGCGCCAGACTCGCCGCTACAAATGCGGGGATATCATATCCCCAGCGGCTGAGTAGCCCACCCGCAGCAGGGCCGAGGATGAAGCCCAAACCAAAGGCAGAACCGATGATACCCAGACCACGCGCGCGGTTCGTTTTATCAGTTACATCACTGATGTATGCCTGAGCTACCGTAATATTTCCACCTGTGAGTCCATCGATCATTCGACTTAAGAACAATATACCGATGGTGAATGCATTCACCGAATTGGAAGCGAATACGTTTGCCACTAGCTGGCCAATCGGCCGGGCGAAACCTAACAGTAAGTATCCAATAAATGTCCCGGCAACACTAAGCAATAAGATCGGGCGTCTACCGAAGCGGTCTGAAAGGCGACCCAATATCGGAGCACCTACTAATGATGCCGCTGCGTAGGATGCTACCAAAAAACCGATCACCAGGGGTGTGGCTCCGAAGGTCTCTGCGTAATAGGGTAGCACTGGTAGGATGAGGCCGAAACCAAGCAAGTCAACGAAGACAACGATAAATATGTTGATCAAACGACCAGTTTTCATAGGCACCTCTTTTTTGATAGCTCCATACGAACTATGGTATAGATCGGAGCATCCGGAAATTAGTCCAATCGAAGAATCTAAACCCGCTCATTCCGGACAAAAAAGACCAAATTTCACTTTTGATGCACAAGCCTTCATTTGGTTACAAAGAGCTTCAACAATCGTAGGTGGGTGTGGCGAGGCGCGGAGATATTGATAAAGGCACCCGAACAGCGGTAACATAGCAAATTATTTCGCTAAAACCTGGGGGATGCTAACCATACTGGACGATGCCGCTTTAAAGGGAGGTAAAAATGGCTAGAAGTGAGATTAATAACGGTGAGATCCGCCAATTGGCACGCTACCAGGTACGCCCTGAAAGTGTGAAACTGTGTCTTGCTGCGATCCACGAGTTTGTGGCCTATGTTCGCCGAATGAGTCAGGGACACTCCGTTATGAAGTTTGGCAGGAGCGTGACGATCCGACTCGCTTCGTCCACATCGTCGTCTTCCGCGATGCCGAGGTAGACCGGGATCATTCGGAATCTGCCGCAGTCAAGAAATTCTCTTCCATTCTATATCCGCAATGTCTGGCACCCGTGGATTTCATTGACTATTAGCGTGTGGTTTCGAACACAAAAAATCTAGCAAAAGGGTAGGGTGGATTAAATTTCCAAACTATCACTCCAAATCCCCTTTTTTGCAGGAGGCTGAAGACAGCTAAATGCGTGTCCATTCGAATGGATTAACCAATCCTCAAGACGAGCACTGTTCATACCGAAGCTGTGATCTTGGTCATCGAAACCTACGCTGATCTTAAAATATCGGTGGTTTTCCATAAACCCCATGTGAATTAGAACGCTTGTGCTATAATGTATTGGTAATTACTGATCTGAAAATAAATCATTATGAAACAGGAATAGCCATTTGCTGCGCAGAAACCTGATAACCAAGATGTTCAAGTCTTGTTATTAATCTCTTAGCAGTCGCTTCAGGACGACGTTTGTCAAAATAATCACCTCCCAATTCAAAATAAGGGACATGGCGTTGGATCATATAGTAAGAAATAACTAAAATAGAATGAGCCACTGCTTTCAGAGCACGTTTTTTGCCCCTCCTTCCTGCCAGACGGTGATATTGAGCCGAAAGGTAGGTGTTTTTTGTATGAGTAGCTGCATGGGCAGCCTGAGTCAAGGTGACACCCAGTGGTTTATTCCCTTTTTTCGCTTTCCCCGAATGCTTCTTCCCAGCACTCTCATTGTTGCCGGGAGCCACCCCGGCCCAGGAAGCCAGGTGATTGGCAGTCGGGAAGCGGCTCATATCCGTGCCAATCTCTGCGACGATGTTTTCGGCAGTCTCGCGAGCAACGCCGGGAATCGTGTCCAGCAAGACCACCACTTCTTCAAAAGGGCGGCAATACTCTTCGATTTCCTGGTTAAAGCGAGCAATGGTCTCTTCCAGGC
>JBAPSY010000323.1:0-4320 GCA_049281855.1 Anaerolineales bacterium
TGTTTGACCTGTGATTTTGCGCGTGCAAGAGTATCCAAACTGCCATCCTGATGCCAACCCCGGATCGAATCACGATCTAATACCTTCGACGGAAGGTATTGCTCCTTGGAGAATAACTCACGGGTCATTTTTTGCTTAAGGAAATCACCCTTGAAATTGATGCCCTCAAACATGGCAGTCGCAAGTGTCTCCGTTGGGGTATGAACACCAGAGAGCAAACGTTTTGCCATAGCGACGATCTCGGCGTCAATCACCAATTTTTCCAAGCTAAAGCAAGCAAGGAAATCAAGCATTCCGGCTCCTGAGATCATATTTACACCAGCAAGAGCACCGATGATAGCGCTGATTCCACTTTCTAACCCAGCTTGTGCATCAACGACTTTAGCGTCACTGGCACACAGATAAGCATGGGTGGGTAAACCGAGGAATTTACCTACCTGAGCATAAGAAGCATCAATCATGGCAGTTTCAATGGCACCCATTGGTGTGGTGCCTTTGCGCATATCGAAGATAGCTGGAGCGCCACCCCAAACGATGGGTGAGCCAGGTTTGGCAAGCTGGTGGATCGTGATGCCGCTCAGGCATTCAGCCGCGTGCTGGACGACAGAACCCACCAATGTGACTGGGGCGGTTGCGCCCGCCAACGGCATGGACACCATCTGGGCGGGTACCCCAGCTTGAGCGAGGTCGATCAGGTTTTGAGCTCCAAAATTGCTCCAAATCAGAGGAGGCGATGGGCAGACATCAAACACAGCTTGAGGTTTTTTTGCCAAGGCTTCGCAACTGCCAGCGAATATTGCCAGCATATCCACCATAACCTGCAGGGTGGGGATGGCAAATGCACCGGTTATGATGGGCTTTAATGAATATAAGAGCACCAGATATAAGCGGTACAAATCGCTGATTGACTTGGGGATCTCATTGCAAATGACTGCCGTTGACTGGGCGTCATACTGTGGAAGCATTTCAGTTAGTTTAACAATCCGTACCAGGTCACCAGTGTAGGATGGTCTATGCTCGGAGGTATCCGGATCCAGGATATGTACCCCTGACGAACCAGGATCGAAATGGACGGCGCTCCCACCGTAGCTTACTTTCGCATTTCCATTCCGGTCATAGAGGTTGAAATGGTGAGGTACTGTCTCCAGGCCTTGATAAACTAGTTTTTCTGGAATATGAGCCACTTCCGTGTATTTTTCTATCTGTGCACCAGCATCTTCTAGAAGCTGCCTGGCTGCAGAGGATTGAACTTTTATTCCAGGTTTAATCAGCAGTTGGAATGCCTCATCCAGGATTTGCTTGACCAATTCATCGCTGAGGAGAGTTAGGCTCGGCTGCATATTTATCACTCTACCTCAACCGAGGCAATGATTTTCTTTAGCTCAACTGATATGGCGAGATCCAATGGCTCGGGTTGGTGGGTGTTAAGGATATTTCTTGCTTTTTCAAGCGCCCAATCACGACCATCATCATGCTTCAGCTCCCACACGTTATAAGGGCGGCGGTCCATGAATTGAGGAATAAAGATATCACGCATATGCTTCAGGGTATGTTTTTGACTCAGGAAGTTCCCACCCGGACCGACACTTCGGATCGCATCCAGCGCGAGCGTTTCATCATCAACGACAATACCTTGCATGACCTTTTGGACGATGGAGAAAATCTCGCAGTCCATTAGCATTTGAGCATAGGACCATATCCTGCTGCCGTGCAATAAACCGACACCCAATAACATATCCGACATGACCAGGCTTGCCATGAAAGTAGACAAGCTATTTTCGACACCGGCATGCCAGTTTGGTTCTTTGGCACCTGTTGCAAATGAACCCATGGATAGAGGAATGTTGTAGAAGTCAGAGAGCTTATTTTGTGCTGCACCAAATAGAAAATCTTCTGGACCACCACCGGTATAAGCACCTGTCCGTAGATCAGAGGCTGTCTGAGCGGCAGCGTAAAAGACCGGCGTACCCGGGAAGGCAAGCTCGATTAGGGCAGTGGCACTGATAACTTCCGCATTCCCTACCACCAAAGTCCCTGCCAACGTGGCAGGGCCAGTCGTCAAACAAGCCGCCATGGTCATAAAACCAACCGGTAAACCAGCCTCTGCACCAATTAAAGCAGCATCCACGCTGCCTCCATCCTGACCGAGTGGTGGGGCAGTACATTGCATGATGGATAGGACAGGTCGTTTTCGCAATGCATCCCGTCCACCAGCAATCGCGGCTGCCATATCGACCGCTGCTCGAGCTTCCCAATCGTTATAGATGCTTTCAGTCTGGGCATGCTTGGTGGAGTTTTCCCAAATGGCTCGCAGCTCATGCAGCCCACGGGTTTTAGCTGGTATATCCTGTGCAGAGACAGCCACCCAATGAAAGGCAATTTCATCCAATGCGTCACCAATTCGGGCAATATCAGCGACATCTTGCCAAACAGACATACGGCGTTTGCCAGTGTTAATATCCAGTACTTCAACCCCACACCCATCTGTGCCAAGGAATACGTGGTTTCCATCCAGGGGTAAGTCTTGATCGGGATTGCGAGCAGCCAGAATATATTTAGGGGGAGCAAGCTTCAATGCTTCTTCAATAATATGGCCGGGCACTTTCACGACGGAAGTGTTGCGGTCCACCTGGGCACCATGAGCTTCCCAAATATCCAATGCGCGGGTGGATGGAAATCTGATGCCCGTTGTATTGATGACGTCAAGGGAAGCGGTATGAATGCGTTGAATTTCCTCAGGAGAAAGAATATCCAGGCTTAGTTTTGGGTCGGTGATAGATTTTATTTTCCCAGTCATAGCGATACCCGGTTGGGATTAAAGGCCCAGAAGCTGCTTGGCTATCTGCGCAGCTCCGATGGCATCTTCGCTATAACCATCAGCACCGATTTGCTTGACCCATTCCTGGGTAACAGGAGCACCACCAACCATAACCTTAACTTTGGCGCGCATGCCCACATCCTCAAGCGCCTCAATGACATCTTTTTGATGCACCATGGTGGTGGTAAGTAATGCACTCATCGCGACAATATCTGCACCAACTTCACGAGCTTTCTCTACCACTTTCATCACCGGAACATCTACACCCATATCGAAAACCTGGAAACCGGTGGCAGAAAGCATCGTTCCTACCAGGGTCTTTCCAATTTCATGAATATCGCCCTCAACGGTGCATAAGACTACCTTGCCGAGCATTTTCCGCTCAGTGCCGCGTTTATGTAATTCTGGCTCCAGCACCGCAACAGCGGCTTTCATAGCTTCACCGGCCATGACCAGCTCTGGCAGGAACATATTTCCGCAGCTAAACTGGTCACCAACAAAGTTCACCCCAGCAACAAATCCTTTATTGATTGCATCGAGTGGATCGATACCCTGGGCAATGGATTGTTTTGCCAAATCAGCTGCTTTCTCAGCTTCTCCATCGGTAATACTTTGAGCCATTTCTTTGAACAGGTCTTCGGTTTGCATTTTTATCTCCTTTTATTAACGCTTATTTTTGATGATTTGGGAACATTGCCCCGATTTGTCTTTCAATCTCCTGAATAGTATCACCGGAGATATCCAAGTAGGCATGAAGGTCATGCCAAAGATTTTTTATATGATTGGCAACTTGAATGGATGCTGCCTCCGGGTTTTTGGATGATAAAGCATCGACAATTGCCTTATGCTCAATATATTCGCGCTTCAAGCTTGTTTGAAGAAGCTCTGGGTGCCGGAACATATATTCATATAACATCCAATCCGGAAACGCATTGGTCGTTATTTCATATAACTTATGTAACAACGGACTCCGAGCTGATTCCACCAGGTGGCTATGAAATTCCTTGTTCAATTGGCGTAAGGTGGCCATATCCTCCAAAGAGACTAGATTGGAAGTATTCTCAACCAATCTGGATAAGATCTGAACCTCATCCGGCTGGATCACTTTCGCGGCTAGACGTGCAGCAGTCGTTTCCAAGAGAAGGCGCAGAATAAATGCGTCCACAATTTCTTTTGGCTCCAATACTGGGACGCGGACCCCGCGATACGGTACTCGTTCCGCCAAACCAGAAGCAACCAGCCGGTCAAGTGCTTCTCTCACAGGTGTTTGGCTAACGCCCAACAAAGTGGAAATATCCTCCTGACGGAGCCAATCACCGGAGGAATATTTACCTGCAATAATCTTACTGGATAGGTATTCGTAAACTTCATCCGTGAGAGAACGTTTGCGTAGAACCTCACTGGTTTCGAGGAACGTATTGGTTTGGTCCATTATTTTAATTTTTACTATGTTAAAATACAGAATATCAACAAACTGATATATTATATATTATATATTATAT
>JBAPSY010000324.1:0-7589 GCA_049281855.1 Anaerolineales bacterium
GGTTTATAAAATTATCCAGCCAAAAAAATCGCTCTTTATATTGCTTAAGCACGATAATTCGTGTCCCTAGGATAACTGGGCCCATGCCTTTGAGAGCTGGTAAGCGGTGGTGTAGAGAATAAAAAACATTCGTGCCTCAATATCGCTCCCAAAGCCCTATGCTTTGCGGTGTTTGCCAGTGAACAATCTTGCACCGCATGTAAAGAAGGCTCTTGCGTCGCTCGCTTAGATTGCTCGCAATGTTTCGGACGAAGAACGTCCTCAATAATTCGGGTAAAAACCACCTAGCATCGCTCACAAATTACGTTGGCGATACTGACGGTAAAAACCACCCTTGAAAACGAAAAGAAACGAACCTGATATTAAGTGGTTTATGATTGGCAAAATGAATGAGTATCACAGAATAAATCTTTCCTATTATAGCACAAATGTTCTGTTCCACAAGAGGTTTACGAAAAATCCCTGGCCTTTGGCCAATATTTTAAGAATTCTCATCTTTGGGCGAGTATAAGCGGATTTATTAATGGATTTTATCGAGAACGACACCCGAACCCAGATCGAGTAATACACTCGATACCAGATCGAGAAGTGAACTCGATACTAGATCGACAAAACAGTCCAATACGGGCTGGTTGATCACGAACTAGGCTTTTTATAGTTTATAAACGAATTGCCGGGGTTGCCTCAAATGAGAGGCAGCCCCTTGGGGTTCAGACTACGATATTGACCAAGCGTCGGGGAACGACAATCACCTTCCTGGGAGGCTTACCCTCCAGGAATTTCTTCACTGCTTCACTTTCCAAAGCTAGTTTTTTTGCTTCCTCTTCGCCTATATCTACTGGTACCATGATACGATCACGCAGCTTACCATTGACTTGCACAATTAGTGTAATCAACTCTTCTGCTGCTGCAGCCAGATCGACTTTTGGCCAGCGTTGCAGATGGATTGAATATGGTTTTCCCAAGTACGCCCACAATTCTTCAGCGATATGCGGCGTCACTGGTGCCATCATCCTTAAGTAAATATCCACGGCTTCATTCCATTCAGGAGTCCCAGCTACACCTTTCTCGCGCGCCTTGTACATTTCATTGAGTAATTCCATTAATCCAGAAACAATGGTATTGAACTCGAATACTTCAAAATCATGGGTGAGTTGCATTAAAGTCTGGTGCAACTTACGGCGAAACCCACGCAGTACCTCAGGCTCCGGGTCACCTTTCGCTACATGATCCGTGAATAATGTCCAGGTTCGGCGCAACCAGCGGTAAACACCTTCGATCCCTGTACTGCTCCATGGTGCACCCATATCCCATCTGGCATAGAACATCAGGTATGCCCTGACTGTATCTGCACCATAATGAGCAACCAGCGCGTCAGGCGCAATCACGTTACCCCTGCTCTTTGACATTTTTTCGTTGTCCTCACCCAGGACCATCCCCTGGTTTCTTAGCTGCATGATTGGCTCAGATCCTTTGGTGATACCCATATCTCGTGCGGCTTTATGGAAAAAGCGGGTATAGATCAGATGCATGGTGGCATGTTCAATACCACCGGTATAGGTATCCACTGGCATCCAATAATCATATTCTTTCGGTTCAAACGGACCTCGATTATATTTGGGGCTCAAATACCTCAAGTGGTACCAGGAAGAGCACATAAAAGTGTCCATGGTGTCAGTTTCTCTGACAGCTGATTTGTTACACACAGGGCAGGTCGTGTTCTTCCAGGTTGGATGGATTGTCAGGGGGTTTACTCCGGTCGGCTTCCACTCCACATCATCCGGCAGTAACACTGGCAATTGATCTTCAGGCACAGGATTCCACCCGCAATCGTTACAAAAGATCATCGGTATTGGCGCACCCCAGTAACGCTGGCGGGAAATCAACCAGTCGCGCAGCTTGTAATTCACTGCTGCCTTACCAATCCCCCTTTGCCTCAGCCAGCGGGTGACTTTTTCACTGGCCTCACTACCGGGTGTTTCACTAAACATGTCCGAATGGATCATCGCGCCGTAATCGGAATGATATAGAACATCCTGATAGAACTCGACTTTCCATAGCATCTCCATCAGTGTACGCGAATCGCCCACATTGGGTTCGATTTGTTTACAGCGTTCAAGAATTCGTTGTTCACTGTCTACAGAATCCCATTCCCATACCCCATCGTCGAAGATGAAAACCCAGCGTGCGCCGACTACCTCATTCCAGCAACCAGGCAGTAAATACTGGCGTGCCAGCTCTATATAACGATCGACCTTCGAAATCGGGATAGTGACATAAAGTCCATGCCAATGCTCTTCAAACGGAATACCCTCATCGATAAGGGCATTGTTAAACCCATCCTTCAGAGTACTTACCATCGCATAAGATTTGGACAGTCCATCAGGGTGTCTTATGACAGGCAAGATGGGTAGACCATACTTAATGGCAAAGGCGAAATCGCGCTCATCATGTGCCGGCACTGCCATAATTGCGCCTGTGCCATAAGTCATCAATACATAATCTGCGATCCATATGGGTATTTTCTCGTTATTGACCGGATTAATAGCATAAGCTCCAGTGAACACACCAGTTTTTTCCTTATCTGTAGCCTCGCGATCAATATCCGACTGGCGCCCTGCCTGCTGGATATAGGCATCCACAACTGGCATTATTTCAGGCGTAGTTATCTTCTGAACTAATGGATGCTCCGGAGCTAATACCATAAAGGTCGCACCCCAAAGCGTATCCGGGCGGGTGGTGAAAATCTCGATCGGATGACCCTGCTCGGTATGGAATAACACCGAAGCGCCTTCAGATCGACCAATCCAATTCGTCTGCAACGTCCGCACACGGTCTGGCCAATCTATGGTGGAAAAATCCAACAATTCCTCTGCATAATTGGTGATCTTAAAAAACCATTGCTCCAGCTCTTTTTTGATCACGGGTGTCCCGCATCGCTCACAATGACGGTCATCACCCTTTACTTGCTCACGTGCCAGGGTGGTTTGATCTTTTGGACACCAATCAACTGCAGCATATTTGCGGTATGCCAGACCGTGTTTATACAGCTGGACAAAGAACCATTGAGTCCAGCGGTAATATTCTGGGTCGCACGAGATAGCTTCTCTATGCCAATCCCACATGGCGCCCATGCTTTTTAGCTGCTTGCGCATGTGATCAATATTGGCATAAGTCCAAATCTTGGGGTGAATCCCATTTTTTATGGCCGCGTTCTCAGCCGGCAGTCCAAAGGCATCAAACCCAATTGGGAACATGACGTTGTTGCCCTGCATGCGTTTAAAACGGGCACGTGCGTCTGACGGCGTCATTGCATACCAGTGACCGATATGAAAATCACCCGAGGTATACGGTAGCATGGTCAGGGCATAATGCTTTGGAGTGGAGTTATCAATCTTTGACTGATATATGCCATCTTTTTCCCATTTTGCCTGCCATTTTGGTTCTATTTCTGATGGGTTATATAAAGGTAGTTCAGACATTCGTTTCTCCATTCATTAACCTGGTAAATATATCAAGTTATATGTTATCAATGTTTACGAGCTATCACGACCATCCTGTGTGAATCGGAGGAGAATTCCTTTGCATCCCAGCCTCCGTAGATTTGTTGCAGCTCCATCTCCGCCTAATTGATCAGCGCCTGGAGTTCATTCGGGTTATATCGGCGGATGAAAAATGGTTTATCCCTTCTAACTACTTCACGGGAAACAAACCGTTTATTATAAAACCTTCCTTGTTGGAGATTGGATGAATGACGATCGATCATCATATTTCTTCCTTTTTCAACTACGAAAAATGGCTGCATCTTCTTTAATAAGACATCCCGGTAGAGCGTATCAAAGACCAATTAACCTCTAACTTTTAATGTATTTCTTATATTGACCAAAACCTGAAGGTTCTCTTTATCATCCAAATAACCAAAGGCAGAAAAGAGGAGCATGACACAATCAAATTTCTCAATTTGTCCTAACATCTGCTTCCATTCTTCCTACTTGGTCTCGACCCAGAGCAACAAGCTGTCTATATCCACATAATGAATAGAATCTGAAGGGGTTTCTATGGCTTTCTCAAGAGCCAAATACCTGCCCTTTCTTCTTTCGTCGTTTATGCAGAAGGTCATATTCTGGTTAGATAAAAAAATCACGATGTGACCATACTTCTCCTGGAGGACAGGCAGTAGTTGGATAAAACGCGGCAATTCACCGCGAGGGTACCATGTAGATGCTAAATTGATGCACATTGTCAAATCTCAATCTTTATCGTTTCTTTGAATGTCATTTCAGATTTTAATACTGTCATAAACTAATATTCTATTACTAGTTCCTTAGCCTGATTACTTCTAGTAAAAAAATTCCTTTTCGTAGTCAGGTTGG
Organism: Anaerolineales bacterium; assembly: GCA_049281855.1. Taxonomy (GTDB): domain Bacteria; phylum Chloroflexota; class Anaerolineae; order Anaerolineales; family UBA4823; genus FEB-25. The sequence goes on from JBAPSY010000324.1 coordinate 4,374, forward strand.
TATAGATTTTGCATCATGTGAGCCAGAAATTATCTCATGCATTGAAGAGACTCTATGACTAACACACAACGACAGGAACTCTGGCTTCAATTCTTAGTCAATATCTCCAAATTCGTGGATCGGCGTGTCTCGAAAACCGGCGGACACAGCACACAAGTGGCGAAATGGGCAAGTACGACTGCCCACGAACTCAAAATGAGTGATGACGAAGTAAAAAATGTATATTGGGCCTCCATCCTCCACGATATTGGTAAGATTGGCATCTCTGATCGAGTTCTTCGGAAAAAGTCAATCCTATCCGAAGATGATTGGGTATTGATCAAATTGCACCCAACGATTGGGTCAAATATAGTCAGCTCGATTGATGCATATCCATCGTTAGCTACAACGATATCTGCCCATCAGGAAAAATTTGATGGAACGGGTTACCCTAAGGGACTTAGTGGAAAGAATATTCCTCTCGAGGCGCGAATTCTTGGTATTGCTGACGCTTATCAAGCGATGACTGAACATCGATATTATCGCCTAGCCCGTAGTCATGAAGAAGCTGTCGTTGAACTACAAAAGGTCAAAGGGACGCAGTTTGATCCTGAAGTCCTGGATGTGTTTTTGAATGTGGTAAATTCAGAGGCTGTCGTCTAAACCTTTCATCATTCAAGTCATTCATAGTTGTTAAAGAACAAAAAACCTCCGTCCTCAGGGACGAAGGTTCTCTCCGCGGTACCACCCTGGTTGCCATACAAACCACGTGAATCGGTGGATCATAATAGCCACTCAGTATCGCGATAACAGGCGAAACCTGCCAACAGCTAAACCACATGGAATGGTTTTTACGGTTGAAGTCTGTCCTTGTGTTCAAGGACAGCAGGCGAGTTCAGCCCTGTATCTTCCTTGTCGTGCTCCTTGGGCACTTTACCGGGCTCGCACCTCTCTCTCCCGACTCGCTGAAGGATGGCTTAATACTCCTGCCAAGACTTTTAAGTGGACCCAGAGGGATTCGAACCCTCGGCCTTCTCAATGCCATTGAGACGCGCTCCCAACTGCGCTATGGGCCCAAAAATGTAACCCGAATTGTACCCGTAAACAGGCAACGCGTCAACCAGACCCCGGATATTTGCTGGTGGACCTGGAGGGATTCGAGCCCTCGACGTCTTTAGTGCGATGGATAAAATGGTAGGGGAAAAGGGGAAAAATGCCGTCTTTTACGTCCAGGATAAACCATTATCACCATACTGTTTGAGCATATTTGTACCCGAATTGTGCCCAATCTGCATCCCAGTATGAAGCAAGGAAAGGCGACAAGCAGCCCTATCTATAGGGGGATCGAGGGAATAATAAAGATTAAGTATCGTACCTCATCAAATTAGTTTTGTTAGGCAGCACGATTTGAGCGAAATCCGGCGAAGCTCGACAAGATCCATGTAAGGATTAAAACGTCTGGCAAATAATCATTTGAGCACGCGCGTTGTGGATTAGCTGAAAGAGATTTATTATAAAATAACTATGCTGTATACGCTCTGGAGTAAATGATGATTAACATAGAATAATTTGTATAGAAAAAAGTATAAAGCCGCCCAACCCGCGCTTACAGCGGATTTAGCCTACGGCTAAGTGTTTTCGTTGGTATATGCTTCGGCGGGGGATAAAGTATAATGAACCAAGTCCTGCACAACCGGCCAAAACGCTGAAGCGCCAGCAGTTAGCCCTCATGAGCATCGCTGCATTGAAGATTTGAATGCTATCGGAGAATCTTTGGTCGAATTACCCGAGCCAAAGCCAAAGAAGAGAAAGAAATTGTAAGCAGATATAATATCGGCTAGTGAGCTTTTGAAACAAATTTAAGCAAGCATACGCTTAACACACCAATTCAAAAGAGGTAATATAAAAGTATGAACAACATTAATAGCAATAAAAAGGAGTTGTCACCAGAACAACGAAAAGAACTACTCAGTGGTTTGAAAGCCCGTTTTGAGAAAAACATGAATCGCCATAAAGGTCTTGAATGGGCTAGAGTACAAGCTAAGCTGGAAGCTAATACTGAAAAATTGTGGTCACTCAATGAAATGGAAAGAACTGGCGGAGAACCGGATGTTGTTGGTCATGATGAAAAGACAGGCGAATACATTTTTTATGATTGTTCAGCGGAAAGTCCTAAAGACCGCAGAAATGTTTGTTATGACCGTGAAGCGCTGGAGTCAAGGAAAGAATTTAAACCAAAAGATACCGCTATGGATATGGCAGCTGCCATGGGCATCGAGATTTTAACGGAAGAACAATATCGAGAGTTGCAGAAACTTGGAAATTTCGATACGAAAACGTCGAGCTGGTTGAGAACACCTTCTGAAATTAGAAAACTCGGCGGCGCCATCTTTGCCGATCGTCGCTACGACCATGTCTTCGTGTATCACAACGGTGCAGAATCTTACTATGGCGCTAGGGGGTTCCGTGGCTTGCTAAGGGTCTAGTACCATGTCTTTAAAAATCAAATGCGGGCTAACACAGCGTGCACTGGACGGCGGGGATTCATCGCCGTTTTCAGATATTTTTCTGGCTTCGAGTTTTTCTTGCTCCCAAGCCTTATCTCGTCCCGCCCACTTGCGGCAAACGCACACCGTTGGACGGTAGCACGATCCACTACAACCACTATAAGTAGTCCACATGATACATTCTCAACCTCAGGGCTTTCTCGCCGTCCCGCACACTGGCAAGGGACCCGGTGTATTGGTCCTTCATGCCTGGTGGGGGTTGAACGATACTATAAAGGCTTTCTGCACGCGGCTGGCTGATTCCGGTTTCGTGGCATTCGCCCCAGACCTCTATCATGGCAAGATCGCAGACAACATTACCGGTGCGGAAACCCTTGGCAAAGCTCTCGACACCAACCACCTCCAAGCCAAGGCCGAGATCGCGGATGCAACTATGTTTCTCAACGAACATGTTGGACAAGCCGACCGCGGCCTTGCAGTGATTGGCTTCTCTCTGGGTGCCTATTATGCGCTGGACCTCGCTGCCGACGATCCCGAACACATCCGTTCCGTCGTCATCTTTTACGGGACCGGGGGTGGCGACTACAGCAACTCAAGAGCAGCCTACCTCGGTCACTTTGCCGAGAATGATGAGTTTGAGCCGCAATCCAACATTGACAACTTGGAGGAATCTTTAAGGCGTGCTGGCTGCCCGGTGACTTTCTATCATTACCGTGGCACTGGACACTGG
>JBAPSY010000325.1:0-3793 GCA_049281855.1 Anaerolineales bacterium
ACGCCTTCCTCATTGACCAGTGGCAGCTTTTCGATCTTATGCTTCTGCAGTAGTTGCTTGGCTTCCTCCAAACTGATGCCCACCTTGGCCGTCACCAGCGGTTGTGGCGTCATGAACTGCTTCACCGGCTGGTCATAATCTGCCGTTTCGATAAAGCGGACATCCCGGTTGGTCAGGATGCCCACCAGCTTTCCATGGGCGTCCACAATGGGCACGCCGCTGATATGGTAGGTGGACATGATCTCCTCAGCTTCACGCAGGGTGGCTGTGGGAGGTAACATGATCGGTTCGACGATCATGCCCGATTGTGAGCGCTTGACTTTGTCCACTTCAGCCGCCTGAGCCTGGGGAGATTGGTTGCGGTGGATGATGCCGATGCCTCCTTCACGCGCCAGAGCGATCGCCAGTCGCGCCTCGGTCACTGTGTCCATCGCCGCCGAGACGAGCGGGATATTCAAGCGGATGTTAGGCGTGAGTTGCCCGCTCACATCGGTCTTGTCAGGCAACACCTCGGCATAGCCTGGGACGATCAGTACGTCATCAAAGGTGAGTGCTTCGAATTTATTGAAGAGTTCTTCATTCATGAGAGGTTTCTCCTACGGGTGATTGGGCAAGATACGGGATTGACGGCACATTTTAATCCACATTGCTTCAATGAATTGGTCGATTTTATCACGGTCGTCCTGACTAGACAACTTTTTCTGCCAATCTGCCCCCCAATCCGCCCGTACAAGCTCACTGCTGTTTTACGCTTTGTTCCCGCTATGGTATAATCCAAACTTACGCGGGCGGGTAGCTCAGTTGGTTAGAGCACACGGTTGACATCCGTGAGGTCGTAGGTTCGAGTCCTATTCCGCCCACTGCTAGACCGTATTCTAACGGTCTTTTTTATTTAATCCCTTTATATATCAGAATGAGAAGTGATATAAACTGTAGCCAAACTGATCAATTGCCTTTGGAGATAAGTATCATAATAGGTCAAAGTGCATACTCCATGGTAATCATCGGTTATCTTTTTTGCGTGTGATCGAGTATCATATTGTGTTTTTAAAAAACGAGCATTAGGGTATCGCAATTCAGCTTTCCACCAATCGATGAAATCCTTTTCAAATGAGACCGCCGCCTTTACCAGATTCAGCCGAAAACTTAATCGGGTTTCATCAATCCTATATAACCTCTTGAGTGTAGTAAGAAAATAACGCAATATTGCCACTTGTGTGTTGGCGATCTGTACTCGTCCATAGCTTTTGGAACCTTCTCCCAGGTAAAGCATCGCCAGAGACAACTCATCAATACTTCGGTGTTTTGGTAATTCAGTAAAGACCCGCACAGCAACCTGATCAGCTTGCTGCCGAGCTTTTTGATAACGCGTCCGATTAATTGACCATGCACGTGCTGCGAATGATGCTCGGTTTGCTTCCATCTTTTCTTGGAGTTGTAACTGTTGTTCGATCGTCAAAGAAATATCTTTCAGCCATCCGGACAAAGTGCTTTTGCTTACCCCGGTAAGCCGAGATATTTCCGCATATGATAGGCCTTGTTCTATCCGCAAATTCTCAGCAAGGTTTCTATTATCAGTCTTGGCACGCATTCAGAACTCCTGATCTATGTATATGGATATTATAACACACTGGTTTATAAGTGTTGATTCTGTACAATTTTTAATAGAAAAACTGGATAAATATGATATTATAAATATCGTTTGTATTGATATGTGAAGGTGGGTTATTGGATAATTATCAGGGAGAAATGATATGGAAATGACAACCAATGAACATGTTGCTCTTAAACCAGTAGATGTCATCGATGTGACTGTCCTTGTCGACAACTCGATTGATACACTCCTGCCCAGCACATCGGCAGTGCATCGCCCTCCCCTAATGTGGGATTATTTTGATCAGGAGCATCTAATCGCAGAGCACGGTTACTCGCTCTACCTTACGATTTTTAGGAATGGGCAGGAGCAATCGTTACTCTATGATGCCGGCTTGGGTCGCAATACCGCCATCCATAATTTGGACGTGCTTGGTGTTCGGGCGAATGAATTACGGGCGGTTGTGCTCTCGCACGGACATGCGGATCATCATGGCGGTCTCGAAGGCATTTACCAGCGGGTCGGTCGGCAGCGCTTGCCCCTCGTGCTTCACCCGGATGCTTGGCGTGAACGCAAGGTCGTTTTCACAACCGGGTCTGACCTTAAAATGCCACCACCAAACCGTGGCGACCTCGATCAAGAAGGTTGGGAAGTAGTGGAAGAGCGCGGTCCGTCTCTATTGCTCGATAATTCAGTGCTTGTTACCGGGCAGGTCGACCGGCTTACTGACTTCGAGAAGGGCTTCCCATTACAGCTTGCACGAACCAATGGTGGTTGGGAGCCCGATACCTGGATTTGGGATGACCAGGCTGTAGTGTGCTATCTGAAGGATAAAGGATTAGTGATTCTTTCGAGTTGCAGCCATGCGGGCGCGATTAATGTCATACGCCACGCCCAGCGCATGACGGGTATTGAGCATATTCATGCGTTTGTTGGCGGATTGCATTTGACGGGTGGATTGTTTGAAAATATCATTGGACGGACAGTAGAAGAAATATCTAAAATTGGACCTGATATCATTGTGCCCGGGCATTGCACTGGTTGGAGAGCCACCCATGAACTGGCTCATCGTCTACCGAACGCTTATGTACAGTCCAGTGTTGGTACCCGGATGCACTTTGCATGATTATTGAAGTACCATCACTTTAATCTATAAGAAGGCAATTATAATAACATGCAGGAACATCATTCCTGCCTGTTATTTTTTATTCAGGAGACGATTATGCTTCTCCACTCTGCCTCCCAGTTACTTACCATTGCCGGTACACCCCAACGCGGGCATGAACTCGGTCGCCTGGGCATCATTCCAGATGGCGCTATGCTCATCCGTGATAGGATGATTGCCGCCGTTGGCACCACCACCGAACTGCGCCAGGCATATCCCCACGAAGAGACCTTGGATGCCAGGGGGCATGTGGTTATGCCCGGCTTAGTGGACCCACATACCCACCTGATTTGGGTCGGTGACCGCGCTGCCGAGTTCGAGCTGCGCCTGGAAGGCAAGACCTACCTTGAAATCCTGGCAGCCGGAGGTGGCATCCTCTCCACCGTGCGCCTTACCCGCCAGGCTTCACTCCAGTCCCTGCTTGATGAGACCCGCCCACGCCTCCGTGCTATGCTCGCCCATGGCACCACCACCGCCGAAGCCAAAACCGGTTACGGCTTACAGACCGAGACCGAGCTGCGCCTACTGCAAGCCTTGCTGCTCCTGGACGCCGAAGGTCCGCTCGAGATTGCCCCCACCTTCCTCGGTGCGCACGCCATCGCACCCGAATACAAGGACGACCCCGACGGTTACACCTCCCACGTGTGCTCCGAGATGCTCCCAACGATACGCTGCTGGTGGGATGATCATGTTCCCACCCATCCATTGCCCTTTGTGGACGTTTTCTGCGAGACTGGTGCCTTCAGCCTCGCACAGTCTCACCGAATCCTTGAGACGGCAATGTCTCTTGGCTTTCCGCTCAAGATCCACGCCGATGAGTTCGATAACTTGGGCGGGGCAAGCCTGGCAGCCAGCCTGGGCGCAGTCTCTGCCGACCACCTGGTTAAGACCTCCCCAGCCGATATTACCGCGTTAGCCCGTTCAGATACGGTTGCCGTGGCATTGCCCTGCACACCATTTGGTCTGGCGGAACGCGAATACACCCCCGCCCAAGCCATCCTGGAAGCCGGCGGGTTGCTGGCCCTGGCTACCGA
>JBAPSY010000326.1:0-15437 GCA_049281855.1 Anaerolineales bacterium
GTGGAATTGGTGTTGGCAAGAAAAGGGTGAGATAATACATTTATGGTTATCCTATTGGCACTCTATTCCTTTTCTGGTCTACTCCTGGCAGGCTTATCGGTTCCGCTGATCCTGCACAAAATCCCACCCAACGGGTTGTACGGTTTTCGTGTGCCATCCACACTTGAGAACCCACAGCTTTGGTACAAGGTCAACGCATATGCAGGACGACGCTTTGTATCGGTAGGTTTGGGCACGGCAATTGGAGCGAGCATTCTTTACTTTACAACCCAGCCAGACGTTGAAGAGTATGCTCTGAGCTGCCTGGGTGTATTCCTGGCGCTGTTCTTATGGGGTATCATCACCAGCATCTTATACCTGAGAGCAACCAAGGAGTAAGCCTCCCGATTAAGGAAGCAAGGCGGTTTTACACTTCCCCCCGACATAACATTTAATCAATCCCTGCAATTCTTCTAATGCCAGGCGTACATCCACCTCACCGCCTATGTTCTGGGCTTCGATGGTGAAAAGTACGCGGATACTATCATCCTTCGCAGCACTTTCATCGCTCTGGCGGTGGCACCACCGGCGAGCAATCACCATCCCCACCTCATCCACAAAGATTACCTCTCCAGACTCTGGGTGCTCTATGTAGGTCTCACCCAATGGGGTATAGCGCTCAGAACCATTGCTAAAGCGCACAGTAACGGGAAGCTTCAATTGACGCAAATCAAAGGCTGCCACTGGCAGGGCATAATGGATGCTAACCAGGTTTGCCATATCGACCAAGGCATTGATGCTTGGGATTTCGCCTTTCTTGGTCAGACGACGCAGCAATGCTTCGACGGCGGAGCGGTATTGGGTAGGGTCGACTCCAAATTTACGAAATGCAGACCGCCATGCAGCCACAGAAGCCAGCTCGCTCAAAGGCGTCTGCCCGATGGATTCAAGCACAGCTTGTTGCTTCGTGACAAACGACTTTCGCAACCCTTCCGGGGAGGGTATATTACGCACTCCCTCTGCCAGGATCACCCCTGCACGTAGGTCAGGAAATTGTGAAAGCACGGCTGGATGGTAGCGAAAAATGTTATCCATAACAGGATTATAAACCAGTCAGAGTGTGATTTTTGCACTCCAGTTCAAATTATTAAACAGTCAGGCTAGGATTCATAGTAAAATTGAACCTATGACAAAATTTGAGTTTTTAAACGCATTGACGAATGGGCGCAAGCTGTGGTTTGAAAATTGGAAAGGCATCGACCTTTTTGGTACTTCACGGCCGCGTACCCCCGGGCAATTAAGCCTGCGTGATATCCTCTATCATGTAGCCTGGTATGAGCGTGAGATGGTTGATATGTTGCAGCTACGCACCCTGGTTGGCTCACCCTGGTGGACATTACCGGTAGATGAGCGCAATACGAACATTCTTGCTGAAGGGCAAACCATTAACCTGCTGCAGGCCTGGAGGCTGGAACAAAAGATATACGCCGACCTACTGGCGGTGCTCCAGACGATTCGCGACGAAGAGTTGAATGAAGCCAGGTTTTTCCAGGAAATGCCCGTAGATTGGAAACCCTGGCAGGTGATCGCTAGCAATACCTATGAGCATTATGCCGAGCACTTTGTAGACATCTATTAGGACAGGTGATATCTCCGAACAACAGACCCTAAGGGCTTATCGGTTCAGCCCTTAGGTTTTTTTATCTGGTATTTGGCTCATCCTATCTTCTATCGTGATCCAGGGTATTGGAGATCGATGCGCTTTCTAATATTCCCTTCGCAACCGCTCTGGTAAGCACTGGGCAATATGGCGCATGACAGTATCCCCGACAAGCTTATCACACTCATGCGCTGAAATCCCTGTCGGGACTTCCAGCTGATATGGGCTACCAAATTTCAGATTGATGCGACTCTCGTCTGTCCAGACCCCAACAGGCAGCACTTGCGGGCAAGATTGGTTGAGCAAATACATGAACCGCCCCACACCAGGAGGAAGCGTGCCTAAAATACCTCCTGGTATATCTCTTCCCTCAGGTACCATCCCGATCACCGGCTGGGGAGTTTGCCTGGCATAGCGCAGCACCTTACGGACAGCCACCGCCCGCTGCTCAGCTTCAGCTGGGTCAGGCGGCATGGCGGGCATGGAGGTGAAACCCAACATCTTCGCTCCAAACGGGAAAAGCCAATGTGTGAAACCCGTGAGCCAGCCTGAATTCGTCCAGCCTGAGGTAACTACCCAGTGGATTTTTGCTGGGAAAACCGCACTGATGATAATGGCTAACCACCAGGCTTTAAAATCAGGCGCAGAATAGTGGTTGACGGTGATTAACACACCCTTCCCTTGTTTATCCTGCTCCATCATTGGGAGGAACGCATCCACAGCAGAGAGATCCACGCTGGGGGCTGGGTGCACAGTGTGGGTAAGCAGGCGAGCGATGGGACGAAAATCGATAGGCATGTGGCTGAAGTGAGATGATTATACAGGCATCCCACCTCTCTTGCAATTCAAGCCATGCCATCATACAATTATCATACTATTGGCATCCAACTTATTGATGGAAAGGGATGGGTATGCGACCTGAATGGGATATTTACTTCATGAAAATTGCGCATGTGGTAGCGTTGCGGAGCACATGTGACCGCGCTCTCGTTGGCACAGTAATGGTGCTGGATAAGCGCATCCTGACCACCGGCTTCAATGGCTCTCCTGCCGGACTCCCGCATTGTGATGAAAGCGGTCACCTGATGGTGGAGGGGCACTGTGTGCGCACCATCCACGCTGAAGCTAATGCCATCATCCAGGCTGCCCTGCATGGGGTCAGCACCAAAGGCTCCACCTGCTATGTAACCCACTTCCCTTGCATCCAGTGTGCCAAGATGCTGATCAATGCCGGGGTGGTACGCATCGTTTATGATCAGGAATACCGCATCGATGAGAACTCACTCGAGTTCCTGCACCTGGCGAATGTGGATCTGGTACGGGTGAACGGTGAGGATTGACATGACCAAACATCTCAAGCTCTATACCCCAGGGCCGGGTGATGTGGATGAGGACGTGCTGGCGAGCCTGGCAACCCCCGTCCTGCGCCATTATGGGCCCGAGTGGATGGAGATTTACAATGAGACCCAAGGACTTCTCAAGCAGGTATTCAAAACCAAAAACGAGATATTCTTCGTACCCGGACCAGCTTCGTCCTTGATGGATATGGCCATCGGCAGCCTGCTGGCTACCGGCGAGAAGATCATCGTGGGTGAAAATGGTTTCTTCGGCGAACGCCTGGCACAGATTGCCAAAGGTTATGGTTTGGAAACCATCACGCTGAGTGCCCCGCTGGGTAAACCACTTGATCCAGCCGATCTTCGCGTGCTGCTCAGGGAGCATCCGGATACCAAAGTGGTGGCACTGGTGCATCACGAAACCGGCACCACCGTCATGAACCCGCTGCGGGAGCTTATATTACACGCAAGGGAAGCTGGGAAAGTTGTGGTTGTAGATGCGGTCTCCTCTCTTGGTGGGGTGGATGTGCGTACGGACGAATGGGGGATTGATATTTGCGTGACCACGCCCAACAAGTGCCTGGAAGCCTTGCCCGGCATAGGGTTCATCAGCGTGTCGCCCCGTGCCTGGGCGCTGATGGATGGTCACGGTCAAACCAACCATGGTTGGTATCTCAATCTGCAGACCTGGCGGCAGTATGCTAAGGAGTGGGGCTCCTGGCACCCTACACCGGTGACCCTACCCACCAATATCATCCTAGCACTCCGCACAAGCCTGTTGAAGATCGTAGGTATGGGCCTCGAGGCGCACTTCGAGAAGTACCGGTTCGCCAGCCAGGCGGTACGAAAGGGATTACGCGGCTTGGGTTTTGATATGTTCGTTGCTGATGAATATGCCTCCCCCATCGTCACTGGAGTGAGCAGGCGCCCTGAGTTCGAACTTGAAGAAATGAGCCAGTGGTTGGTGGAGCAGCATGGCATGGCCATCGGCGGTGGATTAGGTGAGCTTTCAGGCAAGATGTTCCGGGTGGGACACCTGGGCAAAGCCGCCACGCGTGAGTACCTGGTGGACTTCCTGTTTGCAATGGAAGAGTTCCTGCGCCAGAAAGGCATCTCCGTCCCCTTGGGCGCCAGCCTGGGTGGGTTATGATCCAAGGGTGCTTAAATTGGCAGGATTAACCTATTCAATCTCACAGGAGATATTTGAAAAATATCCCGGCTACTGCCGGGGTGTTGTGTTGGCATTCGATGTGCTGAATGGACCATCCCCCGAAAGGTTGGTCCAGATGCTGCGCCACGCCGAAGTCTCGGTGCGCAGGCAGGTCACCATTGAAAATATAGCCGAACACCCGCGAATCAAACCTTGGCGGGAGGCTTATAAAGCCTTTGGTGCCAAACCAAGCGAGTTCAGATCATCGGTGGAAGCGATGGCCCGGAGGGCACTGCGCAATGATATGATACCCAGCATTACTACCCTGGTGGATATCGGTAACATTGTCTCACTCGAACACCTAGTACCTGTGGGTGGGCACTCCATGGACGAGCTAACTCAGGATATTGACCTAAGACTAGCCACAGGAGAAGAAAACTTCGTCCCGTTTGGCTCCACTGAAGCGGAGCACCCTCTGCCAGGGGAAGTCATCTTCGCTGAGGGTAACACCGTGCTCACCCGGCGTTGGACCTGGCGGCAGGCTAACCACACCCTCACCCTGCCGGAAACCCGTAGCATCGAGATCAACATCGACCGCCTGCCTCCGGTGGAGCTTGAGGAGATCCACGCCATTGCAAATCAATTGATGGGTTTGATGGAGGCGTATTGCGGGGGGAGGTTGAAGTATGAGATTTTAAGTGCCGATAACAGTACGATGAAACTGGAATAAGAAAGTTCCATACCAGCACTACAATCTTACGGCTGAATAAATTTACTGGATCGGAGCTCCACACTGCGGGCAGTGCGTCCAATCGGATTGCAGCCCTGCACCACAATGGGAACAATAGCGGGTAGCTGCGGGTTCAGACGGGTTAGGATTTACGCCAGAATGATAAGCCGGTGCTTGATTCAGATTGACAGACGTTCCATGAGCCCGGTTTTGAAGAAAACCAGCTGTTCCTCCCAGCACTAAAACGACCAATAAGACCGGTAAACCGATCACCACTAACATCATTAGCCAACCAAGTCCAAACATTCCAAACATCATAAGAAATCTCCTTCTTTAACCGATAATTGTAAGATTTGATGCTTCTGATGGTAAGCGTAGATTTGCTTCAGGAGATATAAGCCATATGACTTATATGACCAACGACCCGTGCAGTTACCTGCATGGGTCGTTGATGAACTAATCTATCTATATCTTGGGTCGGATGGTAACTTCAAGCGGAGTGCCTATGTTGGCTATCATGACCGATTTCGTGTGCGCCTGCTTTAACATACTTTTGTGGTTCTTTGTCAAAGTCGCGCTTGCATCCAGGCGAGCAAAAATAATACGTCTTCCCCTGATATTCCGATTTGCCAGCTGCAGTCTTGGGGTCAACTTCCATTCCACAGACAGGATCGATTTCCATAGAATTTATCTCCTTTCAACGTACATTTAATAAAAATACTAGCGCAGAATTCCCAACGCATCCAAATGGCTAAATCTATTCAGGTGATTGAGCCGGTAAAGTGACAATTAGGCTGGTACCCTTGCCAGGTGATGTGCGGATATCCAGGGAGGCACCAATCAGCTCAGCCCGCTCATGCAAACCAAGCAGACCGTAATGACCGTTGGCAGCATATTCCGCTGGTTTTTTAGGCAAATTGAAACCGACTCCGTTATCCACCACCTGTAAAGTGATTGAGCTTAATAAAAAACTAATGGTCATGGAAGCTTGCTCCGCCTGGGCATGTCGGGCAGTATTGCTCAAGGCTTCCTGAGCCATTCGGTAGAGTGCAAGTTCCACGGTCGCATCCAATCGCCTTTCGGTACCCTGGCGGTGAAATTCAACCTTGATACCCATTCCTTGCCCAGTCTCCCTTGCCAGCATCTCAAGCGCCGGCACCAACCCCAGGTCTTCCAGGTACACCGGGCGCAATGCCCGCGTTAAACGGCGCAGGTTTTCGATGGTTTGCTCGGTCAACGAGGCAATCTCATTCAACTCGGCCGATTCTGGGGGATCTTGTTTCGTCGATGGCTGTAGCTCGAGCTGAGCCAACTGCACCCTCTGCTTGAGGGCAATTAATGCCTGGAGCGTATCATCATGCAGCTCACGCGCCAGGCGGCGGCGCTCTTCTTCCTGCGCTTCAGTAATGGCACCGATATAGCCATGCAAACTGCGTTGAGCGTCTTTCACCTTGGTGGCCATCTGGATCAGCTCTTTCTGCAAGTGCTGGATTTCCGCAATACCTCCCACTGGTTCCTGGATGGTCTTGAAATCACCCCACGCCAAAGTGGCTGCCTTCGATTCCAAGGTGCGCAAGGGTTTAACCACCTGGCTCGCCCCGAGATACAATGCCAGCAGCATGATCAGTACCGCCGGGACGAGTACCAACGGCGCGATTTGTGAAGTACGCAACGTGGGTGTGGCAACTGCTTCCCACGACTCTTCCGTGATGAGCGCCCAGCCAGCAGATGTAACGGGGGTATAGGCTGTAACATGCTCATCACCGCCCACTTTCACGTATGTTGTTCCACTTTGACCTTGCAGTGCTTCGGCTACGCCTGGATGATCCGCGGATTGATCAGTTAAGTGACCAACTTTGTAGAGTATCTGGTGGTCTGCTCCCACCAGTAAGATGGATAGCTGCCCTCCTGGTGGCATGATATCTGCCAGGGTGGTTTCCGCCAGTGTGGTGATGGAAAATGCACCAACAAGCAAGTATTTCCCATCCAAGTCAGCTGAGATCAAACCCAGCAGCGCACCATTCGCTGGGTAACGATAAACCAAGAGCTTACCAGTCTGGGCGGCCAGATCAGGATATACCACCTGCCAGCTGGAAGAATCTACCATCCATGTTTTCCAAAGCTGTTCATCCCCCTTGACGGATAGAAATTTCCCATGTGGGTCGAATACAGCCACACCGGCATCAAATTCAGGCATCAGGTACCCAATACTTGAAAGAGTGGTTGACACAGGTTGAGAAGAATTGGCTGAAAGCATCAGCTCGATGCTGGAAAGCTCATTCACTCGATTTTCAACCTGGGCACTGAGCGCACTGCCTGCGATGCGCACTGCTCGCTCGTCACGCTCCCCAACCAAAGTGCGCATTGCCCTTTGGTGGATCGTTAAGCTCCCAAACGTAATGGCTACCAGTATAAGGGTGAGAGGAAGCAGGATGATGCCAAACAGCTGCAGCACCAATCCTAGAGCAGGCCATCGGAGACCGTTCTTCGGACGGTCAGAATGATTCATATAATAGTCATTCTTCGGTGATATTCCCGATGGATTGGGATATCCACCCTAATGAAACTGCGCGCATCACCGCTTCGGTGCGGCTGCCAGCCTGAAGCTTGTTGAATATATGTGCCAGGTGCCCCTGTACAGTGCGGTCACTGATGCCAAGCTGCACACCGATGGCCTTGTTGGTAAACCCTTTGGCTGCCAACCCAAGCACTTCCATTTCACGTTCGGTGAGTTGTTCCACCTGGTTCGTTTCCGTGGGGTGGCTGAGCTGGGCTAATAGCTTTTGAGTGATCGAAGGGTCTAATACAGATTTGCCGATGTTCACATCACGAACAGCCTGGATGAGGTCTGCTGGGGAAGCAGTTTTCAGCACATACCCGTTTGCGCCAGCCTGCAATACCGCCAGAACATAGGGATCGTCATCGTACGCGGTTAAGATCAACACACCAACCTTGGGGAAATTTGCCCTTACCCATCGTGTGACCTCGATGCCGCTCGCTTTGGGCATTTGGATATCCAAGACAGCTACATCAGGTAGCCGTTGACGAATCAGGTCCTGTGCCATTTCGCCATCGTCGGCTTCAGCGATCACCTGGATATCTCCCGCCCGTTCCAGGAATTGCCGGATACCTGCGCGCACAATAGCGTGGTCGTCAGCCAGAAGCACCCGGATTGGTTTAATGTTCGTGGTCATACGGTATATTTTTCAGGTTTCTTGGTCGGATCAGACGCAACCCTCACCATCATGGGTCGGTCTTGTGGGTCAAACACCTTATCCAAATATGGATAAGTGTACCAGACGATTCCTATCCCGAACATGAAACCAGATAATAACCGCATTAATGAATTAAACGAGCCCCAAGCATCACCAGAATAGAATGATAATTTGAAAACATGATGCGTAAGCACTGCCAGCCAAAGGTTTCCATCCCGAAAGCCTTGCCCGATCCCAGCCAAGTCACTGACGAAATGGCTAGTACCATCCGCTGCCATCGGCAGAAGGAACAGGATCAACCCCCACCAAGGCAACGGCTTTATCCTGCGGCGCACAGGCCACCATAACAGACCGAACAGCCATAGGCTGGAGAACATAGAAACCATACGATCAGACCAGGCGACTTTCCAGCCCATTACAGGATTCCCGATGAACTGACGAAGGATAACCGGACTGATCGTATTTTGCCAGGCATTTTGCACTTCTGTTAATGAATAGGTGAACTTCGAGCCAAACAGGAAAAACGAACGCTCTGGCAGCTGGTGGCATAGCCAGGAGTAGATGAAGTAAACCACTCTGGCTGCATTGCTCAACCCAGCATGCATAAAAACGGGTGCCATGAAAGGTAAACCCACGTATATCCCCATTGCAATGCTCAGGGGAATGATCCAATAACGGCGGAAGAAAGTGGTCATATCGTGACCTATACAATATATAGCTGGGTGATTACCCATGCTCAACCTACCACTGGATGGTCAATGGTCACAAACTGTTCGCAATTCCAAGGCTGGTGGGTAGACTAAACAGCATTACAATTATCTAATGAAATTAATGGGAGCTAGTAATGGTGATTCCACGAGATGGCGGATAGTCGCTTCCAGCTGTGGGTCAACTCTTTGTTGAGGGGTATCCACAACCGAAAACCAAGTCTGGCCGTTATAGCCATGGGCAATGATCGTGATTGGTCTCTGGTCAATCTTGTAAACCAATAACACCAGCATCTGGCAATCACATCGATCTATGCCATGGTGTGGGCAGGGGCAGATCATCTGGGCATGGCGGGCTACCTGAAGATCGAAAGTACGCATAACCGACATACCTGCCTGGCTGACCCGATCTGCCAGCAATGCCACAGCTACATCGCAGGGCTGTTCCAGCATTAAGAATGGGGTATTATCGTTCATTATCACACCGGCGGTTGCATCTGTTCAATCTCAACATCTCAAAATATCCAGGATGGCTTGAAGGCATAGAGGCATATACCTTATTACGGTAAAAGCTATTCTGCCCAGGATACCAATTATCCCTTTATGATCGCTGCACAAAGATTGAAACGCATCGAGTATCCAAACTCAATCATCATGAACCCCAATTCGACAAAACGGTCAATGTCTTGTCACCCCAGGCAGTATCATTATTTGGGAGGTGTACCCGAAAGTCATGCATGCCATCCATACCGGCATGCATCATGAACTGCATGGACAGGGTAGTTGTGGCTCCAGGTTTGAGAACCATCGAACCGATGGCAGGAGTGGGGGGTCAGCACCCCTCCAAGACTTCTATGTATGGAGCTTTACTGAATCGCAGGGTTTGGTCGCCCACGTTCATAAGCTTGAACGTAACCTCAACCGTCTGGCCAAGTTTGACATTGCCCAGGTCCACTTTTTCCTGGTCCACCTTTAAGCTCGGTGTACCGCTGACTTCGACCGCTGCTTTTGGCCCCGAAGGCTTGGTAAATGCTTTGAATGCACCAAACACAAGCAACAGGCCAACAGCGAAGAGTAAAATCATCGGCCATATTTGTTTCTTCCTTCGATGCCTGAGGTGATTCTTGTTTTTATGTTCACTCATGGATTAACCTCCAACTGGAATTGAAATGTCCATAAATAGGCGACGAGCGCCCAGGTTTGTTCGTCTGTAAATATCGGTCCCCAATACGGCATACCCGTGCCCATTCCACCACGGATGATCTTCCCTTGCAGGTGAGCTGGGCTAGCAGAGAGCATGCGAACCGGGTCGGTAAAGTTTGCTGGGCGCTGGGTTTGCTCAACCATGGCTTGGTCCGAACTGGCATTGGTGGAGCTCGCTGCGAGCTGGTCGGCGAATACGCCATTTCCTGCCCCATTTTCAGCATGGCAAGCGGCACAATTGGCTGTGAACAACTGCTTGCCAACCTGCAGCTCCGCAGGGGTGGTATTGGATTGCCAGAGCCAGGCAACCAGGTCCCATGCGTCCTGAGCGGCCAGGTTTTTGAAAGAAGATTCTGACTTCAATGCCAACCACAGATCCACCGGAGTATGCGAGAGATAATATTCCCGGCTTTTATATGTGTCTGGAATACTCCGGTTGAGAAGTGCGCCTCGCCAGGCAGCCGGTATTTGGATAGGTGTGACACTAGCTTTGTGATCAGCGTCGATATCCAACCCAAGGGTGACGTACAGAGGTGGTTTGGCTGGTTCGGTATTGGCATGCGAGTCGGTCACCACAATCGTGCCACGCATGCGCCAGTGGTTCACGCTGCACCAGCGGGTGCAGTAAAACGTATATTTTCCAGGTTTGTCGAAAACCAGGGTGACATTAGTCATTTCACCAGGGTTGATATCCACCGCAGGTTGGTCGAGTTGACCGACCGCAAAGCCGTGGGTCACATCATCAGAGGTCAGCTTCAAGTGGAGTGGTTCTCCAACCGCGGCGGTCAGATTTCCAGGTGTCCAGCCGCCTGTCTCAGCCATGCGGGCGTGCACCACAATACCCTGGGCTTGTTGCCATTTATTTACAGCTGGGATGGAAATCACTAATACTATTCCCAAGACGATCACTCCACGCGCAAGCCATTCCTTAACCATAAATTACCCTACCAACAACCATAACATTGCGACTGAAAACACCATGCTGAATGCCATCACTGGAAAATTCAGGCGTATTCTGGGGTCACTGCCCGACCCAGATAATCGATGGGTAACTCTCGCCGACCATGACAGACCGATTAAAAGCAGCAGCACCTGGATGACTGGGCTGAAGGCTGCCACGTCGAAAGACTTGATTAGGTTGGTGGTGCCCAACAAATGCCACCCCCAGCCAAACGGGTCATTCGATACATTCAAGATCAGGTTCAGCTTTGGTAGTGCGAATGAGAAGGTAAAAGCAATCCAGGCCATCAGCCCCAAAGGGAGCAGAGCCTGTGCTTGATGAGCAATCTCACGCTTCAAGGGCATTTTCGTCTGCATTATTTTTCTACCCGCATTTACTACGACGCTATACAAAGCTGGTAGGATGAGCACGGCAAGAACGAGGAAACCGGCTGCATAGCCCATCCAACGCACGGAGCCTATATCAAATGCAGCCATCTTAAGCCAGCCCCACGGACCTACAAAGACAGCAGAGAAAACGAGCACTGAGGCGAGCATTACAATTGCCAGGAAGGTTTCATCCAGTCGATTTGAATTGGCTGGTACTCCGAGGTCGGTTCCATATGGACGCAGGTTCAAAGCCAGGTTGTCCTTCGGGCAGGCGCGCAAGCATTCCATGCATAAACCACAAGCCGAGCTATCTTTGAATGCCAATGGGTACAGCCCCCACGGGCAGGCCTGATAGCAGGATTTATCTCCATGTTTCGCACAGATTTCCTTATCCACCACCCGTAATTCCAGGGGGGCAGCTTTGGCATACATGCCGCTGAAGCCACCAATCGGGCAAATGTAGCTGCAAAAGGCACGGTGCTCAAAGATCAGGCTCATCAAGATTGCCACTCCGAAGAGTGCCAGGAGTACCCAACCGGTGACGTGTGGATCAGTCAGGGTGACTGCGCTGAACAATCCGATCAGCAGGAATCCTCCCGACTGCAACCACATGCCTTTCAGGTGTTTCGGCCAGCGCAGGTTTAACCCAAGTTTGCGCTTGCCTTTTTCCAAAACACCACCCTGTTGCAGCCAATCTCCCGGCAAGGGGATGGGGCAAATGCTGCACCAGGAACGTCCACCAAACGGGATGAATCCCAGCTTGAGCGTTGTCCACCAGGCAATCCAGACCATGATGATGGCAAAGTTATGGCTTCCGACCCGCGAGCCAAATAGAGCGGCTACGATCGTGAAAACAAAACCTGCCAGGGTCAGAGCCCGCACAAGAAATTGCGGCCAAGGGTTTTCGAGCAGTTTCCGTAACCAGGGAATGCGATAGAGATTTACTCGCGAAAGGATGGTGTAACCTTTTGTGGTTTGGAGGTCTGTAGCATTTGTCACTACTTCTTTCACCCAGATGGTCTCCTGCAACCGGGTCATTTTCGTCCCATCCATACACCCACAAACAAAGCCAGCCCGGTCAGGGCAATCGCACGCCACAGTAAAGTGTTCTGTCCCACTTCTAGCTTGCCAATCATGAAGGGATGCAAATTGCCACACGTGGTGGTACAGTGAAAGCGGAACGAGCCTTCCCGGTTAGCTACAAACGTCAGACGGGCGGTCTTGCCCGGGTCAGCCTTTGTCTCTAGGTTGTACCCGTCGATCGATAAACCATGCACAACATCTGTCGCCACCAATTCAATCGTCACATGGTCACCCGGGTTTACGGATAGGATAGCTGGACTATACTCGAAGCGGCTGGCTTCGATGCGAAAGGTGCGTTCAGTTAGCGTAGTCGCTCCCACGGAGATCGGAACGAACAATACCACCAACCCCAGAGCTGCCAAGATTACCCACTGCCACCAGCGGTTCGAAGTTTGGATCTCTAATTTTTGATTGTTCACGGAATATTTGATGGACCGTACTGGGAATAGGTTTGGTCGACAAATGCTTTGATCTCCGACACCGAAGTACCCTGCTTCAACAAGCGCATGGTATCCTGGGTGATATCCACGCATATCGAACAACCAAGAGCGTGTGAATCATAAGTAATGCGCCCATTTCCATCTACACCCGAGATGTAGCATGCGTAATTTGATGTATGCCCTATGTCGTCACATCCACAGTAGCAAGGGATTTGTTTCATTACACCCGGGTTGGCTGCTGCGAACTGGTACGCCTGCTGGACAACCTTCGGGGCTGACTTAACCTCGTCTGGCATGCCATCCATGGAGGCCATTCCCAAATCATTCTGGTTGGAAGATGCCGAACCACTGCAACTGGTTAAAAAAGTTAATAAAAGGGGGAGGACAACCAATAAAGAAAAAACCTTTGTGTGGGTAGATAATTTCACGCCATATGCCTCTGCTTGATGGGGATGTGCTGGGATTATAAGGGCGTCAAGGGCGAAGGATTAGCGCCATCTGACGGGTGCGCGTATAGGCAAAATTGCCTATACTAACCTTTGATTGGACTATTGGAATAACGACCAGCTCTGACGAGAACTCATCAGAACGACTCTACGGACGATCACAATCCTTCATAGTTGCGGTAATAAAACCATACAATTGCTAAGAAGCAGATGGGACTCGAGCTTGAATTTCTCCGAGCAGGGATTACACTACATCGTTTTTCATTTATATGGGGTGGTAGATCATGCCAGAATGACGATATATCAAAACCACTTGGTCAGATTCTCCAGCCATTTGCAGGCTGCTTTGGGGGATTTCAGCACATAGTCTCCTCCGGTGGAGCGGATGTATCCGAAGTACTGTGCCACCGAGATGGCCACACCCCCAAATGAGTGGATCGTCTCGAATGCTTCAGCATCATTATCATCATCGCCGATATAAACCAGGCGCGCCCCAGGTAACGGAAAACTGTTGAGCAGGAAGGATACTGTCTTCCCTTTGTGTGCCTTGGCGGAGCTGACCTCAAGGAATTTATTATGTTTGATAAGGCGGTACTCATCAGTGATCAAATCCTGGTCCAGGGATTGCTGGATAGAGGAGATTATCCGTGTAGCCTCCTTTTCAGGGGTGAAGCGCGCATGTAATGCCAACGCCCAGCCTTTATCCTCCAGGTAATAACCCTTGTGCCCGTCGATAATCTCCTCCCATTGCGGTTTCAACCTGTCTAGATACGGGCGAATGAGAGCATAATCCTCGCGCTGGATCCTTTCCCCCTCTGGTGTTTGCACCTCAATCCCATAAGTAGCAGCGAAATAGATCCCTTCAACTGGTAACAGGGTCTGGATATCACGCAAGCGCCGTCCGCTGACGATTGCCAAGCGGAGTCTGCTTTTATCTGCCAAACGCTTGATCAGATCAATGACTTTAGGGTCAGGAGAGATTATATCGGGTGTGCGGGTGAATTCAACCAGCGTTCCATCATAGTCAAGGAACAACCAAAGCCGTTCGGCCTCAGACACCCATTGGTTTAACTCATTTTCAGATGCGAACCTCAAACTGCTTCTCCTCTTGTCAACAATAGAAGGATATCATTATGGATTATAGCCTGCCAGGTTTTATCTTCCTGCGAGAGTGCGCTGGCGATCCAGGTTGCATCAACGTGTTGCGCAATACCAGACAGGGCAGTCACCAACCCTCCCCCGCCACTGCGCTGGGGTTGGATTTCTCCATTTTCGTCCTTGTGGAACGTCACCGGTCCATGGTTGGAGGCAATGATCAACTGCCTGTTTTGGAGCATCGCTTCCCAGGAGTTGCAATATTCATCGCTGTCTGTTATATGGGGGGATTCAAGTGAAGGCTGCATGACATAATCCTTCTTCTACTCATCCAGTTTTGTGGTCACGTTTGCAATAATTATTCGACTTATCATTATTCGCCCTGAAAGCAGACATACTTATATCTTTTACTATTCTGGGGTAAATCACTTACCAAAACCACGGTTGCATAATTATTTCTTTAATCCTGCCCAATTCATGAATTCTATTATACTGTGCCTATTTCAATGGCTTGTTGATGAAGGGCGTGACCTCTAACCTATTTGCTTATTGGTGTATCTGCACTCACATGGTGGGAGAAACACAATGCCACATTCCAAGCTAAAATTGTGCTTCAAACTCCTACAAATTTAGGTTGTACTATCGATTTCCCCATCCCCCTATTTATCGGGTGGGAGGTATAACCATGTATCGCTATATTGTGCAGCGATCACCAATCCACGGAGTGGAGTTTGTTCCACGGTACATCCATGACATATAATGGAACAAGGTTTGAAATTTGGTGGGCTATAGCGAGTCGTTGGACCACTAACAATCCATTCCATATTAAGTGAAGCCTTTGGAGCACCCAACAGAACCCACAACAGATATTCGGGATCATCACCCTGTAGCATGATGCCAATATCAGTGCATCCCGTGCTCTTGATTTCGTCAGTGACTTTTATGTACGCATCCCGGACGCCTGTGGCATTGGCGAGATAGAGGTTCTGACGCGAGTCTACAAGAATGCTTTTTCCCACGGAATCAGTTCCAGGAATGGCTATCAATGGACGAGAATTAATGC
>JBAPSY010000327.1:0-1870 GCA_049281855.1 Anaerolineales bacterium
CCGCTATCCATGGCGCTACAATATGACTATCTAATTGGAGATTAGGAAAATTATATAGATTATGTGAGTTACCCTATGAGTGATTCTTCTGTATACTGATAGTAACAGATAAACAGGGAGAAAAATATATGAATACTCCAAGAGAAAAAGGAGAATGGTCAAAGGACTTGGGCGGGATTTGGTTTCTTTGTTTATTTGCAGGATTCATGATGGGTGGAGTGGGTCTTGTCTTCACAATCCCAATAGCGATTGTATGTACCATATACGCATTTTGGGCAGAGATTACGGGAAAGAAAGGTCAACCTACGGAGTCAACACACTATCTGTCGTATGGCGGGGGGATTGAAAATTTGGATACAATGGATATTCCGCATTCGGGTTATTCTGCTGCTGAGAGGCGTGCTGAATATATGAGAAGGGGCAAATCACCTTCGGGCTTCATCAATGGGGTCTATAACGATCAAAATCGCCCGAGTGGTGTATCCTATTATGACGGCAACCGTGATTGGGATGCAGACGATTAGAGGGGAACAGCAAGCAGCATGAATAAAGTCGTTCTTTATGATTATGACGCGACTCTGCTGGCTCCACCAGCCCATTGTTGGGTATGTAAGGAATAACCATGCTTGGTATATTGGATTTGAAACCGCAAATAGACATCTCTTCAGATAGCGTTGAGTGTCCAGTTATCGGTTGTAGCAAAAAGGTTGAGAGACAACGCAAATCATTCAAGCGAGAAGAAAGGTTTCGATGTTCTGAACATAAAATATACATCTCACCATCCACCTTTGAGTACGATAACGAAATTGACAACTTACTCTGGAAAAATGAGACGGATGTAACACTTCTGAAAACTGTAAAAAGAGTAAAGCGTGAAAGTCGTATTTCACGAGACAACAGTGAAGACGCCATATCTTGGAATGTATTTCGTTATTTAGAAGATACCGATCAGGTTGCCAAGCTATTATCATGGCTAACACAAACAGAACAACACCTGATTGAATTGATGTACTGGTCATATTCGCAAAAAGCAATTGGTGCATGGCCTAAATTGAATGAAGCTAGGAAAGAGTTCGGCGAAAACTTGCAGCGTAGCTCCGAACCCGACCTGATTGCCCTAACCGAGACAGCCCTCTTTTTCATCGAAGCCAAACTGACAGCCACAAATAATACCTCGCCAAGTGGCTCTAATAACCGCACGAATTATCTCACAGGTGGAAACGAGTGGCATAAGAAAGTATTTGTATCGGATTTTGATACAGTAGCAATCAAAGCGAAGAAATATGAGTTATTTCGATTTTGGTTACTGGGTAGTTGGCTTGCAAATGAAATGAAACTGGATTTCTACCTGCTCAACGTAGTCCTTACAGAACGAGAGACAGATATTGAAATGCGAATCGGTCCTCATATACGAACAGGAACCAACCGACAGTTCAAAAGAGTTACTTGGGAAGAAATACACAGCTTCATTGCCGAGTATGCACCAGAAGACCACAATAAGTGCGTAATATTGGAGTATTTTAGAAACAAGACGATTGGCTATAATCGTTTTGGTGAATTGCAGAAGGCGTTTATGGTTGAGTAAGAAATGAAACGCCAAATGTAAACTGATCTACTTCGATACCAAGCTACAACCATTAAATACACTCGTTCTGGCGTGCCCTAGAATGGATATGATACGATTGTGGCCTCTGCCTATTCAATATCCTTGGTTTGAGAATTGGTGGGTTGATTACAATGATGCACTCAACGGGTAATATCTTCAAGGAGGAAAATATTCAGAAGTTGTTGGAAATATTATGCTTTTCGAGTGTATGCAGAGGTATCCAGCTCTTATTAGGTAATCAAGTACCGCAAAAACTCGTTTAGC
>JBAPSY010000328.1:0-1779 GCA_049281855.1 Anaerolineales bacterium
AAAATGGGCCCATAGCTCAGCGGCAGAGCGGATGGATCATAACCGTTTGGCCGTAGGTTCGATCCCTACTGGGCCCACAAAAAACTCTTCCTATCATAAAGTTGTTGGAGGAGTTTTTATTATTAAGGAAAACCTCCCTTTTCATCTTCGGAAATAATGAGGGCGTTGAAAAAAGGTCATAAGTGAACACAGCCGGTTGGAAAATGCTCAATAAACCGGTGAAATTCGCCTGAAAAGCCCACTGATCATTCTTAATCAGTCAAAATTCAGGACAATTTGCCCTCCTTTTGGGCGATATCGACAATACACCCTTGCCTAAGCAAGCGCTTGGATTTTGAAACCGACCCCAGTCAGGAGCTTGACCATGCGTTTCAAGTTGAGCATGATCGCAGTGAAGAAGGCTTGCACCGCAAATCCCAGTCTACCCAGGTAACGACAACGACCGAAGCCGTGCCCTTGTTTGGCTTCACCGAACTTACGCTCCACCTTGTAGCGTTCCTTCAGGCCTTGCTGGTATTGGGGGGATTGGCGTAAGTCGAGCCAAACCGGCTTGTTATCGTTTTTCTTTTCGGTGCGGGTCTTTTTCAAGCGGATAGCGGAATGTAGACCGCGTACTTCCAGGTTGTAATGGTTCTCGCCATCATCATAGGCCTTGTCAGCCGTGTAGATTGCTAGCGGCAATTCCTGCTCCAAATCATGATCCACCAATGAAGTGAAGTGATGACCGTCATAGACTTCCCCAGAAGTGCATTCAGGCTGACATGGGCTTTGTAGCCGTAGAAATACTGCACCTGCTCTTCTTTTTTGCCAGCTTCGGTTTGGACTTTGCGCTTGTGCTTGACCCCCCAGCGAGCGCCTGGATCTCGAGGTCCTTTTCCTTTATTCTGGCGCTTTTGATCTTTGTCCGTGTTCACATTCGCTATACTGTGCACGCTGTCCACGATCTGGATCGAGCCAAACTGGATCCCGCTCTGCAGCGCAATTTTCACAATCTCTTCCAGCATCTCTTCGAACACCTTCAGCTTGCCGCGCTGGATCAACCGCTCCCGAAAGACCGTCAAGGTAGAATGATCTGGCGCGCTTTGATCCGCCGCCAGTCCAACAAAATATTTGGCCGGTAGGTTCTCATTCAGGTACACTTCCACCTGTCGCTCCGTTAGATTGTATAAATAGGCGATCAGCTCCATCTTCAATACCAATGCTGGATCAAACGGCGGACGCCCGACTACCCCACCACCTTTATACAGCCGGATTAGCTTCTGCGTGAACCGCTCCCATTGGATGATTTGCTTCAGTTGGCGCAGAAAGTGATGGGCTGGAACCACCTGGTCGTAAAGATATTCTCCGAAAAATGAACTGCTGCCAGTCTCAACAAATCGTTGCTTTTCCATGCCAGCCTCCTTTGGGTGATTGTCTCGATTGTATTAAATTTTCCCCAAAAGGTCAATTATTATCTTGTTTTTCAACAATCTCTATCCTACGTACTAGATTTCCTGCCTTTCGTTAACTCCTGAAAAACAGTCTCATACTCTTCAGCGATGTGTTGTGAGGAAAAGCGTCTGTTCACGCTATTTACATCACCTTTAAACCGTTCGGGGTGATCAAGAACGTCTGTGATCCCTTCTGCCAAAGAATGGGCATCCGCTGGAGGTACCACGCGCCCCATACCGGTCATCTTTACAGGCTGACGCACGCCGGGAATATCCGAGGCTACAACCGGCGTGCCACAGGACATTGATTCCAATTGCACGATGCCAAATGACTCAGTGCTGTTGATAC
>JBAPSY010000329.1:0-14346 GCA_049281855.1 Anaerolineales bacterium
CCCCGCGATACGGTACTCGTTCCGCCAAACCAGAAGCAACCAGGCGGTCAAGGGCTTCTCTCACAGGTGTTTGGCTAACACCCAACAAATTGGAAATATCCTCCTGACGGAGCCAATCTCCGGATGAATATTTACCTGCAATAATCTTACTGGACAGGTATTCGTAAACTTCATCCGTGAGGGAGCGTTTGCGTAGAACCTCACTGGTTTCAAGGAACGTATTGGTTTGGTCCATTATTTTACTTTTTACTATATTAAAATACAGTATATCAACAAGCTGATATATTATATATTATATATTATATTGTGGATAGTGTTTATAGCTATGAGGTATGTCTTTTAAGTAAAAAGACACATTGAGGGATTTCCCTGTCATTAAGGGCAAGCTTTTCGATCTGTAGGACAGGTGTACCTAATAATACCTCAAGCACAAAAGCATCCATCTGACAAATCTCTGGGTGATGATCAAGGACATCTCGGTATGGACAATGCCCCAACATGATACGCGGGTTATCGATATGAGCTTCCCAGTGCGCCTGATAATTCATGCGATTAAGAATACGGATGGATGAATATAAACGCCTCGTTGGGTTGTAATTATCTTGGCTAAAATTTGACACCATACAGGTGGCGATTTCCCTTAGGTATTTATCCCTTTCATCTGGTATAGAGTCCTGCAAGAGGGTGGAAAAGAGCGCTTTTGTCAAATGGTCTAAGTTATTCTGATTGCTTTGCTGGGTAGCGCTGTAAATCTGCGCAGGTCGGCCTCGGGGAGCAGTAGCTTTTTGCCCGATCACTTGCACACATCCTTGTTCGATCAAGATTGAAAGATGGTGGCGAATGTTGGCAGGTGTTACCCGAAAAACTTTACTTAATTCCTCAACCGTTGTACTCTGTTGCTCTATTATGAAATTTAGGATTTTTTGGCGTGCAGTTGTCATATCAATCTATGATAAGTATAACAAACAATGGGATAAATGCAAATATATATTTGTATATATCGATTGACATCATCCCATATACGGGTATAATCCACCTGGTATTTAATATGAGTTGAGGAGGAAGTCCCTATGAGTCAAGACCTGAATAACCCTGGTTATGATATTCCACCCGATATGCAGGGCCAGGTTACCATCACCACGCTTGATAAAATCTATAACTGGGGGCGAAGGTCATCCATCTGGCCGATGATGTTTGGTTTGGCATGCTGTGCCATTGAAATGATCTGTGCCGCTACCAGCCGGTTTGATTTTTCACGCTTCGGGATGGAAATCATGCGTCCAAGTCCACGCCAGGCAGATTTGATGATCGTTGCTGGGACCGTCACAAAAAAGATGATACCTCAGATCGTCAGACTATATAACCAGATGCCTGAACCTAAATATGTGCTGGCAATGGGGTCATGTGCTTCGGGTGGGGGACCTTTTAAAGAGGGATACAACGTGGTTTCTGGAGTTGATGAATTTGTACCCGTGGATGTTTATGTGGCAGGTTGCCCGCCAACACCACAAGCCCTGCTAAATGGCTTAATTGCGCTGCAGAAATTGATCGATACACAATCGATCAAGACAGTGAGATGGTACCAAAAAGGGCCTGAGGAGCCTCTCCCAGTCCCGGTGCTTGGACCGGATCTCATGAATCCTTCCAAGTACGCTGTGATCAAAGAATATGCTCAAAATAAGTTGCATGCGCAACAAGCGGCTGCTCAACAAACACCTGAACAAACAGTGCCACCAGATGTTGGGTAAATAATCAATGAATAATAGATCATCGGAGCATGCCCATGGGTAACCAAAACATAGCACTAGAATCAGATTTAACGCACATATTTCCAGAAATTATTTCACGTGACGAGCGGGAAAATTATGAGGGATATCTCGTCAAGCCCGAGCATCTGTCCTCTATTATGCTGAGACTTCGGGACGAATTGGGATATGATTATTTATCTTCCGTGACAGGGGTAGATTATTTACCCGAAAACAAAATGGAAGTCGTCTATCATATCCGCAAATCGACCGGGGGGTCTCCGTTGGTGCTCAAGGCGCAATTAGAGCGCGAGAATCCGGTGATTTCATCGATGGTATCGATTTATCCAGGAGCGGAGTTCCAGGAAAGGGAAATATGGGATTTGTTCGGGATAAAATTCGATGGACATCCCGATTTACGCAGGATACTTATGTGGGAGGGTTTTTCTGGGCATCCGCTAAGAAAAGATTGGAAAGAAGGCTATTTCGAGGAGGAGGGCAAGCCTTTTAAGAGTCGATGGCCAGTAGGGTACTATAAAAGCGCGGAGCAGAAAAATCCACTTGGAACGAACCTGGACTATCCAATTGGTTTCGATCCGGAGAGCTGGGTTCCAGAACCCGAAACGGCACTTTACGCAGGGCTCAGCAAGATGGAACGCAAGGATGATACAACGGGCATCAGTACTGAACAAGTGATTGTCAATTTAGGACCTCAACATCCATCCACGCACGGTGTTTTTCGGATGGCAGCCAAGTTGGACGGGGAGACGGTCGTCGATTTGAAGCCGGTCATGGGATATCTTCACCGCAATCATGAAAAAATCGGTGAACGTAATACCTTTCTTGGAAATATGCCCTACACCGACCGGTTGGATTATTTCAACTCGATGAGCAACAATTTCGGCTATGCGCTAGCGGTCGAAAAACTGATGGGTATCGCGCCGCCTGAACGGGCAGAATATATCCGGGTGATGATGGCTGAGTTAACGCGTATCGTGAACCACCTAGCTCTGTTTGGTTTCTTATTGAATGATTTCGGTGCTTACTTCACACCATTCCTATATGCATTCGAGGAGCGAGAATTAATCCTGGATATCTTTGAAGCAGTCGCCGGCTCGCGGATGATGTGTAATTATTTCCGCTTTGGGGGAGTGGCACGCGACTTACCAGAAGGGGTCACGGATAAAATTAAAGATCTGGTATTCGATCGCCTGCCTCGCAAGATCGATGACCTTGATTTGTATATCACGAATAATGAAATCGTTCGACATAGGTCACAAGGGGTGGGGGTATTAACCCCCGAACAGGCGATCGCATTTTCCACTGTTGGGCCAGTCCTGCGGGCTTCAGGTGTACCGTACGATCTGCGTCGGGCTCAGCCTTACAGCATTTATAACCGGTTTGATTTCGATGTTGCTGTCCGATATCATGGAGATGTGTACGACCGGTATTTAGTACGTTTGGATGAGATGTTTCAGAGCTTGAGGATCCTGAAGCAAGTTTTGAAGGATATCCCAGAAGGACCAATCCAGGAAGGCAAACCACAGTACCAGGTGAGGGTTCCAGCAGGTGAGTCATATGGATGTGTGGAAGGACCCAAAGGTGAGCTGGGTTTCTATGTGATTTCGAACGGCAAGCCCTATCCATGGCGATACCATGTGCGTGCCCCTTCGTTTATTAACCTGACCCCTCTTGAATCCATGTGCATTGGCAATAAAATCGCAGATGTGGTGGTAATCCTTGGTTCAATTGACATCGTTTTAGGCGAAACGGATAGGTGAGTGAAGAATGTCCGAACATAAAAATGCTTACATGTATGGGATGGGTGTCCTGAAAGGTTTGGGATTGGCCTTCAGACATTTTCTTGAAACTTATTTGGATGATATTCGACATTGGGGAACGCGCTATAAAACACCCGAAGGGATTGCATATCGCAGCAGTAAAGATGTCAGGGGAATATTCACAGTTCAATATCCGGAGGAGAAATTACCGGTTCCGGAAGAATTTCGATATATTCCCTTCCTCCTTTATGAAGAAAAGGAGGAAGGGATTGAGTACCGCTGTACTTCCTGCGGCATATGTGCCAAAGTGTGCCCTCCACAATGTATCTGGATCGTACGTGCATCTGATCCCAACACTGGTCGACCGATTCCTGATCCGGCGGAATTTTTTATTGATATCGATATCTGCATGAATTGTGGCTATTGTGCAGAGTATTGTCCGTTTGATGCGATCAAAATGGATCATGACTATGAATTGGCAACTTATGAACGTAAATCCAACGTATATGACAAAGTCAAACTTGGGAAACCTGTGTCATATTATGCGTCTGTCCGACCAATCAACTACGAACGCGAGGAAGCTGCGCGTAGAGAAGCAGAAGCACAGAGAACTGTCAGGAAATCTCATGCGTAAGCCTACTCGTTGGCTGAGTTTTTCTTCATGAGAAGACAGGATATGGAGCAATTCGATGCAGAGTAATTGCATTGACCTACTTTTCCCGTCCAGGGCGATTGAAGCTCTCTGGAAGCTTCGAGGCGAACAATGGGAAAACTTGATTGGAAATCTAATTGATTTGGAACCAATGAATCTTGACCGGATTGCTTTTGTATTATTCATGGTCAGGATTGGTGGCTGTGCAACGTGTCAATCCGATTCATTTCGTGCCATGAGAGGTTGTATATTGTGTTCGAGTACCACCATTAAGCGATATAAAGGCAATGATCAAAATTTGATCGACCTATATGATGAAGCTAAAAAAGATGTTAGTGAGTACATGAAAGAGGTATGAAGAGATGACGGTAGAATTGGTAACGAAAGATGCGGTTCTAGCAGCATTAGGAAATGTGCAGGAACCGGAATTAGGAAAAGACCTGGTATCGTTGAATATGATTCACGATCTGGAAATTAATGGTGATCTGGTTAAATTTACAATTGTATTGACGACACCTGCCTGCCCGCTTAAAACAAGGATCGAAAATGAAGCCCGAGCAGCGGTGATGTCATTGCCAGGTGTCAAGAAAGTGGAAGTAAAACTGGATTCCAGTGTTCCCAATGATGGGCGATCCAGGGGGTTGATGCAGCTGCCTATACGGAATGCTGTGGCAATTGCATCCGGTAAAGGTGGGGTTGGCAAAAGTACTGTGGCAGTTAATGTTGCAGTGGCCTTGGCTCAAGCAGGAGCCTGTGTGGGATTGCTCGATGCAGATATTTATGGTCCTAACATTCCCACTATGATGGGCGTGGGAAAACTTCCACCACCGACAAAAGAAAAGCTCGTGCCAGCCGAAGCCTATGGCGTAAAGATGATGTCCATCGGGTTACTGGTGAAGCCTGATCAGCCATTAATTTGGCGAGGTCCGATGCTTCATTCAGCCATCAGGCAATTTCTAAGCGATGTCGAGTGGGGAGAATTGGATTATCTTATTGTAGACTTACCACCAGGAACCGGAGACGCTGCACTAAGCCTGACCCAATCACTTCCATTAAGCGGTGGTGTCATCGTGACACTCCCGCAACAGGTGTCCATAGAAGATGCACGGCGTGGAATGGAAATGTTTCGCCAGCTTAACGTCCCAATTCTGGGTGTTGTTGAGAATATGAGCTACCTGGAATTAGAAGATGGTTCTCGATTGGATATCTTCGGAACCGGGGGAGGAGAGCAATTAGCCAAAGAGGGTGGAGTGCCATTTTTCGGTACAATTCCAATTGATGCCAAAGTCCGAGTCGGTGGTGATACTGGAAAGCCAGTCATCGTAGAAAATCCAAAATCTCCAGCAGCAATAGCATTACGAAGTATTGCTGAGCAAATCGCAGCTAAAGTGAGTGTAGCCGCGATCGAAAACAAAACCGTGGTCCCAATCACAATTATCGAGTGAAAGAAATCGACTTGAAAAGAGGATAGTTAAGTGGAAGACAACCTGCAAAATCCGGCACCACAGCAATGTATTGTCGGATTGCGTTTTCAACCCATAGGTAAGATATACCACTTCGATGCCAGTAATTTTAAAAATGTGCAGCTGGGAGATTATGTAGTAGTAGAAACGAGCCGAGGGTCTCAGTTAGGACAAATCGTACAATTCGTAGATAACCCCGATCGCAGCACTACCGCAGGATTAAAGTCGATAATGCGCATAGCCACTCCTCAGGATTTACTGGTACGTCAAGAATGGGAACATCGAGAAATTGAAGCACTGGTAGCATGTCGGGCAAAAGGGTCCGAGCTGCGATTAATCGATGTAAAGATTGTGTCCGCTGAATTCAGCTTGGATGGGAGCCGCTTATTATTCGTTTATAGCAGTGAGGAAGGTGAAAAAACTGATCTCAAATCATTAAAGCGTGCTATGCAGCGTAATTATCAACAAAGCCATGTTGAAATGCACCTTGTTGGACCCAGGGATGTTGCCAAGGCATTGGGAGGTATGGGTGCTTGTGGTTTAGTTTGTCGATGCTGCTCGGCATTTTTGACAGAGTTCAGTCCAATTTCCATCAAAATGGCTAAAGAACAGGGCATCTCGCTCACACCAACCGAGATAACTGGCATGTGTGGGCGATTAAGATGTTGCCTGGTTTATGAATATGAACAATATGTGGAAGCGCGCAAGCAGTTACCGAAGCGAGGCAAACTGGTAATAACACCGCGAGGAAATGGGAAAGTATTGGATGTGGCGCCACTAAAAGGAACGGTTCTCGTTGAATTGGAGCAGGGTGGTCAACATGAGTTTATGCAAGAAGATCTACAACCTCTGGATGAGTTAGAAGCATTGAAGAAAAAGGCTGATAACTCCTGTGAAAACTGTCCTGAAGATACGCGACCGGTGATGAAGAAAGGGAAAAAGCAGTTTCATGGCAGACCCAGATAAAGCACCTGATGGCTGGGATTCTCCCCAGAAGGTACTCGTAGTCCTTGCCCATCCGGATGACCCAGAGTTCTTTTGCGGTGCAACAACTGCACGATGGGTGCGGGCAGGTCACCGTGTATCGTATTGTGTCTTGACTTGCGGGGATAAGGGCACTAAGGATTTAACGATAGGAACGGATGAATTGTGTTCCATCAGGCAGAGCGAACAGCGTTCTGCCGGCAAGGTATTAGGGGTTGAAGATATCAGATTTTTAAATTATCCCGACGGTTACCTTATACCAGACCTTAATCTACGTCGGGATATTACCCGTATAATTCGCATAGTCAGACCAGATATATTGGTGACATGTGATCCACTTACTTTGTTCACAGCCAATAGTGGATTGAATCATCCTGATCATCGTGCTGCCGGTCAAGCCACTTTGGATGCGGTCTTCCCTGCGGCGCGAGATCATTTAAATTTTATCGAATTGTGGAAAGATGAAAAACTGGAACCTCATATCGTTCGCGAAGTATGGGTAAGTGGCACTCTAAATCCGGATGTCGTAATTGATGTAACTGATACTTGGGAATTAAAGATCAAGGCATTATATGAGCATAAAAGTCAGATAGGGGAACCAGAGAAATTAGCAGAACGCATGCGTAATCGCCGCACTGCGGATAGTACACCTGAAAAACCACGTTATGAAGAAAAATTTCGGCGATTAATATTAGGATGAAATCTGTAACCAAAACCGGATATAAGTTATCTAATTAATGAGAGGAAAAATGATAAATTTCCTGGATGATGCGCAGGCTCTTTTTGAATATACCCGCGAGTTACGACGAGATTTCCACAAGCATCCTGAAATTGGTTTTAAAGAACTACGAACAGCCAATATTGTCGCAAAAGAGTTATCCAACCTTGGGCTGGAAGTAAAAACGGGGGTTGGCCAAACCGGGGTCGTTGCCCTCGTGGAAGGCAGGGAGCCAGGGCCGATTGTAATGATACGGTTTGATATGGATGCTCTCCCCATCCAGGAAGAAACCGGTGCTGAGTATGCTTCGGTCAACGATGGTGTTATGCATGCCTGTGGGCATGATGGTCATACTGCGATTGGATTAACAGTAGCGCGTATATTAAATAATCATCGTGCAGAGTTTAAAGGGACAGTCAAGTTAGTGTTTCAGCCAGCCGAGGAAGGTCTTGGTGGAGCTGAAAGGATGATTGCAGATGGAATCCTGCATAGTCCAAAACCGGATGTAGTGTTTGCGTTACATATATGGAATGAGAAGCCTGTCGGCTGGATAGGAATTGTACCCGGTCCAGTAATGTCTGCCGCAGATACTTTTACGGTTAGGATCATTGGCAAAGGTGGACATGGTGCTTCGCCTAATTTATGCAATGATCCAATCCTGGCGGCTTCACAGGTGATAAATTCTTTACAAAGTATCGTTTCGAGAAATATATCACCATTAAAAGCAGCAGTTGTCACAGTCGCTTCCATTCATGGAGGGGAAGCATTCAATGTCATCCCCTCAGAAGTAGAATTGAAGGGAACCATCCGAACATTTGAGAGTGAAGTTAGAGAGCGGGTGATATTGAGGTTTCATCAAATTGTGGAAGACATCACCCATGCATTTGAATGCGAAGTAAAAATCGAGATAAGGTCGATCACGCCTGCGGTACTTAATAATCTAGAAATAACCACAAGAGTGCAGCACATTGCAGGCAAGTTGCTGCCCCATGACGAGCTCGATTTTCAGACGATAACCATGGGTTCTGAAGATATGGCTTATGTATTACAACAAATCCCAGGCTGTTATTTCTTCATCGGTTCAGCAAACAAGGAAAAGAATTTGGATGCTTCCCATCACCATCCTAAATTTGATTTTGATGAATCCATCCTTCCGAAATCAGCTGGTTTGATGGTGGCGTCTGCAATGGAATTTTTAGAATAAAATCGGGCAGAATTAATAAGGAGTGGATATGATTTTGGATAAAACAGAATCCAACCTGACGAATGCGAAGGCAATGGAACCGATCATCAACAATTTCTCAATCACAGTGGCGACGGTCAATGGTTCAGGTAGCCAGACTTCCAACCTGACATTGATGCGGGCATTATTTAAGATGGGTATACCCGTCTCAGGGAAGAATCTTTTTCCTTCCAATATTCAAGGTCTGCCTACATGGTACACGATCAGAGTAAATGAAGATGGTCAGTTAGCCCGCTGTGAAAATCAGGAAGTCGTGATCGCAATGAACCCAGCGACCTTTACCAAAGATATGGAAGGGATAATTCAAGGTGGTGTCCTGTTTTATGATGACAGCATCAAAATACCAATTTCCCGCCAGGATATCCATCTATATCCAATGCCAATTAAATCAATGGTCAGGGATTCCGACGCACCTTCCAATCTCCGCGATTACATCGCCAATATGGTCTATGTAGGTATTGTTGCCAACATATTGGGGATAGATATGGATCATATCTATCAAGCCTTGGAATTTCATTTTAAAGGTAAACAAAAACCGATTGATTTAAATTGGGGAATGGTCAAAAATGCGTTTGATTGGGCCGCTAAAAACCTAAATAAATCAGATGCTTATTTTGTAAAACCCTCCAATAAGACGGATGGATTTATTATGGCTGATGGCAATACGGCTGCAGCTTTAGGCGCATTGTATGGGGGCTTGCAATTCGCAGCCTGGTATCCGATCACACCTGCTACTTCATTAGCGGAAACCTTGAATGAATACGTACCAGTCTTCCGCAAGGATCCTGTTACCGGGAAAAATACCTGCGTCGTCATACAAGCAGAAGATGAACTGGCTGCCATAGGAATGGTCGTCGGCGCAGGTTGGTCTGGCTTGCGTGCTATGACATCCACGTCTGGTCCTGGATTTAGCTTAATGGTCGAGTATGTAGGTTTGGCATATTTCTCTGAAGTACCGTTGGTCATTTGGGATATCCAAAGAATCGGTCCGTCGACTGGATTGCCCACCCGAACCTCACAAGGTGACCTTAGATTGGCATATTTCATGGGTCATGGGGATGCCAGACATGTGATCCTGTTCCCGGGCTCAGTTACAGAGTGCTTTGAATTTGGATGGAAAGCTTTTGACATTGCCGAAAGGCTTCAGACTCCAGTCATTGTCCTATCGGATTTGGATTTTGGGATGAATCAATGGATGACGAAACCATTCGAATATCCCGATAAACCGATGGATCGGGGCAAAATCTTATGGGAGGATGAATTCAAGCAGATGAGTGGTAAATGGGGGCGATACCTTGATGTAGATGGTGATGGGATTCCCTACCGGACACTTCCAGGGAATAAGCGACCCAACGCGGCTTACTTCGCACGTGGAACTGGGCATGATGAATATGCTAATTATAGTGAAGAGCCTGATGATTGGGAAAACAACATGCTCAGGTTGCAGCGAAAGCTCGAAAGTAATCTTGCCTTACTTCCAAAGCCTGAAACAAAGAAAACTGATGGGGCAACAATAAGCATTATTTCTTATGGGTCCACAACTGTCGCGATTGAAGAGGCGATGGAGACACTCTCCCAAAACGGATACAAGATCGACCATCTTCGTATGCGCTCTCTGCCGACCGCTCCTGAAGTGATGGACTTTGTACGCTCGCACGAGCGTAATTACGTGATTGAGCTCAACCGGGATGGTCAATTACATCAAATATTACGGTTAGAAATACCGGATTGCAGCATGAAATTAATTTCTCTTTCACATCTGGACGGGCTACCCTTAACTGCACAATGGGTGGTAATCCAGATCCTCGCCAAAGAGGAGCAGTAAAAATATGACAGATCAAACAACACAAACATCACGCGCCCAAGTTAATCTCGTTGGGCTGACTAAAAACGATTATCGTGGCAATCCCAGCTCATTATGCCAGGGTTGTGGACATAACTCTATCTCAAGCCAAATCATCGCAGCATGCTATGAATTGAACATTGTCCCCGAGAACATGGTTAAGTTTAGTGGGATTGGGTGTTCAAGCAAAAGCCCATTCTACTTCCTGAACCGTACGTTTGGTTTCAACGGCCTTCATGGGAGGATGCCTTCATTGGCAACAGGAGCAATGTTTGGTGACATATTCCTAAAAGGGATAGGTTTGAGTGGTGACGGTGACACAGCCAGTATCGGTATGGGTCAATTTAAGCATATTGTGCGAAGAAACGTACCCATGGTTTACATTGTTGAAAATAATGGTGTGTATGGCCTGACCAAAGGACAGTTTTCTGCCACCGCAGATGAAGGATTGGAGCTGAAGAAGCAAGGAATTAATCCATATCTACCAGTTGATATTGCCTGGGAGGCTTTGGTGGGTCACGCTACCTTTGTTGGTCGCTCGTTTGCTGGTGACCCGAAACAGGTGAAAGAATTGATCAAAGCTGCATTGAGTCACAATGGGATTGCAGTGTTGGATATTATTAGTCCATGTGTCACATTTAATAACCAGGATAGCACCAGCCATTCCTATTCATGGGGTAAGGAACATGAGGTGGCATTACACGATCTATCTTATGTACCACCTGCAGAAGAGATCATGGTTGATTATGAGGATGGTCAAATTAAAGAGGTGACCATGCACGATGGATCCACGATCATATTAAAAAAATTGGATCGTGACTATGATCCGAAAAATAGAGCTGAAGCGATAAGGGTGCTAGAGGAATCCAATAAAGATTGCTGCCTGATTACGGGTTTGATCTATATCAATCAAGCTCCCCAAACGCTTTTTGAGCACTACAATCTTCCTGATGAGCCATTAAACCGCCTGACTGAAGACCGTCTACGCCCGCCAAAGGAAACAATGGATAAACTAAATGCCATGATGTTCTGATGACATGATGTCATGATGAAACGATGGGGCTGTCCTGAAAGTTGGATAGCTCCCTTTTTTTAATTGATCTAAATAATTCAATACCATTCAATTCAGAGGCCGGATGGTTGTATTGCTTAGATCGTTGTGGGAATAGAAGTAGCCGCGCGTCTAAGTAGGAAAACATCCACGAATATAAGAGCTGAATACACGAAGAGAGCCGTCGACCAAGATTTGAGGAGACAAAAGTCACTCCTTCGAAGTTCACGTAGACCACTTTCGCGTGTAAAAAAGCAAATTGTCTCATAAATTCAATAACAATCAATTAACAGATGGGAAGGTGAAGTAATTCGGTTGGTAATGTGCTAATGAAAATCAGGTTTATTATAGCACAAATGTTCTGGGTTTGTAAGGGGTTTACGCAAAACCCCTGGCTTTTGGCCAATATTTTACGATTTCTCATCTGTACATAAATTAGTAAAATCGATAGAAATCCGGCTAAGCAGATGTTGGGCGGCTTGATTTGGAAATAACTAAACAAATAACATGGAAAACGAAGATGAAGGGTTGAAGAGATTTGTTGCCGATGCATTAAAAAAGGCTTAGGTCTGATAATTGAGAAGAAACCAAAACCTCGTGGATATTTTAATTGACCAAGTCTATAAATTTAACGTGAGTTCGGGGTAAACATAGGGTCTCCTAGGGATACCCTGAACCTGTTACTTTATAATGCTCAATTTATCGAAGATATAATATGGGTATGAAATAAGCTTCGAAGTGATTGTTGAACTAGGAGGAGGTTTCCTAGGCTATGCGCCACAATCGTGAGGATGTTATCGATCGCACAATCCGGGAGTTTGAGCTCCTGGACCATCTGGTCGAAAACCTTTCAGATGAGGGTTGGGAACAGCCATTGTTCCGGTCTGAGGCAAAAGATCCCTGGACCGTGAAAGATGCTCTTACCCATATCACCCATTGGAAGGCCGACGTAGCCCGGTCTGTCAGGGGCCAGCGCCGCCCATCCGAGGAGCGCGGGCTTAATACAAACGACGGCAACCATCTCGTCTACATGCGGTGGCGGGATCGATCTCCACAGGAGGTTCTGGCCTGGCACAGGCAGGTTCAGGAGGACGTGCTAGCCGCCCTGAGAGCGGCGCCTGAAGAATGGTTCAGCAGTAGGGAGCGCAGGCAGGAATGGCCTTACGACCTTGAGCGTCACTCTACCTACCACCGGATTAAGGACATCGAACGGGCATTGACAGCTAAGGCGAGTGACTACCAACCGAAGTTATAGCTCCGAAATGTACAAAGCCCACATGAGTCGGTTAGAAGGAGACGTATCCCCCTCACCCAGATCCAGCTCCCAATTCTGTGGGCTTAGCTTATTCCCCGTTGTGCGCATTTGTTTTTGTTATTTGCGAACATTGGGCACTGACAAACAAAAAACCCACTGGTTTTGATCTGGAGAGTCGATTTTTAAGATGGTGGAATAAGGTAATATTTGATTCGCATGCTACACACCGGATCAATTACACAATTGAATCTTATAAAATTGTATCTGGAAGGGATTTTTGATATACTT
The DNA here is from genome assembly GCA_049281855.1 of Anaerolineales bacterium. Taxonomy (GTDB): domain Bacteria; phylum Chloroflexota; class Anaerolineae; order Anaerolineales; family UBA4823; genus FEB-25. The sequence continues at coordinate 13,024 of JBAPSY010000329.1, forward strand.
TTGTGAATAATCGAATTATATTCACATGCTCTCTAATGTGCTAACTTGTATAGCAAGGTATAAGGACGACCTATAATTTAACAAGCGAGACGTCAAATCAGATTTTGGGCGGATAAGCGCCTAAAGGAACAAATCAGATGCAAGCGTATAGTCAAGCATTTGCTCGTGTGTACAATACAAGGTGGACAGGTTTTGCCAAGCAGGTCGCCCCATTTATTCTTGAATTCTATGCCGCCTCAGCAATTGGTAAAGAGAACAAATCTATCCTTGATCTTTGCTGTGGCACTGGTCAGCTCGCATTGCACTTCCTGGAAAAAGGTTATAGGGTTGTTGGCCTTGATCTATCAGAATATATGCTCAACTATGCAAAAGAAAATACATCCCAATATGTTGAATCAGGTCAGGCAATATTTTTACAAGGTGATGCGAGCGATTTCAGGCTGGAGGAACGCTTTGGTTTAGTCGTCTCTACATTCGACGCGCTCAACCATTTGGAAAATGAAGAGGCATTGAGAAGATGCTTTGAATGTGTCTACACAGTCAGTGATGGTACTTTCATATTTGATCTCAACACGCGGAACGGAATGAGACGTTTCAACAGTATCCAAGTAGACGAAATAAGTGAAGATGCTTTGATCATTAACCGTGGTATTTATGATGGTCAAAGTGATAAAGCATGGACAAGGATTACCGGTTTTACGCAAGTGTCAAATGGTTTATTTGAGCGCTTCGATGAGACCGTGTTCAACTCCGTGTTTGAAATGGAAGGGGTGAAAAACGCGCTGCTTGATATCGGTTGGAAGGAGGTCTACTGCGCTCAAATTCAAAATTTGAAGAATCCGATTTCTGATCCGGAGAAGGAAGGGCGAGTATTCATCGTTGTGAGTAAGTAGTGTTCATTTTTCGGGGTAAATCCGCTCAACATCGTCTTCATTGGACCTCACAAAGTGCGCGGTGTATGCAGCGACTCCGTCGATTTACCAGAAGTGGCACAGTATTAGTAAAGAGTCTCTCCCGTCTCGCCGCTACATCTGAGCCATACCCTTCAGCAGCTGAACAATTTAATGGGTGAAATAACTTATGGGAATACGATTAACGGATCAACTGAAACCATAATTGGAGTAAAACAATGAAACTACGAGTAGTTGTCTTAGGAGCGGGTTTCGGCGGTCTCGAACTCAGCACGATTCTATCTAAAACGATTGGTGATCGACTCGATCTCACCCTGATTGACAAGAACGACTCCTTTTTCTTCGGCTTTTCGAAGCTCGATGTAATGTTCGGTTGTAAGACACCCGACGAAGTGCGCCTGGCATATCACAA
>JBAPSY010000330.1:0-12593 GCA_049281855.1 Anaerolineales bacterium
TGTTTACCGCAAGATTTACCAGAACGGCTTGTGGTAGATATCTCGGGATTACTGAAAATCGGCGATGGGATTTACGTCCGCGATTTGGTAGTTCCTGAAGGAGTTAAAATCCTGGAAGACCCTGATACGATGGTAGCATTAATCACTGCGCAGGCAGCAATTGAGGAAGAGGTTGCACCTGTAGTAGAAGAGGTGACGACCGAGGAACCAGAGGTCATTGAACACGGCAAGAAAGAGGAAGAAGAAGAGGAAGAGGCCAAATAATTACTGGCGGGCGATTGAATGCCCGCCAGTTTTTTTATTCTCTAGAATAGTGATAAAGCTTAACATAATCTCAGCGCTCACACCCCAAAGCAGCTCACCCTGATATGGATGATAATAAATTACTGGATGGCTCTCACGATGCAGGAGATTTGCATATGGACTGGGGATGGTGCGATAACGAGTTTCATGGTGATCAGGATCAGCCAGCCAATCCAAGGGTATAGAGAATACCCGACTGACTTCGATATCCTCCAAGTGAATTGGGAATGGCCAAGGTATTACACCAATAACTGGAGTAACGAGGTAATTTGTGATCGTCCACCGGCTGTTCATCAGACCTAAAATCCTGACCTGGGACGGATCTAATCCGATCTCCTCGTGCGCTTCACGCAGGGCTGTCATTTCGGCAGATACATCGGTTGGATCAGCCCGTCCACCGGGGAAGGCTACCTGACCCTGATGCTCTGCCACAGAATCTGTCCGACGGGTGAGTAAGACCTGCCAGATATGATTTTTTTCATCTTCAGGACTTGTATGAAAAAGAGGAATTAAGACTGCAGCAGGTCGGGGGGAATCGGATAAGAATGCAGAGAAGTAAGATTCATCGGTTGGAGGTTTCTGGGCTTCGGACAAGCGCTGGGAAATATATTCGTCAGTTAAAGCTTGCATTGCCATTTGGTGTCACAACAATAGGGTTTCTATTCCTCCACCCTGGTGTCAAAATCTTTAGCACGTTCCGGTTTATCGAAGCCTGCCACCTCTGATACTACCGATCTGGCGAAAATCAGGTATCCAGTATGTGCGACCATCCTATCAGTGGGACGTAGCCGGTCGGCAACTGCTTTGTAGTAGCGCAGCATAATCTCACATACTTCAATAAAGGCAAAATTTGCACGCCTTAAAGCAATTAATAGCGTGGAGACTTGATTGGTGGTTGGTAAGATACTGCCAAGGAAGCCTCCAGGTTTTAAAGCTTCTTTGACCTGGAGCAGATAGTCTTGTGGATTGGGTAGATCGAGAAAGACCGCATCAACATTTCTTTCATCGAAACCCTCAACAATATCGCGCAATTTGAATTCCACTCTATCAGCCAAACCAAGACGCTCCAAATTCTTGTGCGCCAAATGTTGGAATTCCGGGCGGGATTCATAAGTCGTTATCAAACCCTGGGGTCCAACCGCAAACGCCAGTGCGGTTGTAAATGATCCTGAGCCAGTACCGGCTTCGAGAATATGTTTCCCCGGACCAATATCCATGGATACCAGGATAAAACCAATATCCTTGGGATACATGATTTGAGTGTTTCGTCGAGTCTCGATCAGGATGTCTGCCAATGAGGGCTGAAGCAGCACAAACGGACTACCCATATGAGTTAATACCCTGGAACCCCAAGGTTTTCCGATCAGGTCGTTATGGCTCAAGTAGCCACGGTGGGTTTCAAACTTTCCATCGAGAATGATGCGAAATATAAACCGTTTATTTTGGGCACTAATCAATTGGGCAATATCGCCAATCTGTGCACAGGCATTTTTTTCTGTATCCATCATTTCATCAAATGCTTTTTGAAGAATTCAGTGATCGCGTTATAACAAGTGATGCGATTCTCAAGCTTGAGCACATCGTGACCTTCATTCTCAAACATTAAGTAATCAACTTTCTTGCCAATGACGCGCAGATGCTCTACCCGGTCGCGCGATTCCTGCTCAATCACTCGAGGATCATTTTTACCCTGAATGACGAGGAGAGGGCATTGGATTTGATCAATACTAGTCCGAGGCGAACGTTCGATTAAAAACTCACGATCCTTTATTGGATCACCAAGAGCGATTTTAAAATATGGCTTCCATGTTTCAGGTATACGATCACTAAAGGTAAGCAAATCGTAGGGTCCAAACATATCCACTGCAGCCGACCAGAACTCTGGGTGCTTGGAAGCCATGGTGAGAGTCATATACCCGCCGTAAGAACGACCGACCACACCAGCATGGGTAGTGTCAATTCTAGGATCTTTCTTTAATAATTTCATCGCGTGAACGTGGTCCAGGCGATCATTTCCACCCCAATCGTGATCCACTTGCTTCATGTACTTCAATCCATAGCCTGAGCTGCCACGGACGTTGGGTACAAAGACCGCAAATCCATTGAGGGTTAGAAATTGGATCAATGGCATAGAGAACCAAGCAAAATCTGGGCGTTCCTGGCTTTGCGGCCCACCGTGAATATAATAAACCAATGGAAATGGTGGCTGGATTTGTAACTCTGCAGTGGGGAGATATAAGCGGGCTGATACCCGCAAGCCATCGTAGGAGGTGAAAGAGGCATCTTCACCTGAAGAGAGGTTGGAATCAGGAATTCCTAATACACGCTCTTGAGTATGAGATACAATCTTGTTCTTTTTCTTCCCTTCGACGGTAAATATTTGTGTAGGAGCGGTAGCCGTAGAATGACTTAATATATATGTATCACTTTCCTTTTCATAACTTACCGATTCCAAGACGCCATTGGATAATGCCCCTTTGCCGATGATGACTCTGCCAAGATGCATTTTTAGATTATCTTCGTTAAATTCCCCCTCGTAAAGCCACGAAGATCCATCAATATTATATTCGAGCAGATACCTATTTTTCCGCACTGAAATGAATTTGTGAAGCTCACCCTTTCCCTTATGTCGTGCACCTTTGATGGAGACGGGTTTTATTTTCGATGGATTTTTAAATCGAAGATAACCTAAACTCATGGCGTCATCAAACAAGGCGGTTACAAATATCAAACCACGATCGCGGCGGGTAAATTGGGTAGAGTTAATCGCATTGAGTGGGATCGTCTGGTCTGGTTTTCGTTCTTCAAGAGGAATACCAACTATCAAGCGGATATTTTTACCCTTTTTCTCCCATAGATATAGGACATTATCGCCAACCGTATATCCATCTATGATGGTAGCTTTGGTGTGACTTTTATTATGTGAATCAATATATGCTCCCCACTGGCTCTGGGCAAGCTTGACCAATTCACCCGAAGTCAGATCCCCCTTGAAAGATTCATTCATTGGTTCTTTGCGAGACTCGGCTGATAAATAGCAAATCGCGTGGGTGCCATCACACTCCCCAAGGTGGACACGGTAATTTTCGAAGAAATTATAGAAAGATGGTTCGGGATATCCCCCCGTGATCGGGATCAGCATTGGCTGATAGTTTTCATCGCCATCCTTATCCAACATGACCAGGATTTTGCCTATGTTTGGAAAAACGAAGAATGATTTTCCTCCAATGAGGTCAGGGTTTTGCAGGGAAATACCGGGAGGCAGGAGGGGTTCTGGGACACTCCCACCATAATCCATGGAATACAAGCTGAGGTGACCACTCAGGTTGCTGATAAAATAAATACGGTCGTCCACAAGTTGTGGTGAAAGAAACAAACGTGCTGATAGGAAAGATTCAATTTTACTCATATCCATATCACTTCCTTGATTTAATACGTTTTAGGAAACAATTGTACCTTCAAAATGTATAGGATGCATGATAAGAATCCTAAATCATAACGAAGATGAGTAAAAGCTTAAAACCTTGACGAAAATAAATATGCCTGATAAACTGAATAACAGTTCATGTGGCACGTGTGTTCTTTCTGGATTTCATAAGGAACCGGTCTGAACAGGAAGTGCAGTTCGGATCGGATGTTTTTATTAATCCACCTAATTGATCAAGATAGACACAAAGATGCCAAAGAAACAAACATTAACAATGCAAGGAGTAGAATAAAATGAGTGAGCGTGTGACAGGTACTGTCAAATGGTTCAATGCGAGTAAAGGATATGGCTTCATTGAACGCGCGGATGGCCCAGATGTGTTCGTACATTTCTCGGCTATCGAATCTGAGGGCTTTAAGACCCTTAATGAAGGTCAAAAAGTTGAGTTTACCATTGAGCAAGGCCCAAAAGGTCTCCAGGCGGCAAACGTAATTAAAATAGTAGAATAATTTTTCCCCCAAAAATTGCATACCCCTCACATTGGTGAGGGGATTTTTATTTAATAACCTATTACGCCTTATTTTCTGCCTGAACCAAGCTTAGCCAATATCCAATGGCTAAAAAGATCAAGCTACCCAGAGTTGCAATTACGACATGAAGTTGACCGAGTGTATCGAAGGTAACATTTAAGTAATTTCCGATTAACTGGCCAAGCCAAAAACCAACCCAAGCGAGGATGAAATACAACAACAAGCGCCCGGCATTTCCTCCCCGCCAGAGATGAAATAATGCTCCGTATAATGTCGATAATATAAGACCGAGGAAAAGGGTAGGAATGGACATAGTCTCTCTCGCTATATGATTATTAGTCTGCCTGATTCGAAATTATTCCACCACCAAGACAGACCTCTCCATTATATAACACTGCGGCTTGTCCGGGTGTTATATCGCGTATCGGGTTTTCAAACTTCACATGGATAGCGTTATCGTTGATAATACTGACAACCCCCGAGATGTCGTGAGACTTATAACGAATTTTCACAAGCGCGCTAAACGGTGTCTTTGGAGGCTCGCCTGCGATCCAATTAACGTTTTCAGCGACTAAATGATCGACTTCTGATTGATCACGGGTACCAACGATGATTGTATTGTTGGGAAAGTCCTTTTCGAGAACGTAAAGAGGGGCAGCGGAAGAGATGCGCAACCCCTTCCGCTGACCGATGGTAAAAAATGCCAACCCTTCGTGTTGACCAAGGAGGTTTCCGTCACAGTCGATAATCTGACCTGGACTCAGGGCCTGGGGAGTATGACGCGCCAGGAAGTGACGATAATCACCATCGGCACCAACAAAGCACAGGTCCTGGCTATCCGGCTGTTCAGCGACGGGTAAATTATATTTATGCGCCATCTGGCGAACCTCTTGTTTTGTGTAATCACCCAAGGGGAACAAGGCATGATCAAGCTGGGTTTGAGTCAGCACATGCAGGACGTAAGATTGGTCTTTGTGAGCGTCTACCCCGCGTAATAATTGGTAAGTGTGGTTGTGATCTAGGGTGATGCGTGCATAATGCCCGGTTGCCAGGAAATCTGCACCGGCAGATTGGGCATGATTTAGTAGAAAGCCCCAGCGGACGATGCGGTTGCAGGTAATACACGGGTTAGGGGTCAGATTATGCTTATAGTCATGGATGAATGATTTTACGACCGCATCGTAGAAGAACTGCCTGGCATCCAACACATAAAACGGAATGGACAGGATCGAAGCAACCCGGCGCGCCATCGCCATCGAATCGGGCGTACAGCAACGATTTGCGCGGTCTGAATCTTGCTCACTCCATAAGCGCAACATCGTACCAATGACTGTATACCCGCGCTCCACCAACAAAGCAGCAGCGACAGAACTATCCACTCCTCCACTCATGGCAATGGCAACGACAGGCTTTGCGGTCATTGTGAGGCTAACTGATCTTGCGCAATTTGGAAACAACCTTGGGTAAAACCGTGAGAAATTTCTCGATCTCCGAAGAGGTTGTGTACACCCCTAAGGTGACCCTAAGTGAGCCAAGCGCCCAATCATGAGTGATCCCCAAGCTGGTTAAAACATCAGATGGCTCCGGATTCCCCGTCTTACAGGCTGATCCTGATGAGCAAGCAAATCCCTCCATATCCAACATCATCAATAAAGCATTTCCATCGACACCTTTAAAGATAAAACTTGCATGATTGGGCAGGCGCTCTTCAGGGTGCCCGGTCAACTGTGCGTCAGGGATATCTTCCAGAATAGAGCCTATCAAATGGTCGCGTAATGGCTTTAAGGAAGAAATTCGATCTTCCTTCTCGGTTTGTACAAGACGCAAGGCTTCTGCCATTCCAATAATATAGGGGATGTTTTGGGTGCCTGCCCGGAATCCCTGCTCCTGACCTCCACCCGTCTGAGAAGGAAGTAAGGATAACCCTTTGCGAATATATAACGCGCCGATGCCTTTCGGACCATAAAATTTGTGGGCACCAATTGATATCAAATCGGTTTTTAATGAATTCACATCCAGGGTTAAGTACCCAGCAGCTTGTACAGCGTCTGTATGAAAGGTAACCCCTCGGGATCGACATATCTCACCCATCTCGGAAATCGGGTTGATAGTGCCGATTTCGTTATTTGCATAGATCACTGAGACGACGGCTGTGTCTGGACGTAAACTGGAGGCAACATCATCCACGGTCGTTCGCCCAAACCTATCAACGGGCAGATATTCGAGCTCAAAACCATGAATGCTGGCGAGCTGTTCAGCTGTCCGAGAGACAGCGTGATGCTCCACCGGGCTGATCAAAATGTGATTAGCGCCACGGATTTTGCGGGCGAGTAACGCCGAGCCCCTTAATGCGAGGTTATCGCTTTCCGTTCCACATGATGTAAAAATGATTTCTTCAGGGAGGCAGTGCATAGTCTGGGCAACCGTCTCACGAGCATTTTCAAGTGCAGCTTCAGCGTTCTGCCCAAACTTATGGATTGAGGATGGATTACCAAATGACTCGCTGAAAAAAGGCAGCATCACCTGCAACACACGCGGATCAACCGGGGTGGTGGCGGCATAATCGAGATAAACCAGATTATCTTGAAACATGGCGGAGATTATAACTCCTAATATACTAAATTATTAATCAGTGCAACCAGCGGACAAGCGATGCGTAATACTAATAAAATCTGTTGTATTAATTATCAACAAAGACTATAATCTAAATCAATCTGCATAAAAATCAAACGTGTTTGCGTGGAGGAAAAAATGAGTGATATCAAGGATCAGATATTTCAAAAAATAACGAGTAGCATGGATATATTCAAAAAGCTAGCCAGCAAGATCCCTGGTTTTAAAGGATATGTAGAGCGCCAGAATCGCAGGGATTCAGATAAACTCATTCGTGATACTATCTATCGCCGGTTTCGCGAGCTGGAAGGTCGTGTATCGGACCTGCAGGTCGAATTTATTAATCAAGGAGAGATCAAATACACGAATGACTTGGAAAAAGCAGCCCTTCGGTTACGAACTTTCGCTGACCGTGTGCGAACAGCTCCGCGCGGTTATTCCAGCTTGTTCGAAGCCGTAAAAATCAACGAAGCTGAACTAGCAAAATTGTACGAATATGATGCGACTTTGTTGGATAAAGCGGATGATGTTGGCAGAGCAATCGATAATATTCAGGCTTCGGTTGGTACGGATGGCTTACCGGCTGCAATACGAAACCTTCAAACGCTCTCCAAAGAATGCATAAAAGCATATGATCGGCGCCAAGAAGTGGTAGCTGCTCAGTGACTCAGTTTTAATCAGATAATTTTCCCGTAGGAGGATATGAAATGGCTAGAATTTTTGATGTAATCGAATACCCAAATGAGATGCGTGATGAAATTGTCCATCGCTTCCCAGAGTCGGGTCCAGGTGATTTCAGGATAGGCAGCCAGGTGATCGTTCGAGAATCACAGGAAGCCGTCTTCTTCAGAGATGGAAATGCGCTTGATACGTTTGGTCCTGGACGGCATACGATCACTACGCTGAATATTCCACTCTTAATAGATAAAATAGGACCTGCTCTCTTCAATACGGCTACCCCGTTCCCTGCCGAAGTGTACTTCGTCTCGATGCGAGAATTTGCTGATCAGAAATGGGGAACACCACAACCGATTATCGTACGCAACCCTGGGATGGGATTGGGTGTTGCGTTGCTGCAGGGATTTGGGAATTATAGCTTCCAGGTGAAGGATGCACAGCAATTTGTAACACAAATCGTTGGTGCACAGGGAACCTACCGGACCGAAGATATCGAATCCCGGTTACGAGCAATGCTGCTCTCCAAATTACAGGATCTGCTCGGTGAAACTGCTGCGAAAAATGACATCCCACAGATGATTGGTTTGACTGAAGAATTGGGTGCTGGTGTGCGTGCCAAAGCAGCTGAAGATTTCGAAGCAATAGGTCTAACCCTAAAAACATTCTATATTGAAAACCTGAAACCTTCCAGCAAGTCAGCTCAGGAGCTGCGTGACATGGGTGTGTTGGACATGGCAACTTATACCCAGCTACAAGCAGCTGATGCATTAAGGGATGCGGCACAAAACCCAAGTGGGGGTGCCGGATTAACCGCTGGAATTGGTGCAGGTGTAGGGATTGGTCAAGTAATGGGTTCAGCTCTCCAGGGTATGACCGGTTCTGGGGCAATGACACCTGCCGGTGGACAACCTTCAGGCGGAGCCCCTTCTGGTGCAATGCCAGCCGTCATGACACCTTCTGAAGCAGCAACATTCCTGCGCGTGTCTGAAGAGGATGTGGTGGCTGCCATAACTGCAGGGGATTTAAAAGCCAAGAAAATTGGCAATGCTTTCCGCATCAGCAAGGAAGCGATCGAGGAATTTCTAAAAAGCTAATAGTAATAAAAAAATAACCGGTGCCTATCAAGCACCGGTTTTATGTTAATTAGCACCTTATGAATACAGAAGGCTGTTTATCTCCTGGATCAACTCAGGCGAAAGAGGATGTTCTTTGGCTGATTTTCGGATTGTTTCTTTCAATTTCTTTAATGGTAGTGTTGGTATTGGAGCGTCTTCGACAGCCAGTTCTACCTTATCGCTTGTAAAAACCAAAGCGCTTTGCGGCTTGGGAATATTTTTATCTGGCAGCCATTTTTCGAGATGCTTGGCTACCGCATCGACCTCAGCAGGTACTTCCAGGTCAGGTCGCCCAATGCCCTCCTGGGCAAAGGCGCGCAGATAACGCTGCATAAATCCACCACCTTTTTGTTTCCAACGACCTTTTTCGTAAATAATTTTCCCGACCTGATGATAGGGCACCAACACCCATATCCCTGCAGGACCAACTAATAAATGAGCCGCGGGAGTCAAATAATGATAAAGGGTATATTGTTCATTCAGCCCTTTTAAACCCTGATCGATTAGCTCATCAGGACGGGGATGCCTTCCCCAGCGGTTTCCAAAGTAAAGCCCGATTTGCGAGAGGGCAAAACCTACTAATAATGCCACCCAGGCTAACCCAGCAATAGTGGGGTAGCGGAATGAAACGAACATTCCACCGATCAGAACCAGCAACCCACTGATCGTCGCAACTTGCCCAAGGCGGCTATTCCGCTTGATTAACTTATCATTCCTATAATCTTTCATAAATATTATCCATTTTCAAGATCACATCCTATTCATCATATTTCTTTATTATGAGACAAGCGTTTTGACCACCCAGACCGAATGAATTCGATAAAGCATATCGGACAGCCTGTTTGCGTGCCTGGTTAGGGACATAGTCCAGGTCACATTCGGGATCGGGAGTGGAATAATTTATCGTAGGGTGAATGATGCCGTACATAATGGTCAAGACACAAGCAATGGCTTCAAGCGTGCCCGAGGCACCCATGGCATGCCCGATCATTGACTTGGAAGAGCTTATGGCGAGTTTATAAGCGTGTTCCCCAAAGACTGCTTTGATCGCTTTGGTTTCGGTCGAGTCATTGAGTGGCGTGGAAGTACCATGGGCATTAATATAATCGATCTCGGTGGGGGATATCTCAGCATCATCCAACGCCCAGCGCATGGTGCGGATGGCACCTTCAGCATCAGGGTCGGGTTGAGCGATGTGAAATGCATCGGAGGTGGATGAGTGGCCAATGATTTCAGCGTAGATGTGGGCACCACGGAGCAATGCATGCTTCAGGCTTTCAACCACCATGGAACCAGCACCTTCAGATAGAATAAATCCTTCACGATTGGCATCAAACGGTCGGCTGGCTGCCTGTGGGTTATCATTGTAATTAAGTGGAAGTGCCCTCATGGCACAGAAGCCAGCGACAGAGTAATCCTTAATCAAGGATTCCGTTCCACCTGTGATAACTACATCAGCTTTTCCGTGCCAAATCAATTCAGCTGCTTCACCGATGGTCTGTGTGCCGGTAGCACAAGCGGTGACAATCGTGCAATTGGGTCCAAGACATTGAAATTGCCGGGCAATTAAAAATGATGAAAGGTTCGGTATCCCGAAGGGAATCGTGAAAGGATTAACCCGGGTTATCCCTTGTGTGCGGAGGGTGATTATCCCCTCATCGATCTGATCGATGCCACCCAGGGCGGTCCCATAGACTACAGCAGAACGTTCTTTGTCCGGCATCGTATCCGGTAACCCAGCATCAGCTACTGCCTGGATCGCTGAAGCGAGTGCGATCTGGGCTGAACGCGGCAAACGACGTGCTTCCTTCCGATCGAGATACACATCAGGATTGAAATCTGGAATTTCACCAGCTATCTGACATGGAAACTCGGAGGCATCAAATTGGGTGATCTTGCGTACACCTGAAACTCCGTTGATCAAGCCATTCCAGAATGAATCGATAGATGAGCCTAGTGGCGTGACAGCCCCCATTCCGGTTATGACTGCTCGCTGATATTTCATACAATTTCCTTTATCATGGATTTCTGTAAACTCTCTTGAATTGCCATTCGAATAGACCACAGCAAATTAGCTTCAACAGATGCCCGGGCGGCTTTTATGGCACTCACGAGGGCGTATGCATTGGAACGCCCATGCCCAATGAACACCAAACCATTTACTCCAAGTAATGGTGCCGCACCGTACTCATCCGGATTGAGCATCGCCTTGATCTTTCCTAGAGCAGGTTTGGCGAGGATGCCGCCGATCATAGAAATTGGATTGGACTTCAATTGCTGGCGCATAATATCCATTATCAGCTTCGCAACAGCTTCGGTCGATTTAAGCAGGATATTGCCTGAAAAACCATCGGTGACTACTACATCCGCCTCTCCAGCGAAGAGCTCCTTTCCTTCAACATTACCAATGAAATTTAGTCCGCTGTCCACCAATAGGGGATAAGTATTTTTCACCAATTCGTTGCCTTTTCCTGGTTCTTCGCCATTGGAAAGGATAGCAACACGCGGCTTTTCAATTCCTCGTACTTTACTCGCATAGATGGTACCCATGATGGCAAATTGAACCAGATACTCAGGTTTACAGTCGGGGTTTGCACCAACATCCAATACAGTGCAAAAACCATTTTTCACCGGGAATGTTGCAGTCACGGCGGGACGTTCAACACCTGGGATGGTATCCAGGCGAGTATAAGCAGTTACCATCGCTCCACCGGTATTTCCAGCTGTGACGAACACATCTGCTTCACCAGATTTCACCAAATCAATCCCTACTGCCATGGAGGTCTTCGAATTTCGGCGCATGGCTTTTAGTGCCAAGGCCATACCTTTGTCAGTCATGGAAATTGTGTCGGTTGCATCAACCAGGCGGACTGATCCAGGGGATGCACGATTGGATTGCAAGCGAGGCTTCAAACTATCAGCCGGCCCAACCAATAAAATCTCATCTCCAAACAGACGTGCAGCTTCAACTGAAGCCTCGAGCTCTGGCTCGGGACAGGTATCACTCCCCATAGCATCCAGTACTATACGCATGGCTTGCTCCTTTTAAGCTCGCTTGACAATCAGATGGAGCCGATTATAATACCAATACCTTTTGCGCTGGTGCTGGAATTGGCAGACAGGCATGGTTGAGGGCCATGTGCCGCAAGGCGTGGGGGTTCAAGTCCCCCCCAGCGCACACCCTGATGATCTATAAGGAAAATAGAATATGGCAAGTTTCCCCTCCGCTGAATGGATGCAGGCGATCGAAGATAAGCTTAATACCGACGAGAAGTACGCTCAGATAGCCCATAAGTGGGAGGGGGATGTGCGGCTCATCATTGAGCCTGACGCCAAAATTAATAAAACCATGTGGCTTTATTTTGATCTTTGGCATGGAAAATGCCGGGATGCTTATATCGAGGACCAAACTTCCATCAAAACCCCTGCATTCATCTTGAAAGCACCATATGGGAACTTCGTAAAGGTTTTATCCGGGGAAGTTAGCCCCATGCAAGCCATGATGACGAGAATGCTTACTGTTCGGGGTAGCATGTCGGTGTTCATGCGAAATGTTCCTACAGTGCTAGATTTCGTCCGCTGCTGTCAGGAAGTTACCAATACCTGGATTTAAAGGATAATGCTTAAACAGGTTCGTGTATTTATTATCCTCGCACGAACCGTGTTTATTTAATCGCAGCTTCGATAATTTTTTGAATGCGTTCAATCATGCCTGCGGGGTCAGGGTGTAGTCCTTCTATTAATAATGAATTTTCATAAATCTGATCGATGATCATGTGACCCAATTCTACATCTGGTGGGAGTGTATTCAGCTGGATCAGAATAGGGTGATAAGGGTTCAACTCAAGCACCTTTTTGGGGGTTTGAAAATCCTCTTTTAAAAGACGATATACGCGCTGCATTTCCTGATTGGGGGCACCCTCTGGG
>JBAPSY010000331.1:0-4776 GCA_049281855.1 Anaerolineales bacterium
TTATCAAATTGCTTGATTTAACACAATACCATTTGTTGTATAAATCGAAAATATCTACACGATATAATTAAATCCGGAGTAGATTTTAGTAATTTACAAGAGATTGTCAATATTTTATTGATCTTAAATATAGGAAACACTATTCATAAATGATGATGTATTGGTTTCATGGAGTAATTGTATGCTGGAGAGTCTAAAAAAAATTAAATTTATAAGAAGGATCCAGAAGACAATGATTTATGCTCGTACACGGCAATACTTTCCGATGCGTGAATATTCTTATCTTGATGATCGAGACAAGATCAATGATGCAGAGGTAGTAAAAATTGATTGGCCGAATAACGTAATGAAACCACGCGTTGGAATAGTTAGGGACATCGGAATATATCCGCGATGGACAAAGTATTGCAGGTTTCTCGAAAATAATGCTATTGAATATGAATTATATGATATTCATTCTAATGATTGGATAGAAAAATCTAATCGATTTAGTATCATTATCGGTATAGTTTCAAGCGATCAATATCATTTAGATGAGTTCCAGAAAAAGTACTATTTTTTAGAAAAGTATCTTGGAAAAATATGTTTTCCTGATACTAGTCACGCTTTTCTATACGAAAACAAATCCTTTGAAGCATATATTTCCAAATTATTCAATCTCCCTTATGCTAATACTTACATTTCCCATAGTAAAGAGGATGCAATAACATTAATAAATTCCCTGAAATATCCCTTTGTAAGTAAAGTTGATCCCTCCTCTGGATCTGTGGGAGTAGAACTAGTTCGAACACCACACCAGGCACGGAAAATAATCGAACAGGCTTTCTCTAGAAATGGAAGAAAAGTTCATGTTAACTACTTCCGGCAGAAAAATTACATATATTTTCAAGAGTTCATTCCGAATGATGGATATGATATTCGTGTTCATTTGGTTAACAAATGGGCTTTTGGGTATTACCGGAAGGTTTTAGGAGGAGATTTTCGTGCTTCGGGAATGGATCTAAAGGAAAAACGAGAGATACCTGAGGAGGCAATTCGTATTGCTTGGAATGCTAATAAGTACATTAAAAGCCCTTTATTAGTAGTAGATATGGTGCATGGTCTGGATGGCAGATATACTATTGTTGAATTCTCGCCGGTTTGCCGGATTACCACTCCTGAAGAGCTTCAAGTTAAAGGCATTCCGGGTGTATATATTATTGAGGATGATGGATCAATCCATTTTGAGGAAGGTAGGTATTGGATACATGAGTTAGCCCTCAGGGAGTTTTTATTGAATGATTATTTACCAAAACAGTTGAAAAGTGGCTAGAATGATGAGAGGTCCTTTTGATACCTGAAGCACAAGCGATCAATCTTCTCTGGACCGGGGGGTGGGATTCGACCTTCCGGTTGCTCCAGTTATTGATCTTGCAAAACAAGACCGTCCAACCGCATTATTTGATAGATGCGGACCGCAAGTCCACTTTTGCAGAACTGTATACGATGCGGAACATCAAGAGGGAGATTTTTTCCCGCTTTCCGAATACAAAAGAAAGACTTTACCCTTCCAAAATCGTCGACATTGTTGATCTACCTCCCGACCTGGTTTTGAGGGAGAGCTTTTTACGCCTCTGGGAGCCTCATCAATTGGGTTGTCAATATGAATGGCTAGCTTGTTACAGCAAAAAGGAGGGTTTACAGAATATTGAACTGGGAATCACGCAGGAAGAATATATTTATAGTAAGATCATTGGGTCGCTACTCATTCGTTCGGGTGAAGGGGATGAAAGAATCTACTTGGTCGATAACCGCTTCCAGGGCACAGACGAATATACTATCTTCGGCTGGTATCATTTTCCCCTCCTATGCCTCAATAAGCGCGACATGCAGAAAATAACCAGAGAAGAAGGTCTACTGGATATCTTGCAGATGACATGGTTTTGCCATACTCCCAGACCAAACTATACACCTTGTGGTATATGTGTCCCTTGCTCATTTATAATCGAGAAAGGCATGGGATGGCGGGTTCCTATGCATAATAGGATAAAGTATTATCTTATAAAGTTTATAAAGCGGATTCTTCTAGTTGATAAAATTAAACAATTATTAAAGTCGCGCGGGAGGTCAAAAACCGCATGATACCCGAAATATTTCAGCAAGCAATTTAATCAACAATAAGAGAGGAAAGCTAACTGGCTGAAGCTCTGATTTTATGAATTGTGGCACAATCGAATTCGAATAAATAGTTTTTTCGTTAATTGTCATTCGACAAAGTAGACCCCGATCTTCGAGAATCTCCAATCGTTTCGATATTTCGCTTGTTTAATAGAACTAATCAATCGGATATATCAAATAAGTACATGCATGGAAAATAAATAAATTATGGAAATTAAGAAACCAAACCTGAATCCGGTCAATGCAGGGCAAATGATTTTGATCGTTCTATCCATCCTATTTGCTCTCATCACAGGGGCTTCTTTCTTTCTAATTCCCTCGCCGTACGCTCCTCTATACGTACTGGCTGGCACAGCTGCTGTAATCGCGCTAATCACCTGGCTTAAAAAACCTATCTGGGCGTTGTATTTTACTGTATTTATAGTCCTAATCCCGATCGGTTTAATATCTGACCAGGTTAACTCGTATATGGGTAGAATCGCGACCGTTATTGCATTTGTGGTCTGGGTGATTGATGTCATCAGGCGACGGCGTCGAATACATTTAACCAATAGTGCGCTGTTGATGCTATTATTTCTCGTGTGGGCAGTTATATCTCTAATTTGGGCATTATATTTTAGCGAAGGCTTGACCATTTTGCAGAAGTATGTGCTGAGGTTAATCCTGTTATTGATCTTGTTTGTAAATGAAATCAGGACGAAAAAAGACCTTGAAGGTTTGATGAACACCCTTGCACTGAGTGGTGGGCTGCTGGTTGTGGTAAGTGTAGCTACGATTTTTCTTCAAGGTTATACGTCCGGTACACGGTTACAGGTCCTTGGAGAAAATGAGAACAGTTTGGGGATATCTCTTCTGATCACCTTGCCGGGTGTTCTTTGGTGGACTTTACGTTCAACGAAGCGCAGCAGTGCGCTTAAAAAATGGCTGGCAGTAATTTTCTTATTGACATCCATTGGGTTAATAGGCTTGAGCGGGTCTAGAGGGAGTATCATATCCCTTGGGCTCACCCTTCTGGCTCTTTTGATTTGGAAGCCAACTCGATCTTGGGGGATATTGGGTTTGATGACTATCGGGCTAGCACTCATTGTTGCGCCTATCCTCTTTTCAACCACAATTGCGAGATTTCTTGGAGAGACAGGTGAAACTATTTTAGGAGGGCGCGAATCTTTATGGTCTGCAGCCTTGATGATAATCAAAGATCATCCTTTATTTGGTATCGGGATAGGCAATAGTCGATATCAAGTAATTTCTTACTTTACGAATCTGGGACTCTATAAATCATTGCCAGAGTCCGTATCTTTACATAACCCGTTATTGGTCATTTGGGCTGAAACGGGTATTGTGGGACTTATGCTTTATCTGGGTGTTCTGGCGAGTGCAGTTCTATCATTCATACGACAATATTTACAGTCAAGGAGAATTGGCGGTCAGTACATTATGTCCTACTATGCCTTGGTGGCATCTGTGTTCTTAGGATATATGGCTTCGTGGATTAAAGGGGGAGGAATGGAATCTGATCTATCTTATTTCTTGATGTTAGCCTTGCTTATAGTCCCTTCCAGTTTAAAAGAAATATCTCAACCTTAGATGTTCTTGTGATAATCACCAAAGTCGAGCGGTTTAAATTCCTTTTTATCATTGACAACTTAAGCACCGGCGGGGCACAGCGGCAAATGATCAACCTTGCCCTGGGTCTAACGCAGCGGGGATATCAGGTTGAGATTTTCTGCTATGCACCTGGCGACTTGCTGGCTCAACCATTGGTTGATGCAGGTATTCAAATCCACTGGCATCTAAAAAGCAGTCGTTATTCTCCCGATGTGATTCTCGCATTACGAGAATTGATTAATCGAGGACATTTTAACCTTGTGCTTTCATTCCTTACAACGCCCAATTTTTATGCCATCCTGGCTGGGCGAATATTAATGTTACATCGTATTCCAGTAATTGTTTCTGAGCGTTTTTGTGACCTGCCGCAAGGCGTCAGTCTCATCGAACGGTTTTCACGCCAGTTTTACCGAATGGCAACGCACGTGGTTACAAATTCCCACCACCAACGAAACAACTTAGCAAATCTCTACCCATGGCTGAGAACCCACATCTCTACAATTTATAATGGTTACGATTTAAACAATTTTATTCCTGCTGACGTTGAACTCGATAGCCATCCCTTGCAGATTCTAACCATTGCCAGCGTTTCTAGATATAAAAATGGCTTGTGTCTGGTGGAAGCCCTGAATCTCTTACATCGGCGTGATGGTCTTATGCCGCATGTGGATTGGATTGGCCAATTGGTCATGAAGGGTGACCGGTTGATGTATCTGAATGAGATGAAACAGGCTATAGAACGATATGGATTAGTAGAACAATGGCAGTGGTTGAACCAGCGCTCGGATATCGTCAATCAGCTGCACCATCATGATGTCTTGGTTCATCCCTCTTTCGGAGAAGGTTTACCCAACGTAGTGTGTGAGGCTTTAGCTTGCGCACGACCAGTGATTGTGAGTGATACGCTGGATCATAACCGGCTTGTATCAAATGGTGAGAGCGGTTATCTATTCGATTATCAGGATCCATCAGACTTGGCAGAAAAGCTTAAAATGTTCATTAGGCTGACAC
>JBAPSY010000332.1:0-1977 GCA_049281855.1 Anaerolineales bacterium
GCCTTGCGTCACACAGCTATGAGCGCAATAATCTATGAAGTGCTCGACATGGGCACAGGCATCACCGACAGACACGGCGAGTTGGCCGGTTCTGGTGCTGGTATTCCAGGCTTTGTCGGTGTGCTGGATAAAACCGTCAAATGGATACTAGGTAAATTCGATAAACCAGGTGATATCGAGCCAGGTGACATCTTTCTCACCAATGATCCATACAGCGGCGGCGTGACACATCTGAATGATGTCGTGTTGGTTATGCCAATCTTTGTGGAGGGTGATATCGTGGCTTGGACAGCCAATATCGCCCATTGGAATGATGTAGGTGGCATGGTACCTGGCAGCATGTCGACAAACGCGACTGAGATTTTTCAAGAGGGAATGATCCTGGCTGGGATCAAGCTATTCTCTCGAGGCCAGCCAATCGAGTCAATCTTCGATGTTCTCACGGCTAATTGTCGTATGCCCGATTTCCTGACCGGCGATCTTTGGGCAGGTGTTGCTTCAATTCGAGTCGGCGAACGACGCGTGCAGGAGATTGCGAATAAATACGGAAAGGATGTATTCATCCATGCTTTGGAGGAGTACTTGGATTATGGTGAACGAGTTAGTCTAAGTGCGTTGAAACGCCTGCCCAAAGGAAAATTCACTCTAACCGAGGAAGAAGACAATGGCCAATTTTTTAATGTTACTGTCGAGATTCGTGATGACGAGTTTATCGTTGACCTGCGAGACAACCCTGATCAGGACAAAGGCCCTTTCAATATGAGTCGAGACGAAGCAGTTGTAGCTTGTCAGATTGCATTCAAGAACATCACCGATCCAGAAAGAGTTGCAAATGGTGGCACCTTCCGCCCTCTGCGAGTCTTAACGCGTCATGGTAGCCTATTTGATCCGAATTATCCAGCCGCCATGGGCATCTATTATGAGCTATCCATCAGGCTCCATGATTTGATTTTAAGGGACATCGCCGAACATATGCCTGAGAGTCTGCCCAGTGGTGGGTTCGCCTCTATCTGTGGTACATTATTTGGAGGCATCCATCCCGATACTGGTCGGACTTATGCAGTTATTGAGCCTGAATTGGGTGGTTGGGGAGGTTCCTCGCGGGCTGATGGCAACCCAGGGCAATTTAGTGGGTTCCACGGCGAAACATATAACTGTCCAGCTGAGGTGGCCGAAGCTCGCTATGGGGTGACTGTCGACTATCTTAGTTTCCATGATGATGAAGGCGGAGAAGGGTTACATCGGGGTGGTAAAGGGGTGCGAATTGATTATCGTATCAGATCCGACAATGCTTGGTTGACCGTAGCATACACTCGTTCGAAAATTTTACCCTGGCCTTTGAAAGGTGGTCGTCCAGGATCAGCCAACTATATTCTGATTGTTCGCGCCAATGGCACTATAGAACGATACTCGGTAGTCAGCGGTTTGACCTTGAACACAGATGAAGTTATCCGTGTTATGACGGGTACAGGTGCAGGATGGGGTGATCCGTTGAAACGCAATCGGGAACTCGTCAAGGCGGACCTAAAAAACGGTTACATCACTCAGGATCAGGCGGATCGATATTATGGACTGAACAATCGTGGTGAGAGCACATAATCATCCTTTATCTATTTCGTAAGGCATCATGTGATGATTGGTCACAATCTCCTAGAGAAGGTTGATAGTATGGAATTGAGCCTATGATGTATATAAAACCATCATAATCTAGACATTCCTACGCAATCAACCAGAGTATGATCACTTGTTTGTAATTAAGGATTGATAAAATGAATCACCTAATCAAACTAACGGTCATGTATAATCTACCCCCCGGAGCCAATCACGATGAATTTCTTAAATGGCGTACTACAGAACACCAAAAAGACAATATGTCCAGACCCGGTGTGATTAAAAGCGATTTCTATGTCATCAACAATGCCTGGAAAAGGGATGAAGCCCCTTATCGCTACATGACGGAAGTTTATTATCCAGATA
>JBAPSY010000333.1:0-12712 GCA_049281855.1 Anaerolineales bacterium
GAGAGCAGGTACTCGACCCAGATCACACGGTGCGGGATGGCGCCGGGAGGGTCAGCCCAGCCGTGGTCACTCTCCACCAGCAGGCGCTCGAGCGGCACCTGCGTGCGGAAGAGGGACCGGCGTGCGATGGCGGAATGGACCGAGAAGTAGCAACCTAAATCAACCGCCTGGCGCGTTTCGGCGGCCGTCCCGGTCCACCAGTGCAAGATGGGGGCAATGACAGGTGTCCGGCGTAATTCCTCCAGCACGAGTAATGTGGATCTCGTCAAAGATGAGCTGTTGGTGCCGAAGCTGTGGATGCTGACGATACGCGGGTGTTGGGCAGCGAAGGTGAGCGCAATACGAAAGGTACGCAGCTGCAGCTCGAGCGGCACCTGGTAAGCCACATCCAGGCCGATCTCACCGATCACGGCAGCTTGAGTGGCTAATTCAGCGAAATGGTCAGGGTCGAAGGCTTGCTGGGCGGGCAGCTTGCGCGGGTGGCAGCCGACCCCGAAGGCGATCAGCGGTTCTTTTCGATGCACCACTTTGTCTGCCTCCTCCAGCGAGAGGGTCATGGCAAGCACGGCACCAGCACCAGCCAGCTCGGCGGAGATGCGGCGAGGGTCGAGGTGGGCATGCGCATCGAGGGAGAGGGGTTCTGGCATGAGGGTAATTATATCCGACCCTGAATCGAGAAAATCACTAGATATACGATCGAGTAATATTCTTGATTTAGCTAGGAGCTAATTGCTACTAGCTGATTTACCATTGCAATATAAATTGTGATAATTACAAAAAATGAAATATTTATATGCATATTTAGTTATAGCAATTATTATTGCTAATTCAGGAGTTATTGCAACTCATCATTGCGTTTAAACTAGCCTCCTGACTCCATCAATATAGCACTTTTAGGCCTCTCACCGCCTCATTATTGCTCTTCTGGCATCTTGAAGAAGGAAATTACAATAAATCGAGTGCGAAAAATGTGTAACTAATCCACCGCTTAGGCGTAATTTATATATATGTGAGGAATTACTCAACCGACCTCCCTCAGCCGACCTCTTGACTTTTCTTCCCCACCAAACTACACTATCAAAGGGGTAAAAACCCCGGAAGTATCATTCTAAGCATATCATGCCATGGATTACACCCGCCTCAACGACGAAGTCCTTATCCGCCTGATTGCCCGCTCCCAGGAAAACGCCCTGAGCGAGCTCTACGATCGTTACAGCAGGCTGGTATTTAGCGTTGCCTTGAACACCCTTGGAGATCCCGAACGCGCCGAGGAAGTGACCCAGGATGTATTTGAGCGGGTATGGGAGAAAGCGAAGACCTATAGTGCCGAGCAAGGTCGGGTGGCCACCTGGCTGGCGAGCATCGCCCGTCACCGGTCAATCGATCTCTTCCGCCAGGCCCGCTCCCACCGCGAATATCTGCAGATGTCCTGGCAGGAGGCTGAAGCGATTAATCTGCCAGACGGGCAAAACGTCGAGTGGGAAGTGGATCTGGCTCAACGCCAGCATCGCATCCGCTTGGCAATGGCGCAGCTGCCCCCAGAACAGAAACAAGCGCTCGGACTGGCGTTCTTCCAAGGGCTTTCGCATCCAGAGATCGCCGATGCCCTAGGCGCACCTCTAGGAACGGTCAAGACGCGCATCCGCTTAGGTATGCAGAAACTGCGTTTACTTTTACAAGACGATCAATAGGCGTATAAATCTACGCCAGTGGATTTTGCGTATATTGGTTTAGGAGTAATAGATTATGTCTTTAGAGGTTAAAAATCACGTCATCGAGTTACTGCCAGACTTCGTGCTGGAGCTCTTGACGGATGAAGAAACAAAACAGGTGGTCAAACACCTGGCAGCGTGCCCCATTTGCCAGGTAGAACGTTCGCGTCTGCAATCGGTCGCGGATGATTTACCCCTGGCTTTAATGCAGACCTCTCCTCCCCCAGCGGTGAAAGATAGATTAATGGGCGCGATCCACTCACCTCAAATGAAAACACGTACCCCCAACCGATCGCCCATCTGGCAGAGGCTGGAAAGCCTCCTGCGAGGGCGGCTTCCAGCGTTGGGGTTGGCACTCATTGTGGTGATGGCTCTTGGCAATTTGCTACTTTTTCGCCAGCTCAACCTGGCGAACCAACGATCGACCTCAACCATGCGAGTAATTGCCTTGGCGAACACAAAAGATTCTCCCCAGGCTGTGGGTAGTTTGGTCACGGACCAGAAGGGTAATTATGGAACTTTGGTGGTTGATAATCTGGCTAGGTTGGATTCCAGCCACCAGTATCAAGTTTGGCTGACCCAAGATGGAAAACGCATCAGTGGGGGAGTGTTCTCGGTCAATCCAGATGGTTATGCTTCACTTGAAATTCTGGCACCTCTTCCGCTTATCCAATATGATGCAATCGGCATCACGATTGAACCCAGTGGAGGAAGTCCTGGTCCAACTGGTGCTAAAGTCTTGGGCGGGTCCATACTCCAATAACACACCACAAGGCGGCTAAAAGTTATTGGGTGTGACAAACAACACCCATTACTAGGTCGGGTAAAGAAAGCCAGCTCACTGCAAAGGATATCTTCTTGGGGAGAATTTTCTCCCCAGTTTTTTGGGGGTAATAAATCCAAATTTTATCTTATTACGTATGTTTGTTTATAGTTCTATTCCTACAGGAGGAATTACAACATGAAAAACCGATATACCCCCAAGTTAATATTGAAACCAGTATCGCTGTTCAGCATACTGGCAGCGATGGCGATGATCCTTTCAGCATGTATGTCATCTGCCACTCCCGCCCAGACCTCGTCTGTTACCCTTCCGGTTAGCAACCCGACTGCGGCGGCCTCAAATGTACCCACCATCGAGGTAGTTACGGACCCCTCGTTGGGTAAAATCCTGGCGGATGGCAATGGTAATACATTGTACATTTTCACCAAAGATGCGCCTGATCAAAGCAACTGTGATGCCAAATGCCTGGCAAATTGGCCTCCCTTGGTGAGCTCAGGCACACCCAAGCTGGGACCAGGTGTCGATGCTTCATTGATCGGTACCGCTGTGCTTGCTGATGGCGCTAAGATTGTCACTTACGACCATATGCCACTTTACTACTTCATTAATGATACGTTGCCAGGTCAAACGTCCGGTCAGGATGTTGGCAGCGTCTGGTATGTGGTCTCTCCAGACGGGAACCCAGTCAAACCTGCTGTTACAAGTTCCTCAACTGCTACGCCGGTTGTTGCTGCGAATGTTTCCACCATCAACATAGCTTCGGATCCTAAGTTGGGTCAGATCCTGGTAGATGGTAAGGGAATGACCTTGTATGGGTTCACCAAGGATGGTCCTGATCAAAGCAACTGTGATGCTTCTTGTCTGGCGAATTGGCCACCTCTGCTGACCCAAGGCAACCCGATCTTAGGTCCAGGGGTTGACGATTCAAAGGTCGGTACAGCTCTGCTGGCTGACGGCACCAAGATCGTCACCTACAACCATATGCCCCTATACTACTTCATCAAAGATACCCAGGCGGGCCAAACGTCTGGTCAGGGTGTGGGTAGTGTATGGTACGTAATCTCTCCAGACGGTGAGATGATTGCCAAGTAAACAACATATGATTGATCTGTAGAGATGCGTTAGTTAAGATTGCATTCCATCCAAACGAAGTTTCATATTCCAAATCGCCTCCCGAGGTCTTTAAATCCCGGGAGGCTCTGTTTATTACTCCGCTATCAGAAATACTCACCAGCCTAAACCCCGAATCCTGCATCCTTTGCACAAGACCGGCTTGGGGCTCATCCACTCACTATATCGCGTGATTATCACTATCCGGTATCGAGTGGGCTCCTCGATCTGGTATCGAGTGGGCTTCTCGATCTGGTATCGAGTGCACAACTCGATAAAGCTGAAAGCTAATCCTTGATTAGCGATTGTTCCACCGCCGCTTTTCTCCCCTCCATTGCCCTTGTGCATAAATCAGGCTATGATTGAGATATGGATGATAACACTTTCGAATGCCCCAATTGCGGTGCCAAAATTTATCCGGAGATGACCCGTTGCCCACAATGTGGTCAGAATATGTACCCGGAAGATGAGGTATCGCGCCCCTCCAATGCAGGGTCAACTGTGGCAGGTTGGGGCTCGACCCTCGGCTTCCTCCTGATCGGCTGGATGATTGCATGCGGCATCGCACTGATCCTGCACTTCATTATTGCCAGCTTCTTCAGTCCATCCATGCTTGGAGGGTTGGGGAAGGTAGTTCTGTTTCTGGCGGGACCAGTCGGAGCTTTGGTGGGTGGGTATGTGTGCGCCAGTTTAGCCAAGCAGTACCCCAAATTGCTGGGAGGTCTGGTGGGTGTTTTCACACTGCCTGTACTGACACTGTTTAGCACGCATTGGGTCCAGGTTAATCTCAGCCTTTTGATCACTCCGTGGATGCTCCTGGCAGGCTTGGTTACCATCCTGGCTGGTGTGGGAGGGGGTTGGATGAACTTTAAGTCTTCAGGAAGTGCCGACTGGAAGGAAAAATGGCAGGTGCGCGGTTGGGAAGACCTGCTTTACCAGGACCTTCTCCGTAAGGTGCGCTTCAATGGCTCCGCTGCCGACCGGTTGATTGATTATGAGCACAAGCAAGACCCCCTTGCCAGCCGTCTCAAGCAGATCCAGAATGCATTAGAACGTTGGGAACGGGATAACCGCTAAACCCCTTTATATTCGCTCCACGATCACCAGCCTGGAGGGTTTTATCAGGTTGATTACCAGCCAGATCAGGCAAAGCAACCCACACAGCACCACGATGGCGGACAATGTGACTATCCCAATATTTGTAACAAATTGCTGCAGGCTGGAAAAGATAACCTGAAGTGTTCCCGACTGGAAGATTGGGCTACCTTCGAGTAAGGGTAATCCTGCAATCAACCCCCATCCCAGGGCGACTACAACCACGAATATCAGTAGGGGTGCAAGAATTTTATCCATCAGGTTGATAGAGCGGGAGGTTTGGGAGAAGCCTGAGCCAAGCCTCAACTGGAGAACTGCCAGGGCTTCATTCCGCACCTGTCGGCTTGAAAATACCAACTGCTGGGTGATGGTTTTTTTGTCTTTTTTGTAATCGATACTTAAGTTTGCCATCCTTGGATTGGCAGACAAACGCTGGATGCTCTCCAGCTTGATCACCCCAGCATTTTCCCCCAGTAGATCGCGTAACATTTTATTTTCAGCAAATAATCCCATGATGTGAGGAATATCACTGGGTGCCGGGTTGGCATATATGATGGACTTCTTGCCCAGGATGACCATTCGATCCGATTTTGCTTTGGGGTTATCCCACAACAGCGAGTCAGGTTCGGCGGTTGTTTCCACGGGTTGTTCTGGGGAGGCGAAAGCGTCCAACCCCCATTGGGGTTCTGCACTTACCGAGAAGTCTTCCCCGATTCCGGGCTGCTGCTGTAGGGGTGTGCTTTCTGGTGCTGGTCCCACCAGCTCATCCAGCCATCTGGCTTCAGTCTGCCCTTCGTCCTGGTTCGCGCTCCCTGATGGTTCATCCGAGCGGTTTTTATCCGACCAGCTTAAATCGGTGTCAGGCAAGGGTTGCGAAGCCAACTCGGGGTTACTGACGGCATCGAATATTTTTTGAATGGCTTGATCGGGTTCATCCGAATCGGTTGCCCAATCGAAGGTGGGAGGTGTTTCAAGGGATTGGTCCGCATTCTCACCATCCAGGTCAGGGAAAGTAAGCTCACCCAACGCCAGGTACTGCGCCTGCTCGCCATCCCAGGTGAAGGGTGGGGTGAATGGAGGGGTCTTTTCAATGTTGGGTGGGTTAAGCGGTTTATTGCGTTCGCCCCGTATGACAGGTCCAAGCGGTGAAGTATTCAGCTTCGACAAAGCGAGGTTGGCTGCTTCATTCTCTGGGTTAATTGCCAGCACCCTTTCCAGACAATTCCGCCGCAGCTTGACATCCTCCACCACCTCCGACATCATCATCCAGGCGCCTTCGTTGGTCGGGTCTTGGATGATTGCCTGTGATAATAGTTGTTTGGCGAGGTTGATATCCCCACTTTGCTTGGCAGTCATGGCTTGTATGAGTAAGTCAGACATACATTACTCCTCTTTTATGGTTTATTATAATCCAAGTGGAAAACTTTGGCTCCCTCCCGCTTTATTTTATTCACCTGCACGACGTCTGTAAGATTTCTTGCTCCCGTCGGTTATAATTAAATCTTCCTCCATGGGAGTTCGATTATGAGCCAATCCGTCACCTTGCGATTCACACCCAACCAGCAGGATTATGCAAAGGTGCTGCGCTTATTTTTTTGGCAACGCACGGGTACAAAAGTCAGCCTGGTTTTCTTGGCGATTGCCTTTGGGTTGATCTGCTACGTGATTGCCGTTCAAGGTTCTCCACCTAACGTCTTTGAGTTGGTTTGGCTGCTGCTTCCACCTTTATTCGCCATTTTCGTCTTTTTCATCCAACCTTCCCGCATGGCCAGACGGGCTGTCCAGAATGAGCGGCTCGTCACTGAGGCCACCTGGGAATTGAACGATGCCGGGGTGCAGATTTCAAGCCGCTTTGATTCAGCCCATATGGATTGGGAATCACTCAATAAGCTGGTGACCACCAGCGAGTATTACCTGCTGCTCAGCAAGATCAACAAAAACGCCTTTCGCTTCCTGCCCCGTCGGGCATTCACATCCCCTCAAGAGCAGGACCTTTTCCTCCAGCTTGTGGCAGATCATCTTTCCAAAGGTTAATGTCAACAGGGGGTTCATTCACGCTTCCTCCATGGATAATGCCATCATATTAGGATTATTTTCCGATAAGACATTCTACTCGGCTCATTTTATGGACCTCTCTTTATGGGAGCCTTTCGTCCGCCTGGTGTGTGAGCGGCATGGGTTGGGATACAAACAGGGATTTCACGGCCTGCCTGGCACCTTCCCCACATTTATCGTCGAGCCTTATGCCGAGGGAACACCGCAGTCCACGCGGCTTATCGTGGTGAAATTCTTCGGACCTCTCTTCGAGGGTGCAGATTCTTTCTATATCGAGAAGGCGATGGGGCAGTGGCTCACGCGGCAATCCCTGCCGCTCCGTTCACCTGCCATCCTGGCTGAAGGTCAGCTTTCCCTGGACTGGTCGTACCTGATCCTTGACCACATCCCCGGAGTGAGCATTGGGCAAGTCAGGCAGCAGCTCTCGGCAGAAGCATGGGAGAGGGTGGCTCAGCAAATGGGTGGATTGATGAAAGCGCTCCACACAGCTACAGCAACATCGTTGCCGGTAATACCGATGCAAATGTCTGTCATGACTTGGGTCGATTTTATCGATTTCCTCGAGCAGCAGCGTGTTAACTGCCATGCCAATCACCAGCGCTGGAATGACCTGCCACCGCATCTGCTCGAGCAAGTGCCGAATTTTATCTCACCTGTGGAGCAGCTAGTCGATTTCTCTTCGCTGCCGTATCTTATTCACGCAGACCTGACCGCTGATCATTTGTATGGCAGGCTTGATGCTGCCTCAATGATTGCAGAGCAAGATGGACCAGCACCTGCACCCGCATCACAATGGCATAGCCTCGCTATCATTGACTGGGGTGATACTCGCGTTGGCAACATCCTGTATGAGCTGGTTGCACTGCACCTGGACTTGTTCCAGGCGGATAAACATCTTCTCCGAGTTTGTCTGCAGGTTTACGATTTACCAGATTTTTACCGGCAGGATTTCCCCCGCAAAGCCCTTAGCATGGTGCTGCTCCACCAATTCCCCATGCCTGCACGTATCTACGCCCCGCACCAGGATATTCAGTCACTGCACGAGCTGGCTGAGCGCTTGTTTGGTTTGTAAGTCTTAGGAGGCGGAATGTCCGTTTAACAAATAACCGGACATCCTTACCCGCCAGTGTCGCAAGTTGTCCGAAGGCCAGCAGAAAGCTATCCTTATGTACTTCGACGCTACGGTTTCAGCTGACATCATCCATCTTCAATTGCGATTCTTAGCCTTTAAATATACCCTTCTTAGGTTCGGACGAAAGTTTGGACAAACCCTCCCAAACAGTCATTGAAAGTATTTTTATTGTGCAATACCATAAAAGAGGAGATTGCCATGCCGCAAGAAGAGCGCTTGCGGCTCGCTATGACACGCGTTTAATATTATTGTCCGAGGTTTTTTCCCAAAGGTCAGACCCTTCCCTTGCACAGAACCCTTTCTTGGTATATTATTCCCCTTATCAATCACCATTTTTGTTTTAATATTAATCATTTCTTTCCAATAGTCAAAGCTAATTGCTATCTGCTAATCACTGATCCTTATGAACCGTCCCATCTTACCCAAACGCGTTATTGGCTCCCCCATACTGGGGGATAAAGTCGCCTTTACCCGCACCCTCACCGAAGCAGACGTCGCGCTGTTCATCGGTACCACCTGGGATGTCAATCCGCTTCATACCGACGAGCTGTACTGCAGTGCTACCCAATTCAAACACAGAATTGTACCCGGCTTACTCACTGCCAGTTTGCTTACCCACCTGGGTGGGTTGTGGGCTTTCCTGGCTACCGAGATGGAGTTCCATTTTCTCGCTCCGGTCTATGTTGGCGATAGCATCACCGCTCAGGCGGAGGTGGCCGAGATCGACACTCAGACCGGAGCGGTGCGCCTGCACTGCATATGTACCAACCAGCAGGGAAGGGAGGTCTTGCGCGCCGATGTCAGAGGCGTCCCGGGGAAGTTCGAGTGAAGCGCATAATTATCCTGATCCTGTTGCTGATCTTTCTAATTACATCCTGTGGTCCGGTTGGCTACGATCAGGTATCCGTCGCTGAGCTGCCAGACCCGGCGATTTATGCCCTCACCCTCTCAGAGCTGCCTGATGTACGCATGAGCTGGCAGCGATCCTACAATCAGACCACCATCGAGCAGGGTTATAAATGGTCATACCTGGCATACCAGGCCTACCAGCCTGGAAACCTTGGCGTCGAGCTGGAATCAGCCTTCGCGGTGAACAACGATGTCGTATTGTACGAAGTCGATATGAGCCGTGAAGACCTGCCTCAACCGCCTCAGGCTTTGGGAAATATCCAGGATGTTTCATGGAAAAGCGTCACCCAGACCCACCGTCTGGGCGATAAGTCCGCGGTTTGGAAGACCAACCTCGGAGAGCTGCTGACGCCCGTCTGGTGGCTCGAGTTTTACCAGGGGCACGCCTACGTGCGCATCTCGCTGCTCGGTTTCCCAGATCAGATTGCCCCTCCAATCATCTACGGGCTGGGAGATATTCTTGTCTCCCGCCTGCCACGCTCCGTAGATAAACTACGTTCCGATGCAGCCACGGTGGTCGCCACCCAACCATCACTCCCACCAACGGTCACCCCTCAAGCTTCCCTATCTCCCAGCCTGATCCCGCTCTCTTCAACTCCCTCTGTGGTAACAACCCAAACCGGCTTCCCCGTCTTGCGTTACACTACCCCGCCCGGCGAGACCGGCATGGTGTCTTACTTCGATGAAACCGCTAACCAGCTGGTGGATGGAACCGTGGGTCTTGATGACATCCTGATCGATCAGGGTCTCGGCACCGCTTATGAATGGGTCGGTTGGACCGATCTCACCGATCCAATCACGCTGACTTTCACCCTTCAGGGGGATGTCAGCATCTCCGCAGTGGAGATAGGGTTCAATCATCGCGACGGTCTGGGGGTGTTTGTGCCCAGCCAGGTGACGATCAACGGGGTCAGCTTCGAGCCAGCTGCGGATGCGGTACCCAACAATAGGCGTTCTGACCTGACCTTCACCGGTCGGTTCAACGGACCGGTAGTGACCATCGTCCTCCATCACCGTGGTCGCGGCTGGATCCTTGTGGACGAAGTGCGCTTTCTCCCCGGCAATTAACCACATTCACCGCTCAGTTCGCTGGGCATCGTTTTGGGTGTTGCGATCCACTGAGTGCTCTCAGGAACTTAACTCGTCCAGCGTGTTTTACGAGCTGAAACGAATTAACTCAGCCAGTGAAGCGGGGCAATAAGGCAGCGATAGGTTTTATGGATTTCTTTTGGCGACTACAGGCAGACTGCTAGTCAAACTCCACGCACCCACACCGTGACCGTAACGTTTGCATCCAAGGCGACATAACAGCCGGTGGTGAACCTGGGGGCATAGCGATCGGGGAAGAAGATCTCGTTTTGGGTGTTATACAAATTGGCTTCACATTGAAAGATGATGGTACCTGCAGCAGAGGTGTTGTCATAAACGATCAAAGTACCTGTTGCATCCCAGGCACCCGCGAAGCTGATTACCAGGCCGGCCAGGAAACCTTTACCGGTGTAAACCAACCCACTCGAAGTTAGAACCTTGATTGAATCAGCCATCTAGACCTCGAAAACCACTCTAATTAATAGACACGATCATACTTGTCTGCAGCCAGGCGGTGGGTCATTTTACTTTGAGCAAGCTTGACCTGAGCACGAAGAACAAGCTCCTGGAAATTAGCCTCGGCTTTAAGAACCATATCGGTAAGTGAGAGAATAACATTGGTGTGAGCGGTGGGGTCCTGCATGTAGGCGCTCAAGCGCTCTCGATACCCCATGGCCATGACATAAGCGATGAGGATATTTTCGTACTCGTCGGGGATGGTGATTACCGTGGTATCGTCGTCGGCCATGGTGGTGTCGTGATTGGCCAGGTACTGGATCTTGACATGCACGCTGATTGGTATTTGCTGAGAGAAGTACATCATCCATCCAGCACCAGCTGAATAGTCATGATCAACATCATAAAAGCCGGTCTCGCTGTAGAAATCTGGATCCAAACGGTTTTTTCTGATCATGTAGGAGGGTGGCTGCTGGCTGATGGGATACTCGACGCTGATCACTTCTCTATAGCCAGAAGGCATGGCTAAAATGTACGCAGCTGCAGCCATGGTTTGATCTTTGAGTACCGGCCTTAGAATTGGAAAAGCCAGCATCGCTTGAACACACCAGGGCCAGATACAATCGACCCTGGACCACTGTGCACCAGCATCGTCACCCATGGCGACCAGGCAATCGGTAAGTAGATCTGAAAATTTGATGCTCATGTTAGTAACCTCGATATAATGCCAACACTTCGGATGCGGTGAGCTCAGTCTTCCACAAAGCGAAGTGAGCCAGGTCACCTTTCCAAACAGCAGCTGGGTCACCTGAAAATGCACCAACCAAGAAAGCCATGGGTGGATAATCACGCCAGGCGGTCTCGATGCCATCGGGATTGTTGGTATAGGGAGGAAGCATATTAGGTGGCTTGGCACCATCCTCGTATAAAGTCATTTCAGCATGCGCAACACTCCAGGTGACCACCAGGTGGTGCCAATTAAGGTTATAAGGCTCATAATATTCAATGTGTTGGGTATCAGGCACCATGCCGACGCCACTGTAAAAATAAGAATGATAGAGTAGGTCTGTTTCGACGTCCTTAGAAAGCCAAAGATTATCTCTCTCAGCAGCGAATAGGTAACCAAAAACTCTAAAAAAAGTTTGTCCTGTACCTTCACCGCCTGGGCAATCAAGAAGACTCTTGTAACGATACCATAAGGATATTGTTCCCACATCTCGATTAAACAAACCCAACACCGCTGATGGAAGCTGTATAAAGCCAGTGCCATTAGTACGGACGGCTGTTTTTCCATCACCAATGCCAGCCACGCCAAAAGTACAAGCAGTTGGAGCGGCATTGAATGGGAGAGCAGAGGCAGGAGCCCAGACTTCTATATCATCGAAATAGGCGACGCCAGCATTATCTCCCGACATAAACCTGATTAAGGTTGAGAGACACCCAGCAGGGACAGTAAACGGAACAGTAATTTGAACGTAACTCGTTCCCGTAACCCCGGTCGTAGCGTTATAAATATTAGCCGCGTGTGTATCATCAAGAATGTTTACCCAGGGAGCATAGGTTCCATCGCCGTGACACCAAAACTTGAGCGTATACGTTTGTCCTATTACTAAAGCTGGCTGTGCTCCTACTGCCCGGCATGCTCCTTCAAGATGTGTTTGCCACCAATTACCTGTTGGAGCGACCTTGGCAGCACGCAAGCCACTATGCACGTCAACCGTCTCGGCGGTGATGGTTGTACCGTTGCATCCCCATAATTCACCATCGACTGTGTTTAACTTGAATGTTTCCAGTTCACTATCAAGAATAACATTGACTTCGTCTTGCAACGCCGAAGCCGCAACCGAAGAACCCAGCGCATCGTCGAAAGGATAGTAAACGGTGAGATTATCTGGCTGGGTGGTGAGCACACGGTGATAATAAGGCGCTCGAGCGCTCGATCTTAGGATTGTGGGGAAAAGGCTCATGGTGTGATCCAACGCACCGTGGCGACCAGGCAATCGGTAAGAGCATCGGCCTGGGCGACTGAGATAGTTAGATAAGAGTGGATAGGGATAAGATCATACAATCCCGTGTCTGCAGAATCGACGCCGACGGTCTGCTTACGAGGGGCGATCCAGATGTCGGTATTGTTATCAGACTTGACAACCAGGTCACCAAACACAGGATCAGAGATGGTGACATCGGTGGTGGCTGGTGCACCAGCGTCATAGTTGAGAAAAACATCGAGCAAGAAACCCTTGATCAATGTGGTGTTCTCACTGCCAACGGCAACGCCGGCACCGCCGGTGGTGGTGATCTTGATGGTTTGGATTGCGATTTCGGACATGATAAATCTCCTCTGGGGCGAAGCACGAACGTTCTCAGCTC
>JBAPSY010000334.1:0-4212 GCA_049281855.1 Anaerolineales bacterium
CTGCCGAATGCCTCACGCATGGCGTTGGCAATAAGCCTTTATGGCGGAGGGATTTCGCGTGGCACTATATTAAGTGCTATTGTGCACATTCCTGATCAGGGAGCAATACGAAAGGATGGGAAATTAGTTCAGATGCCTCTATTGGAGAAGACCCGCCAGATCGATTTTGGGCGCGGCCTTCGGACGGCGATGAACATTCCATGGGGGGATTTGTCCACTGCTTACTACAGCACGGGTATTCCCAACATCGAGGCCTATATGGTTTTTCCAAAGGCTAGCTTGCGGATGATGCCTTTACTGCAGCCATTCCTCAGATTGGCATCAAAACCTCTGGCTCAATGGGCTTTAAGGTGGATGGTGAAGCGATTACCATCGGGTCCATCGGTTGAGGCGCGCATCCTCTCGTGGAGCAGGTTATGGGGGGAGGCAATTGATAATACGGGTCGCCGTGTAGTAACCCGATTAGAAACGCCGGATGCTTACAATCTCACCGCTGAAACTGCCTTAGCAGCGGTCTCTCGGGTGCTAGCAGATGACTTCAAGCCTGGGTTCCAAACCCCTTCTTTAGCTTATGGTGCGGATTTCATCCTTGAATTCGAGGAAGTATACCGAGAGGATTTAGAATTGGATTGAGTTGAAATGAAAGAACGCTACTTTACCATTCAATCATTGGATCGCCAGGCATCGGAACTGTACCGACAGGTAGCAGACCTATCGCAGAAAAAGAATATTTCCTTTCACCCAGAACGATCTGCCCTGCTGGTCTTGGATATGCAGGCCTATTTTCTAGATGAATCTTCTCATGCCTATATTCCAAGCGCAGACGCGATCCTGGCAGGGATTAAGGTGCTGATCAAGGAATATCACACTCGTGGAATACCGATTATCTTCACCCAGCACATCAATACAGCCAGTAATGCTGGTATGATGTCTATCTGGTGGAAGGATCTAATCACATCTCAAAACCCACTTTATAGGATTATCCCGGAACTAGACCTGTCAATGGGAACACTCATCCAGAAGAGCCAGTACGACGCGTTCTACCAAACACCCCTGGAAGAGATGCTGCATGGCATGGGGGTGACCCAGGTGGTATTATGTGGAGTGATGACTCACTTATGTTGTGAAACCACCGCACGTTCAGCCTTTATGCACGGTTTCGAGGTTTTCTTCCCGGTGGATGGGACGGCAACTTATCGTCTGGATCATCACCGGGCAAGTCTCTTAAACCTTGCCCATGGATTCGCCTCTATCGTTTTAATCAAGGATGTTCTGGAAGCGATCCGAGGTGAGCATGAAAACTGAGAATGTCATCATCATCGGGGCAGGGCCGGCTGGATTAGCAACAGCGTTCCAGTTAAAACGTTATGGGATCCATCCATTACTCTTTGAGCGTGCAAAGGTGGGTGGACTGTTGCTCAACGCCAATCTAGTGGAGAACTACCCCGGCTTTCCACAGGGCATCCCAGGAACTGATTTGGTGAGTCTATTCGCACTCCAGGCGCAGCATTTGAATATCGATGTGATTTATGAAGAAGTGATCGAGTTATCCTATGATCAGGGTTTATTCCAGGCGCGGACTGCACAAAAAAACTATCTTTCACGGGTAGCCGTAATCGCATCGGGAACCAAGCCCTTGCACTTTATAGACCTTACGATACCCAAGGTTTTAACGGAATTGGTTTTTTACGAAGTGTATGACCTCCTGCAAGCGGCAGGTAAATGTGTGGTCATTGTGGGAAGTGGAGATGCTGCCTTTGATTATGCATTGAACTTGAGCAAGAAGAACCAGGTAATCATTCTCAATCGCAGCGAAGAGCCCAAGTGTTTGCCTTTGCTCTGGGAGAGGGTCCAGAAAGTTCCCGCCATTTCTTATCAAGCTCAGGCAGTCATTTGCCAGCTAAAAAAAAGCCCTCAGGGAGGGATACTTATAGAATGCCTGAGCCCCGCAGGTGACAAGCAATTTCAAGCTGATTATCTGGTAGGCGCCATTGGGCGGGAGGCAAAGTTGGATTTTCTCTCAGAAGCATTTCATGAGCAAGGGAAGGTATTAGAAGAGCAAGGCGTTCTCTACTTGATCGGAGATGTGAAGAATGGGATTTACCGGCAAACCTCAATTGCGGTTGGCGAGGGTATTTTGGCAGCCATGAAAATCTGCCGACAGTTGAAGGAGACGACGTTATGAAAGTCCGTGCTTCCGCAGGGAATGAAGCTATTGCAATGGTATATATTGTTGAAACGAGCAGTGGTAATCTGGTGGAATGTGTAGAATCTATCCAACCTCCTTTACCGCGTGAAAAGAAGTGGGTGCTGCTTGTTTCGACGATGTTCGGCTGCCCGATCGGCTGCTTAATGTGTGATGCTGGTGGCTATTACCATGGGAAACCGACTAAGGATGAAATCCTTGCTCAAGTCGATTTTTTAGTGGGAAATCGATTCCCGGATGGGGATATTCCATGTGAGCAATTTAAAATCCAGTTTGCCCGGATGGGTGAACCTTCTCTGAATCTGCAAGTGTTGGAGGTGCTGCAGGAGCTTCCCCGGCGTTATCATGCCCCTGGGTTGATGCCATCGATTTCCACAGTTGCCCCTGCGGGTACCGAGCGATTCTTCGAAAGGCTTTTGGAGATTAAGCAAGAAAACTATACAGGGGGGCACTTTCAATTCCAGGTCTCACTACACACCACGGATATCGGCCTGCGCGACCGCTTCATCCCCGTGAAAAAATGGAGCTTCGCACAGATAGGAAAATTTGGTGAGCGTTTCCATACCGCAGGTGACCGTAAGATCACCCTGAATTTTGCACTTGCACAGGGGATGCCGGTTGATCCGGCCGTATTGCTGAATTTCTTTGACCCAGACAGATTTCTGATTAAGATCACGCCACTGAATCCCACTTACCGTGCCCGTGAGAATGACTTGATCTCTTATATCAATCCCGTTGGCGCAGAACAAAAGTATGAAATCATCCAGGCGCTTCAAGCATCGGGTTACCAGGTGATCCTAAGCATCGGGGAAATGGAGGAGAATTATATAGG
Organism: Anaerolineales bacterium; assembly: GCA_049281855.1. Classification (GTDB taxonomy): domain Bacteria; phylum Chloroflexota; class Anaerolineae; order Anaerolineales; family UBA4823; genus FEB-25. The sequence continues at coordinate 3,039 of JBAPSY010000334.1, forward strand.
AAGCAATTGTGGGCAGTATCTACGGCGTCATTTATCCGCGGACGAGCCAATGACTGATGGATATACTTATAAGGTGGAAGATCGCCCATAATGTTTAAACTACACGCTGTTAAAGTTTGATTCCCATTTGACGAATTCTATTCATCAGGTGGTAAGTATCACATGCCTCTGAGCGCTCCGATCGCACTCGGTTTCACAGCTGAAATCTATGCCTGGGATGAGGGGCAGGTGCTGAAGCTTTTCAATCGTGGAATATCGCGCAGCACCGTTGAGACTGAGGCTAATTTGACACATATTGTGCATGCCACCGGGTTGCCGGTGCCCGCTGTGGGTGAGATCGTCGAAATTGATGGTCGTTTTGGGCTGGAGTACGAGCGGGTAGATGGGATTACCATGTTGCAGGCATTCATCCGAAAGCCATGGAGCTTTCAGGTTTTTGCTCGCCAGCTGGCAGAGCTACAGGCTGATATGCACCAACGCCGCGTCCCCGAGATGCCTTCGCAGCGTGAGAAATTAGCCCGCAGGATCTATAGAGCCGAAAAGCTTTCAGAAAACGTGCGCCAGGCTGCTCTCAAAGCCTTGGAACTGCTGCCGGAGGATGATAAGCTGTGCCACGGTGACTTTCACCCGAATAATATCATGCTGACTTCCCATGGACCAATAATCATTGATTGGATCGATGCATCACGAGGCAGCCCTGTGGTGGATGTAGGGCGATCCACCCTTTTGTTTGGGGGTGGGCCTCTACCCCCAGGCACTCCTGCGGCGTGGTTGGTCAAGATATTGCGGCGTTGGTTCTACCTCACCTATTTGAGACGCTATTTCCAGCTCAATCCTGCTGACCGCCAACAGCTCTCAAGCTGGATCCCGGTAGTCGCAGCCGCACGGCTGAATGAGAATATCCTTGCTGAAGAAGCCAGGTTATTATCCATCGCCCAAAAGCTAATTAGTTCAATATGAAGTGGTGTTTTACGAGTGATGGAAGAACTATGACCACCTATCTTCTATCGGCAGTACGAACCCTAGCACTGCACTCTCAGGGGTTGACCACTCCCAATCATGTTGGCTCAACACCTACACTAGCTGCGATCAATAAAACCGTTGAGCAGCTAAATTACGTCCAAATTGATACGCTAAACCTGATTCAGCGCAGCCAATATATCGTCCTGTGGAG
>JBAPSY010000335.1:0-1823 GCA_049281855.1 Anaerolineales bacterium
ATAATATATTGGTGAAATTTAACATCTCAGTCTAGATTTGATCCATCAGATTAGCGCATAATCGGGGAGGGTAAGATGAAAAAAATTTCTCTAATTGGGATCATGCTAGTTGCTCTAATTGGTAGTGGGGTAGTGCTAGCAGCGGGAAACACCCAAGTATATTTACCAATTATCATGAGGCCGCCTGCAGAAAATCCGAATAAAATCATTTTCAGCAGTGACAGAGATGGTCTAGGTATTCAACTATACACGATGAATCAAGATGGATCGAATGTTTTACGCTTAACCAATAATCCCGGAGATAATGATGAAGCAAAATGGTCACCTGATTGGAACAAGATTGCGTTTAGATCGTCCAAGGATGGAAACCTTGAAGTTTATATCATGAATGCAGATGGCTCTGGAGAAATTCGATTGACCAATGATCCAGCGAATGATGGCGGTCCTGATTGGTCACCAGACGGTAAACAAATCGTATTTGCTTCCGACCGTTCTGGACAATACGGATTATATATTATCAATATAGATGATTCTAATCTTCATCAGATAGGTAGTTTTTATGGATTTATGCCGAGTTGGTCTCAGGATGGGAAGAAAATCGCATTTTCAGATGGGTACGATATATTTACAGTTAATATAGACGGGACTAGCCTGACTAACTTGACCAATGCAAGTTTGCGGGATTATTCTCCGGAGTGGTCACCGGATGGCACGCAGATTGGATTCGTTGGGGACCTTCGAGGAGAGAATGTGTTTGTCATGCCAAGCAATGGTGGAGCAATCACACAGCTCACCCATAGCACCACTGCTCATTGCTGCTACGGAGGTCCATCATGGCGAGGCGACGGGAAGGTTATCGTTTATTCCGATTGGGTCGGGCCAGCCTGGAATAATTATGAAATTTTCATCTTTGATATTGCGTCTAATTTTGCGACTAGAATAACAAATATTGCTGGCTCATTAGAGAATTTTCCATCTTTTACGCCTTAATTGTGTGTAAAAGTTATCACCGGAATAAGCTTTATCAGAATGATAAATTATTGATTAAGGTTAGGAAACGATACATCCATCGAACAATTTAGGCATTTATAATAAAATGATGACGACCAACTTTTTAGAAAGCTGGTCGTCTTCTTAGTAATAAAGTGATTTCTTTTTTTACTTATAAATATGCTAGATAACGCAAATCTATTTCATAGAAGAAATCTTATTGATAAAGGTCGATTGTGGCAGTGGTTCCGAGGTTCTGGTTAGGATCGTACGTTATATTAAAAAGTGAACCACCGTTTATTTTTACGTCATAACCGATGAGTTGTGAATGAAAACTATCGGTACTACTACCGCCATTAATTTGAATATCAGTGTTAGGGGCCAGCATAGAACCCTGGTAATATGAAGTACTATTGCCAGTCAGATCAATTCCATTTTTACTGGATGTTGGCACATAAAATAATAAGCCGTTAATGGCATGATTGGTGGCAGGGTTCCCGTTACCTGGAGCAGTCGAATCAAAATACGGAGCTGTCAAATGAATATTCCCGCCGGTTATTTTCAATGTCCCACTTTGTATCCAAATTGTCACTCCATCGCCAGTGTACGAGCTTCCACTAACACCACCAGTAACGCACCATAACCCAGGCGTCAAATTCGAAGGTAGACTGGTTACTCTATGCGAACCCGTCAAATCACAATCAGAATCTTGCAGGCTAACGACAGGCGCTTGAAGTCGATCGGCAGGATTGGTTAATAATGTTGGGTTCGGGTCAAACACACCAGCTTTGAAGTTATTATAATAATAATAAATCTTGCCACCAGTACTAACA
>JBAPSY010000336.1:0-1610 GCA_049281855.1 Anaerolineales bacterium
AAATAGGGGGTATTCGAGCCATTTTAAAGCCTGTTTTAAAGCCTCCCCCATGCAATAATGTGTACAGACCAGATCAACCTGGTCGCATATACCCAAAGGAGGTAACCATGAAAGGCTTGATCTATCGCACAACAATGCTTACCGGAAAGATCGATCGACGACATATCCAGTTGATCCTGCTCATCCTGAGCCTGTCACTGCTGGTGATCGGGGCAGGCGCGCCGGGTGGTGGTGGGCTTGGGGGCCCAGGAAACGGAGGGTAAGCGTCCCTAATCTGTGATTCTATTATTGGCGATCCTGGCAGGGTTATCAGCCGGATTGGTGCGGGCGTATCTGGCGGGTCACAGATACCAACCTGCGCCGCTCAGGCATATCTGGTTGGTGATCGCAGCTTTTCTGCCACAGATCCTGGCTTTCTATTTGCCTGCCACACGGGAGGCAATCCCGCCGTGGCTAGCCCGGGCGTGCCTGGTGAGCTCGCAGGTTGGGCTGCTTGCTTTCGTGTGGCTCAACCGCAAACAAAAGGAGCTGTGGGTTGTGGGGGGAGGGCTGGCAGCCAACCTGATAGTGATTGCGGCGAACGGAGGCCTGATGCCGATCACCCCGGCCTCCGTGGCTGCGTTATACCCCGGCATTAATTTGGATGAAGGGATGGTGGGCAGCCGGCTGGGCTGGAGCAAGAACATCGTCCTGCAGGGAGCGGGGACGCATCTGGCGTTCCTCTCCGACTGTATCCTGCTGCCGGGGTGGGTTCCATGGCGATTTGCCTTCAGCCTGGGTGATGTGCTGATTGCAGTAGGTGTGTTCTGGCTGTTGTGGAGTGGTGCCGCCAGGCGCAAGAGTGAGTGACTTTTATTTGCCGGTTAGCTGAAGAGCTGACCTCAGCATGAAGTAATCATTTGGGCTGGATAGGATACAGCCGCAGCAAAGAAGGAATCGTTCGTCCAAAACTTTCATGGAAAGTCTATCAAGAGTAAATCAAGGTTGAAATCACATGCCCACATCAAATAATCTTCAAAAGAAAGTTGTAATAATTGGCGCAGGGGGTTTTGGCAGTGAAGTACTTGATGTCATCGATGCGGTTAATCAAGAGAGATTGCAGTATGAGGTGTTGGGGTATATTGTTGATTCCCAATATGGTTCTCCAGGTACTGTAATCAATGATAAACCTATCCTGGGTAACTTTGACTGGCTGGAAAAGAACTCTAGAGATGTGTTTGTCACATGTGCGGTGGCCGCTCCCCAATATCGTTGCCAACTGATCAAACGTACACAGAAATTGGGTTGTCACTTTTTCAATCTTATCCACCCAAATGCAATTCTAACGCGATGGATTACCCTTGGGGAAGGTGTCGTTATCACAGCTGGGTGTATTCTTACCAACCGAATCCAGATAGGAAATCACGTGCATCTAAATTTGGGCTGTACTATTGGGCATAATGTAGTCATGGAAGACTTCGTGACGCTAGCTCCGGGTGTGCATATCTCTGGAAACGTCAAACTATCTAAAGGTTGTTTCATTGGTACTGGTGCAAACATTATCGAGAAGATACATATCGAGGAGTGGTCAATTGTTGGCGCTGGGAGCGCCATTATTAGGAATGTTCCAG
>JBAPSY010000337.1:0-4482 GCA_049281855.1 Anaerolineales bacterium
GGGATTTTATTATTTACTAAACTAGATGACTTTCGGAAGTAAATATCTGCAGACTCGATCAAAAGAATAATGATGTATATATATATTATCCTAATAAGGTCTTATTAGTATATAATATGGTATAATCTGATTATCCTAATCAAAGAGGGAGAGACGAATGATAAAAACTGGTGACATTTTTGAAAATCCTATAAATCAGAAAAAGGAACCTATGACAATAAGCAATTTCTCAACCACTACAATTGGCTGGGTGGCAATTGTAACAGGAGTTTCAGCCATTCTTGCAGTGATATTTCTCACCCTGATGGCTACGGTGAATATGTCTTTTGGCAAGGTCAATGATGTTTTCAACGCCATTATCGGGATCTCAAGTGCGGTTCTGGCGTGGATGTTGTACGCCGAACATCATGCGAAGTCACCGTTGATGAGTCAAATCGCGCTTGCTCTTGCGTTGGTTGGTGCGATCTTTACCATTGTCGGATCGGTCTTGATCATTTATGGCTTCACTGACTTTGTTCTAGCTGGGTGGTATTCAGGGGTCGGGTACGCTTTGATCGGCTTGTGGCTGGTGGCATTTTGTTATTCCATGCTGCCCGGTGACGCACTGCCACACAACCTGATTATATTTGGGCTTGTCGTGGGTGCGTTAATGGCAGTTGGACTGATCGGTATTCCAGGGATATTCACTGGTATTGATAGCATGGAGTCCATGCCATGGTATCTCTATATTGCGTTTTTTGGATGGTTGGGAACATATATCCTGTATCCAATCTGGATGATTTGGCTGGGACGAAATCTTCTACTCAAATGAAGCAACAATATAATACCTAAGCGAGTGTCAGAGTATTTTACGGCAAATAACTTCTCCTTTTACATTTAACCGCCGAACAAGGAGTGCAGTGGACAGGTGGGGATTCACGATGTGAATCGTAAGTGAAACAATGCCCTCATGAAATCCCTCACATAAGCCTCCTCCCTCAACATTGGTCTTCAAGTCATCCAACACATGAACGATAGATTGACAAAGGTCGGGGTTCAAGGTATCAACTAACTCTCTGCTTCCCGTGTAACTAAGCGAAACCCCGAGTCACCTACATTGATAGGGTAAGATATTCAATTATTGATACCCCTATGTTAACTTTGGGATCGCGCGATACCTATTTAATACCACGTGCAAAACACGCTGGGGTGATTTCTTGGGTGAAATAGGGGCAATGCTATTTCAATTGGTAACAATGTCAATATGGAATATAATCACTGAAGAAGTAACTTCTATAGAAACCAGTTTCACTTGTTTCTATGCCCACCTATCGTTGGATACAATAGGAGAACATGGATTGGTTCTCTGGCTAAAGATAGGAGTCATTTCATGAATGCGGAATCATATTGTTTCAAGATCGGCATGTTCGACTGTATTTCGATCAATGATGGGTATCACAACTACGGCGTAGTAGGATTCTTTGCCAACATTCCACTAACGATGGTGCAGAATGCATTACGGGCTCAGAATGCACCCATAGACCATATCACATCTCCGTATGGCGTAATCTACGTCAATACTGGTGATCACCAAGCCCTCATTGACAGCGGTGTCGGAGGGTTACTGCCGAACACTGGACTCCTACGAGTTGCTTTGGCGGAGGAGGAGATCCGCCTCGAGGAAGTGGACACCATCATCCTAACGCATGCACATCCCGATCACATCGGGGGACTCTTGGACGATCAAGACCGGCTTGTATATCCGAATGCTCGCATCTACTCCTGGAAACGTGAGTGGGATTTCTGGCTTGATGAGCATGCGATCGAGAAGTTCGACAGCAAGGAGGCGATTGACATTATTCGGCACATTCACAGTCGGATTGAACCATTTCTGACTTACATCGAACCGGAATGTGAAGTTGTGCCGGGAATTATTACCATTGATGCCCGCGGGCACACACCTGGTCACATGGTGGTACTCGTAGAATCGATGAATGAGAGACTCTTGTACATTTCAGACACCGTGCTTCATCCCCTTCACCTGGAACATCCCGATTGGTTGCCCGATTTCGCATATATGATTGAACCAGAGCAGTACGCGCTGAGCAAGCGCAATGTACTCGATATGGCTGTAGCGAAACACGCGCTGGTCCATGCAATGCACTTTGCGCCCTTTCCGTGTCTCGGTCATATAACGAGAGAGGCAGACTCCTGGGCATGGCATCCTATATAATCATTCAAGTCCATCATATAACCCGGTGGCTGATACCCAGTCCGTTAAGATATAGTTATATTTAAGATAATACAATATCGTGAGTAGTACAATGCCTTGATGAAATCCCTTACCAAAGCCTCCCGTGTCAACACTGCCATCCAGGTCATCCAACATATAAACGATAGATTGATAAAGGTCGTGGGGCTTCAAGGGGATCAACCTGCTCTTTCTTTCCCAGGTAACAAAGCGCCACCTAACGAGTCACCTACATTGATAGGGTAGGATAGTCAATTGTTGCTCAGCCTCCATGTTCACTTATGGTCTTCTGATCCCCTTATTATAGGTAGCTTTAAAATGAGCATAGTATAGGAGTTGAAAACCTATTCATCCATTGATCTCTTATGCGAGAAGAATAGTCAAGACTCTGGTGCTCATTTTGTAAACCCTGTTACATCTATAAATGGGGTTCCACTAGTAACAATCGGTAGAACACCATTCCACTTAGTAAGTGCAAGATATTCAAGGTACTCTGGCGTAAGTGCTCCAGTGTTCTTGAGAGCTGCCTGAGCATCAGCTTGACCTTGTGCCTGAGCTACTGCGGTCTGCGCTTCGATTTGTGCCTTAGCTAGTAATTGCTTGGCTGTCTCAACCTGTTGCTGTGCTACTTGTTTGGCTTCAATAGCTGCATTGAACTCTGGCGAGAAGTCAAAGTTTACGATGTTGAAGTTTTCTACGATCACATGGTAGGCAAGCAACTGAGTCTCCAACGCCTTCTCTGAGTCCAATCGGACCTGTTCACGTTTAGTGATTAGCTCTTCTGCTGTGTACTTTGCAGTAGTAGCTTTGAAGATGTTCTGGACCGCTGGTGCAATCAGGACATCTTGGTAATGCATACCTACACTCTGATAGACTGCAGCAGCATACTGTCCGTCAAGGTGATAGTTCACTGCAACGGTAGATGTGACAGTCTGCAAGTCTTTGCTAGCAGCAGCAACATCAACTTGGTCTTTCAGGGTACGTACATCCATCTTGCGTATTCCCTCAGCAATGGGTATCTTCCATGAAATGCCTGGGTATACGACTCGATTCACTGCCCCCCATCTGGTAATGACTCCAACATAACCAGCGTCTACACGATTGATCGACATAAAGAACAGCGCAATCGCAACCAGGATTACTAGAATGATTAGGGATACACGACCTAAATTCAACCCTCCATGTTTGGTAAACATATCATTTCTCCTCGACTATTGAATCTTCCCTGGTAGCTTGACTATCAAACCATCAGGGTCAACTGAATAAACAACTCTATTCCAATGAAAGTCAACATCGTCTCAATAGGTCATGAAACTTCTCATCACCAACGTTTTTGAGAAGAGCAACCAACCACACAGCCAATGTCAATTCCTTGGTGTTGGATGTATTAGATTCGATCTTGAACGTGAGATCGATGTTCCAGTCGTTATGGTTATTTCGATTCACATCCTTGATTATACATGTTATCTTTGCGGTTATTTAGACTCCATATTACGCACGCTACTCTGGACGGCAGTCCAAAATACAATATCATTCTCCCGATAGTCTCGTATACGAGAAGCCTGGGTCACTTATTCTGCTGGTTTGAGTTAACTTGCCAGAGTGCTGTGGCAAGCCAGGTCCTGTCGAGAGATTATGTCCAAATGCATGGAGAATGGGTTTTGTGGATTGGGAAAACGAAAGAGAAAAAAAGAAGTTAATGTTTATCATGAACATCATTTGCATTAAGCCCCCATCTGGACAGAGCTACTACTAACCTTTCCGTGTGCAATTCGTGTGCAGTTTTGGTATATACCATCACAAACTGTGGATTCTATGGACAAAAAGCCATAACATACTCGACTACATAGACCTCATACAACTATATATATGCTGGACGACAAACACCGTATCTGTGAATCAGATGGTTGAGCATTTGTATAGTATCAGATCGTCTTTCCTTGCTTCATACCGTGGTTCCCAACGGGTGCAATTCGGGTGCAGTTTGGGTGCAGATATCCTGGAACAGTATGGTAATCGTGGACTTATTGGATTAAACCATCGCCAATATAGTCGATATTATTGCCTTTTTACCACCATATATAGGTGCTGGACTTAAGAGGCAACCCTTGCTCCTCTCATACACAGAGGAGGTCGTAGGTTCGAGTCCTATTCCGCTCACCTTTGTACCCCCACGCACCCCACAATCAAGACAACCAAGAACCCAACGCTAACGCAACATTTTCGCTATCTCACCCGCCAGTTTTTATCTT
>JBAPSY010000338.1:0-3553 GCA_049281855.1 Anaerolineales bacterium
GGAATAAACTCCCAATCGTAGCTTGTTGCGTGGAGGGTTAACTTGATAACTCCATAAGTATTATTATTGATCACCTCGCTGTTTGCAATCGGTGTACCGATTGGATAATCTGTATATGCGCCACCAGTTCCAACAATGAATTCCCGGATTCCCCGGGCTGGCTCTGCGACTCCTTGCGGGTTTTGCGCTGCAAAGCGTTCATAGATGTGCTCATGACCATTTATCACAACATCTGCGCCATAATCATACAGAGCTTGCCAGAGTGCTCCCATGTGGTCATTGCTCCCATGTGTCGTCCCCGAAGAAAAGCGTGGATAGTGCCAGTAGGCCAGTGTACAGGTATTAGGATGCGCAGCCAGATCTGTCCGTAACCATTGCTCTTCGATCGAGCCAGCGTTAACGTCGATTACGCTGTTAAGGGCGATGATATGCCAGCTTCCCAGGTCATAACTATAATAGCCCTTGCCAGGTTCCCCTGCGGCCGTTCCAAAATAGGCATAGTAAGCGGAAGCACCCGGAGTGTTGTAATCGTGATTGCCAGGAACTGGATATGTACGGGCTTTATGGCGTCCCCAAGTTGGATCATAACAGTTGATAAATTCTGATTCTGCGCCCTCTAGCTGGGCATTATCACCTGCGGTAAATACGCTTCCAGCTATGTTATCTAATAATTGAGAGGTGGCTATAGTTCCATTACTATTACATATTGCAATATCCCCCGCTCCAACCAATACAGGTGCATTAGCAAAAACAGTGATCGTCCGGCTGGTAGAGCCGGTAAGTCCACTGCCATCTGTAGCCATGGCAGTGATGGTGTGCATCCCCACTGTCAGGTCAGACCGGCTGAAATTCCCGCCCGTTCCGATAAGCCCATCCAAGCTGGATGTCCAAACCAAGCCGGATGTCTTATCGCCTTCTTCGAGATCATTTGCTACACCGCTGAAGGTGATCACATAGCCCTCGGTGAAGGTGGTATTGTTTCGCGGGGTGCTGATCATTACGGAAGGAGGCTGGTTTTGTGGGGTTGTGCTCCATTCCACATGCAACATGGGCGCTGCAGTTTTAACTCCGTTATATGCTTCCGCAGTCCGTTTGCCTGTCCCGCCAATCATAATTACCACGGAATTACCTTCTGACCAGCCCGGACGATTTATGATCTCTTGAATAATTGGAGAGATATTTGAGGTGCGTTGATCTACCCCAGCTTGATCTAAAATTGTCCATGGAGGCGGCGACCAGCCCACCAAAGCAGAGGTTCTCAACCTCGAGGATATATTCTGATTGGCAACTACGAATGTTCCAGGGTTATCTTTCGCTTCACCCCAAATCGCGAGCGATGTTGCAGTTGAGCCAACCTCATCTACCTGGAATTGAATATAGGCATTGTTGATTTGTGCATTCTTCGGAATGGTTATCCCGTTGAAACGCATACCCACGGTTTGAATCGTGGTTTCCGCGACGAGCTCCAGGTCAGAGCTTACCAAGTCGACTGAACCTGTAGCACTTTCTTCAGCATCATCGCTGCCAGTTGCCACTCGTACTTCTAAGATTGTAGAACCGCTGCTCCCTGTAACGATGATGCTGATTTCATCATAAGAACCTGATTCACTATCACTGGCTGTCAGGCGAAGGACGTAGGTTCCCGTAGACGAAAAACTTGCCGTGGTAGCTAGGGCATTTGGGTTGTCAAACGTAACATTGCCCGGTCCACTGACCACACTCCACAGGGTGGTCATCACACCTGGTGGATTAGGCAATCCGTCATCAACCGCGCTGCCGTTCAGGATGGCAGTAGTATCAATCGTGATAGACTGGTCAGAACCGGCATTGACAATGGGGGGAGTATTAGCGGGGGTACTAGGCACCGGTGCCGTCAGTTCATACATTTTTCCGTCGATGATATTCGGATCATTATTGTTATCAATCCCTCGATCTACAATATAAAAATGCCTAGAACCGGAACCATCGCTGGCAGGAGCATAGGCCAGCCCTGCTGGAGCTTTTGATGAACTGGCTGAAACATTTATTGTTTGCAGGAGACTACCGCTGATAGTCGTCTCGATGATTATCCGGTTACTAGCACTGCTTAGGACGAACAAGGTACCATCGACGGGATTAAATTCGACGCCTTCTGGATCTGTTACACCGTACGCCTCAACATCAAATTGACTTAACAGACTACCGGAAAGCGAATATTGATACACTTCCCGATTGACACCATCGACCACATACAGTTGATCATGCCAGGTATCGTAAGTAATACCTTCTGCATCTCCATCTCCAAAAGCAAGCGTCGAAAACCTGGTCCAACTGTCATCAGCAGTACCAACAAGCCCATCAATTCCTGGAGATAAATCGAAAACCCCACCCCCGTTGTCATCTGAAAAATAGTAATGTCCATTGGCAGGGTTCCAGGTTACACCCGTAGGTTCGTTGGTCATAGGAACAAAAGTCGGAGGGACTGTGGAAATATTAGCCGTGCGGACAACCACACCATTCAGGGTCAACTCCCAAAGATTTGCACCCATGAAGTGGGTGATTCCGTTGACCGTCTCTTCTACTTCTCCATCGCTCATTAAGAGTGTGTTACTCGAACTCAGATAAGTCAGACCTGAAGGATCTGGGCTGGGAGGCGAGAAGGCTGCCATATTTGTCGTTCTAACCAATGCGGAAGTAAAGTCTGCGGTAATCTCTGCTAAAGGTTGGACCAGAGATAACTCCACGATCTTGCCCGGCGTACGTGCGGTCGTACTATTATTGCTTGAAGAAATATCATTCCGTGAGTTTAAGCTAAAACCGTTGTCCGCCAAGTACAGGCTCACTTGAGACGGATCATCTGTCTGGTCACCGCTGGGTGCAAAAACAATACCTTGGGGGTTGGAAAGATTAAATTCAGACAGATCACGTACAGCGACAACCGTACCCGCAATGTTAAATTCATACAGCTTTTGTTCGCCTGGGCTGACAACATGCAAGTTCCCAGAAGTTGGGTCAAATGCGATTCCGCGGGGATGAATGTTACCAGCCCACGGTAAATTCACTGCGTCAATTAATGTATTTGTGAAACTGCCATCAGGTTGCAACTTGATACGGACCAACCGAGGTCCCGTGGCATCCAGAAAATAAAGGTAGTCATGGGCTGGGTCGAACGTCATTCCCTGAGGATCTTGCAAGCCAAAGTTGCTGGCTTCGTGGATCGTTAGTGTGTTTGGATCCAGATTATTTGTAGCATTTTCCCGTATCTCGATCAATTGATGGGCAGTGGCTTGGTAGATTAATAAGCGACCCAATTTATTATCCATAACCATATTGATCGGGTTTTCAACTTTTATCTTGATCCGGGAAGACCCTGTTCCGCGTCCAAGAACTGTATTATTTTTGATATCTATTTCATCAGTACTAGCGTCTTGATTTCCCCGAGATTCAAACACGTGAAATAAGTTGGCTCGCGTTGAAAAAACCACACCAGCGGGATTTGATAAGCCGGTTTTTTCGGATTCCATTACCTGAACCAAACGAATGAATGGTGGGTAATCTTGACCGGAGGCTGCAC
>JBAPSY010000339.1:0-28404 GCA_049281855.1 Anaerolineales bacterium
CAATTACCCCAATATATGCTGCTTTTGAATCCAACAAGGATGGCAAACCTCGAACATCCACATCCATCCCACGCGTGGTTAAAACGATATAGGTCCACGGAGTGATTTTTAATTGGCTTGATATTTCCTCCAGAGGCAGTGGGTAAAATTCATCAGCTTCAGGTACCGCCTGTGGATTACAGAATTCTGGTCGATCATCAGTGACAATGACGATATATCCCAGCCATTTTGCCAGGTGGGCAACTGCTTTCCCAACATGCCCCACTCCAACTACCACCAAAACGGGTTTAGGTAATATGGGCTCCACATAAATCTCCACTTGACCACCGCAAACCCCAGGGTCTCCACGTTCAGGATTAGCCATATTATATGCTAACAACCGTGTGGTTTTATCATCCATCGCTTTGATGGCTTCCTTTATCACACGATTTTCGACCTCTCCGCCCCCAACAGTCCCGATGATATGACCATCTGGGTAAACCAACATCTTACTAGTCACGTGTCGGGGTGTGGAGCCTTTACTCCGGATAATTGTGCACAAAGCACCTGCCCCATTATTTGTCTCTAGATCGACTAATGCTTGGAAAAGGGTCATATTAAATATATCCATAAAACTTTGAATAAAATCGCTCCGGAATACTATTCTTCCAATAGACCTAAAACAACGGGTAGTAATTGCTTTTTTCGAGAGACTACATCATCAGCCTGAAGCGTGCCATCCTGCAGGTGTGGGTAGGGCAAATCTTCCAGAATTGGAGGGGGATTAACCAGAACTAGGCGACTGGAGTTGCCTACCACATCCGTCACCATTAGCATCGCAAAGTCAAGACCACGCTGTTCCCGCAGTAAATTGAGTGCAGCAGTCACTCGCTCCAGGTTGTCAGTGAGCTGCATCTGATTTGTCACCTCTGCTTGTGCGATGGCGAAATTAAACCCACCTGCTTGATATGACTTGAGGTCGGATGTAACAATTTCCATCGCATCACGTGATTCTAATCCTACTCCAGCTTGAATGATTGACTTTCCAAATGAATCAATTGTCTCTCCGGTTAATGGGCTTGGGCGTTTGAATGCCCATCGCCCGAGGCGTTCCGCGGCAAGTTGATCTCTTGGGGTCGTGGTAGGGGAAGTCAGTATCAGCGTGTCAGATAATAAGCCTGCCAATAACATCCCAGCCAGGGTAGGCGGAGCACTCAAGCCTGCATCCTCGATCCGTTCTGATATCAGAGTGCTCGTGCTGCCAACAATGTCAACCGTAAAACGGATTGGGATATGAGTTGAATGGTTACCCAATCGATGATGATCCAAGATTTCCACCAACTCAGCCTCTTCCAGCGCACCTAATGCTTGACCCGGCTCATTATGGTCAACCAGGATCACTTTAATGCGGGGTGGGTTAAGTACATCCCGCTGTCGCGTGACTCCGAAATAATGCCCTTTCTCATCAATCACAAGAAATTCATTGTACTCTTCCCTCAATATCCGGTGAATGACATCCCTGATTCGTGTGCTGGATTGGAAACAAGGGACTTTATTATCACACGCCTCCAGGCAATTTTGATTTAGGAGATCTGTGATTTGCATCTCTTTCCGCTCGGGGTGTGGACCAACCAACCTGCTTAAGTATTGAAATAGGCTAAATCCGGTGATTAATCCTAAAGGCGTACCATCCTCTGATACGACTGGAGCAATCCCTCCTGTGCGGTTGGCAATCACCCATGCTTCTCGTAATTGACTTTCTGGTGTGATGGTGTCCAGTCGATGCGAAACAGCTTCAAATCGCGGAGAAGCATCGGTAAGTAAGAATGGCGCATCAAGCCCGAGGCGTTTAAGGATCCAGGTTGTCTGTGGGTTAATTGCACCTGCACGCGCTGCAACAGTATCCAGTCCATCACGTTCCTTTAACAACCAGGCATATCCCATGGCGGCTGCGATTGAATCGGTATCAGGATTTACGTGTCCAATGATATAAACTCGATCCACCATTTCTTTTTCCATTCCTGCCTGTGAGTAAGGCGAATACTCGAGCTAGGATGTTTAGGATGAAATATTCCTATTACCTTGATTTATCGACCGGATTGGTCGTTTTTAAGGCTTTCCAAACTTTTTCAGGTGTGATTGGGTTTTGATCGATATTCACACCCGATCCCTTATTGATGGAAAGACTTGCATCCAAGACAGCATTTGCAACCGCTGGTGCTATCCCATCCATAGGGATTTCTGCTACAGCTTTTACTCCAAAGGGATGGCTCGGTTCAAAGGTTTCCACGAATATCGTCTTTAATTCAGGCATTTCGTGGGCTTGAAAGATATGATAATCACGCAAGTCTCGTTCTCGCGCATTGCCTTTCTCATCATAGACCATTTCCTCACATACTGCATAACCCAATGCCTGGGTCATACCACCTTCGATTTGACCGGATGCGGTCAGTGGATTTACGATCGTGCCAGAATCCACTGCAGAGACTAAAGCATCTGAGGTGACCTGCCCAGTTTCAATATCCAGAGTCACTTCTGCAAATTGGGCTTCAAAAGGTGTGGGAGCGGCTGGAGAATAGTATGAGGCTACAGCCATGATCTGTTCTTGTTCAGAATGATGCATAGACTCACATGCGATTTCAGCTAAAGTAAGTGTCCGCCCATCAGGTGCCATTGCACAGCGATTGGATAAACCTATTTCTTGTGGATCTACAGTTTTTACAGAGTTATCGGCGTTATTGAACATTTTCGCTGCTCTTAGTTTTATTCGTTCAGCTACTTGTTTTGCTGCCCTCACCACCGCTATCCCCGAGATATATGTGGTGCTTGAAGCGTAAGCACCTTTATCAAACGGTGTAAAATCAGTGTCCGACGAATAGACGATCATATCCTCCAAGGTCACACCTAAAACTTCAGCCGCCATCTGACCCAGAACTGTATCAGAACCAGTTCCGAGATCTGTTGCTCCAACGAGCAAATTAAATGATCCATCCTCATTGATCTTGATGCTCGCACCACCCATGTCCAAGTATGGAATGGCTGTCCCTTGGAGTACCAATGCCACACCAATGCCTTTACGTAGGTAAGGTTTACCAGGCACCAGATGCCAATCAGGATTGCCATACTTCTTTTCCCATCCGATGGCAGTTTTACCTTGCCTGGCACATTCCTCCAACCCGCAGGTTTGAATAATTTCAGGTCGAGGTTCTCGCCCCTCACTCCAGGCAGTACTGAATGGTTGCTGCTCACCTTCCCTCAAAGCATTCTTAAGGCGAAACGCTATCGGGTCAAGGCTAAGTGTTCGGGCGATTTTCTCCATGTGTCGTTCAACTGCCCAAAATCCTTGAGGTACCCCATATCCTCGATACGCTCCAGCAGGAGGATGGTTGGTATAGACAATATCAGCATAAAATTGTATGTTTGGAGCCTTTCGATATTTTCCATCACCAACATACAATGCCATAGATTTATGCCCGGTGTTCCCAGTGACGGTGAGTGCATGGCAACCATAAGCACCTGTGTCCGTTAAGGCATACATCGCATTGGCAGTGATTGTGCCATCTTTTTTCACACCGGTCTTCATGTGCAATCGCATCGGATGACGCGAACGTGAAGCGATGAACTCCTCCTCCCTTGTGTACTCATAGACCACAGGTCGCCGTGTTGCGATGGTGAGATGAGCCGCAACGTCTTCGATCATTACCTCCTGTTTCCCACCGAATCCACCTCCGATACGCGGTTTGATCACCCTGATGCGTTTGATGGGCAATCCCAAGATTGGCGCCAGGATTCGCCTGGCATGAAATGGAACCTGAGTACTCGTCCGGACCACTAATCGATCATCTTCATCCCAATAGGTGATTACCACATGGGGTTCGATGGACGTTTGCTGTACCTTCGAGACAGTATAATCTCCTTCAATAATTTGGTCTGCTTCTACAAATCCTTGCTCAACATTTCCAATATCAATCCTGATTTTAGCTGCCAGGTTATGTTCGGGATTCGATTCTGCAAAGTTGACGTACTCTGCTTCGTCATGCAGTATGGGCGCACCTGCCTTCATCGCTTGCTCAGGATTAAGCAGGGTGGGTAAAAGTTCATACTCCACCGTAATCAATTTCAATGCCTGATTGGCAATTTCCTCGGTTTCTGCAGCAATAAAAGCTATCCGATCACCAACGAAACGTACCTTGTTATCGAGTGAAAATGTATCCAATGGTCCCGGGATTGGGTCTGATTGCCCGGCTGTTGAATAGGCTACCCGTGGAATATCCTGCCAGGTGAGCACTGCTGCAACACCAGGGAATGTGCGTGCCTTGGAGACATCAATATTTTTAATTTTCGCATGCGCATATGGACTGAACAGTACTTTAGCAAACAGTAAACCATTCATATCCACATCCGCAGTAAAGACTGGTTTACCTTGTGCCAGTTTAATCGCATCCACCTTGATGTCGGGTTTTCCTATCCGTTGATACGACTTAGGAGAGTTCGTGGGAATGACTTTTGGAAGTGATTGATCAATTAATTTCTCGGAGGGAAAAAAGATTTTCGAAACCTCTGACCGATCATCAGATTTTGCTTTTGATTGTTCGTTCCTGAGGTACTCTGCAGTATACATGATCGCCTGAACAGGTTTAAGATACCCCGTACAGCGACAAAGCACACCTGAAAGTGCCTGTCGTACTTCCTCCTCTGTCGGATCAGGATTTCGATCGAGTAAATGTTTGGCCACCAAAATTTGTGCTGGAGTGCAATACCCGCATTGGATTGCGCCGTTTGAGATAAATGCTTTTTGAAGAGGATGCAAACCCCGGTTAGGCTGCCACCCTTGTTCTGGATGTTGTCCTATTGATTCGATTGTTTGAATTTTGTGCCCTTGAGCTTGAGCTCCTAAAACCAGACATGAATTGACAGGCTTCCCATCCATGAGGACAGTACAAGCACCACAATCACCAGTTTCACATCCATGTTTGACCCCGAAATATCCCAGCCTACGCAGTAATTTCAGAAGGGATACTCCTGGATCAATACTCACCTTGTGAGTTTCATTATTGATATCAAGAATTACATCCATCGATTCTCTAGATGTTATCATTTTTAATTCGCAAAAAACCCGATCAAAGCTGCAAGCCCGGTGAAGAAAATTCCCATTGCGGCAACCATCAACACTTGTATCAAGAAGAGAAGCCCAAGGAAACTAATAAAAAAATTTGGAAACGCCCAAGTAACAGTCGCGCCATTTACCACATAATGAACGAAAATTGGTACGGAAAGTATAGATAATGTGGTCAATATGAACTTCAAGGTCAGGTCAGCTGCTTTGCGTGGTTTTAATCGGTATACATTTGTGCCGAGAATGACCAATAACCAGCTCACAAACAAAGCCAACAAGGTGGTAAATGCAGTAGACGCAATCAAGTTAGATGCATCGATAACTGAGCTAAGCGAGTATGTTTTATAGTCGATCAAGATATATTTTATATTGAAGATTAACAAATAACTCGCCACCCCAACCAACATCCAGGTAAAGTGAGGCTTGGCATGCCATGCAGCTAGGTTGACGAATAAAAAGACCAGGGTAATTGCAATTATCCCACGGGGAATTCGCTGATAATCCAATATAGCTTCACGAGCCGCATTCATTCCGGCTTGAGATGCAGTCACGATATCTCCTGTTTGCGAAATGGTCACTGGATGTCCAATCGCTGTTTGGTACACCTGCAGAAGCTCTGCTTGTTGGGCAGATAATGCGTTTTTGATGTTATCTACCTGGGTCAACGTGAAGTCGAACATCGCCACAAGAGGGTGACCCTGATTTGTAGCCGGGATATTCGTCCCCAATATCGCCGCGACAGTTGGAGTCACATCTACCATCTGAACATCCGCATACTTTCCGGGGATCACACCCTTCCCGACCAGTACAAATGGTTCCAGCAGGACGATAGGGTCCTGTCCGCCATGACCTCCGCGGTCAATCTGACCGTGGTCACTGATGATCAGCAGTGTGTCTTGTGTAAGATCCATAGCTGAAGCAATCTCTTTGAGGAGTTCATCCGCTCGCCTCGCGGCTGCATCCCATCGGGGGTCTATTGGTCCACCTTCATGATGCCCGGCATAATCAATCTGATCCAGATGAACTAACATTAATTGGTACTTCCCTTCCCTCAACCACGGCAGAGCTGTATCCGTAACCTGTCGATCCGCTACTTGGTCTTCCCCTGGAGTATAAAAACTCACTGCAACTGCTTGTTGTGGAATCAGCTTTTCAAACCAGTTGAACCCTGAGATTGCGGTCAATAGACCCGCTCGGTGAGCAGCAGAATAGATATTATCCTGAGTAAATGCAGGAATATCCGCATAATCCAAATTAATCACTGGTCCGTCACTTAAATCAGGCCATGCTCCGGTTAAGATAACTGTGTAACTAGGCTCTGAATAGGATGGAGGGCGGCTATGCATCAACGCAGAAGCGCCCTCACTCTTTAGCTGATTTAGGAACGGCATAACGTCCGATTTTTGCGAGGTGTCATATCGTAATGCATCGATCAGCACGATTACGAGGGATCGGGTATTGGGTACGCCTAATGCTTCACCTTGTTTAGGTGGTGAGTTGCGTAATGGAGATCGATATTCATAAACCGAATCCATAAGCCTAGTCGCCCACATGTACGAAACACCCATCACAACGATGCAAATAAGAAACCCGATAATAATTGGAGTATTTTTTTTCATAATTCCACACCATTTAATCTATTTTGTAAAATACCAACTAGTTGCATATCTTTCCGCGTCTTTTTCCGTAACAGATCAATGGGTTCTCTATTTCCAGTCACCTCATCAATATAATACCATGCCATCCAACCATTACAAGGCGCCTTCAAGATATAACGCCCAACTTTATGGATAGACCCGGCATACTCTCCATATCGGATGTGTCCATTTGCCAATATTAATGCCTGATGATCACTTTGTTGACCAAAATATAATACCTGACCCTCCTTGAGTAACCCACTTTGTAATAAGGCAATAAATGGAATTCGTTTTTCCTTGTTCTTTTGATGCGTGTTGAGTAATTCCTCAGATGTTCCACACGCTATAACTGAATCAATTCGCCGCTGAGCTATTGAAATATAACTTGTATCTGCTTCAATACCGATCCAATGACGCCCCAGCTTTTTTGCTACAGCACCAGTCGTACCGCTTCCAAAAAACGGATCCAGGATGATATCACCCGGATTCGTGCTTGAGACGATCACACGCTCGAGCAAAGCTTCTGGTTTCTGTGTTGGATGAGCTTTCTCGCCATTAATTTTCAAGCGCTCTTTTCCTTTGCACAAAGGCAATCTCCAATCACTTCTCATTTGCACTCCCCCAGATGCATTCGTGTCATGATTAATGGATTTCATCGCCTGGTAATTAAATGTGTACTTATTTCCTTTTATTTTTTGAGCCCAAATGAGCGTCTCGTGCGCATTGGTAAACCGTACACCATGAAAATTAGGCATTGGATTATTTTTTATCCATACAATATCGTTTAATATCCAAAATCCTAGATCTTGCATGATCCTCCCCACTCTGAAAATATTGTGGTACGAGCCGATCACCCAAATTGTACCTGTGTCCTTTAATACCTGCAGACATCCCAACAACCACCCTTGCGTAAAGCGATCATAGGTTTCGAAATTTAAAAATTGATCCCAAGATTCCTCCACTCCATTTACCTTGGTTGCATTGGGGCGCCAAAGCTCTTTCTCAAGCTGGAGATTATATGGAGGATCTGCGAAGATCAGATCTATCGACTTTTCAGGGATGGTTTTAAGAACTTGTAAACAATCACCGTTTAAGATCTGGTCAATTGGGATATTACTGTTGGGCATGATTGAATACTCACACATGACTTGAAAATTGGATTAAAAAAGAACCTGAACGAATGAATTTTTCCTCATACCGAAAGAAATAAGCCTCATCCCGTTTTTAATCGATTTAAGCATCGCAATGCCAACACCCCAGCCATTTCCTGACGATATTCTGCACTCGCCCATTCATCACGCGCATGACTATAAGCATTTCTGCCTGCAATTTCAATTCCATCTGCATTTGGACCATCCATTGCCAGAATCGGTGACCTTCCCCAACCACCCAGTGCCAGGCGTGTCCTACCGGAGGTCCACTGGGCCATAGCTGCACATACAATGGGTTGATCAGCAGGTGTTCGAGCGATATTTTCATATGCAACCATTAAATTTGTTGGAAAACTGATTTTGGTTATAAGCTTTCCAGGTTTTGTCTCTGGTCTTAATGGCAACCAATCTCCAAGTTTCACTTGCTTGGAAGTTGCATCCAGTTCAAGGACTTCCAGGTTTGCATCCAAAGCAAGCATGATTGTGGCAAATGGTGATCTCCCATTAGCCGTGACAAGCGTTCCAACGATGGTCGCCATCTGTCGTAAATTATAGGTGGCTTCATGCCTGATCGCATTATAAATATCTTCGGGTAAGCCTTTAAAATCCAATAATTCCTGCAAGGTAACTATTGCACCTGTATGTAAATGATTGCCTTTCTTTGCAATGAATCCTAGCTCTAAGGCTTGCAAATCGACCACCGCGTACTCCCCTTCCATACCCCGGTTGAGAAAGGTACCCCCACCAAGTGGATATGAGATCGGTTGCTCTCTCTCCAGGAGAGACAATGCCTCCGGAATGGTCTTCGGACGGTGATATTCGATGATCATCTTAACCTCACACTATAAGTATAACGATTGAATCAGTCCGGGTAAACCTTCCACCCGAGAGATTCCAAATCCACCTGATTAGAGATCCCATCAGGCACATTAACCAACATCGCTTCAGCTTCTGCCAATAAATCACCATCTGGACCAAATATCTGTGCAGTGGCGATCGCTGTGCGTTCCCTGCTCTTTCCGGCATGACCAACAATTCGCAGTGGTCGGCTAATCGGCACGTTTTTACGATAGCGCACATCCAACCTGGCCGTAAACATAAATCGAGGTGGATCTCCTCCCATATGGACTCGCCCAGTAACTTCATCTAACATTGCAGCTACTACTCCTCCATGTACTACCCCAGGATATCCCTGAAATTGTTCTGGGACTGTGTAGTCTACAACTACCTCACCAGGTGCGGTTTCATAGAATTCCAATTTCAGTCCATAGGGATTTTCTCGACCACATACAAAACAATGTTTGGAATTCGGCTGTTTCATACTAATCACACTCGAGATAGAGTATCAATTCCCTTGCGAATTTCATATTATATACCCACAGAATGACCGAATTGTTGCGGTCTATCCGGGTCATCGACAATCCGACCAGATTTATTGGCGCGCTCTTCCACTCCATGTCTAATACCATATATTTCCTGAAGATATGACGCCACTCGCTCCACCAATTACTCCTCCGCGTCCCCCGTTACCCTAACCTTTGGTTGCAGTGATTTACATCTATTAACTCATAACCTGCCAACTCCAGGTCTTCAGGAATATCAATGTCGAGGGCTACAGACCCTCGCTCGCAAATTTCCAATCTAGCACCAGCTTTCTCAGCCAGGAGACAATGTCGCTGATATGAATCTGGACCAAATTCATAATGAATGAGACCAGGTGGTGATACGAGTAGTGCATTTGTTCCTTGATAGTGCCTGTCCGGTGTTATCACTACCACAGGTGGGTCAACCGCCCTTTTTACCACTGCATGAATATCGTCTGCAGTTAATAGAGGCAAATCAGCTGGAACAATGAGTACGCCCTGAACAGAATGACTCAATGCAACCATCGTCGCACGGGTTAATGCGATGTTTAATTGAGGGGATCCTTGCTCCTGGACTGTGCGAGCACCGTACTCCCGGGCAATAGTCAATGCTTCAGGATCGCGGCTGACTACTAATGAGAATTCAATCTCAGGAATTGAAGCCAGGATTTCAAGTGTGTTGGATAACAGGTAATGATTTAACGCAGTCCGTGCTTCTAAGCTTAAGACACCAGATAATCGGGATTTACCGCGTCGCAAAGGTTTTACTGGGACAATCGCCCATATAGTCATTTCTTTAACCTCTTCTATAAGCAGTAATATCATCAATAATCTCTTGTGCCAATCTACCACGATCCGAACGATCACGCATGAGAATATCTGTTACATATGTACATATATCAAGTTTATTTATTTCCCTCACCAAAGGATCATCGGAATTATCAACGATTAGACAATGAATAATGCTATCATAATGTTGAGCGACAGCCAGGGCAGACGGCTGAATCCCTAGCTCCGAAAACATTTTTGCTGCTGGTCCTTTTACTGTTTTACTTCCGATGATGGGTGAAACCGCATAAACCAAATGCTTCTTGAGTGCCGCCTTAATATTCGGTATGGATAGAATGGGATCAATGCTTACCCATGGGTTTGAAGGGCAGATCAAAACCACATCACATTTTTCAATAGCTTCCAAAACCCCAGGTGCAGGTGTGGATTTTTCTGCTCCCTCGAATTTAAATCCTTTTATTTTGGGCACACAGTTTCGGTGCACAAAATATTCCTGAAATTCTAAATCGCCCTTATTTGTATATACCCAGGTCTGGACGACGTCATCAGTCATTGGCAGTACTTTTGCCTGAACACCCCACACCCTGCAAAATTCCCGTGTGATCTGAGTAAGCGTACGTCCTTCACTATAGTAAATAGTACGGACAAGATGCGTCGCAAGATCTGAATCTCCTAATTGGAACCAATCGGGCATCCCCATTTTTTTTAGGCTTTCAAACACTTTCCAGGTTTCATCGATCCGACCCCATCCGGTATCAGGATTCGCCACTCCTGCAAGTGTGTAACAAACGGTATCTAGGTCTGGTGAAATCCTGAGCCCTAAGTGTGTAAAGTCATCTGCAGTATTAACGATTATAGTCAAATGATCGGGTTGCAACACTTGAGCCAGACCATCTGCGAGTTTTGCACCGCCTACGCCACCAGCCAAAGCAACAACATTAAGATTTATCATGTCCAAAATCAGGATATATCTTGTAATGAATAATTTCCTAAACACTTATGCTTTCTGGGAGGATTTTGTAGGTCACGCGGATTTCGTCAGCAGGTCCATTGGTATATATATCTCTCCCGGTGTATTTTTTTGAGAGCCAATCAATGTGCTCCCTGGCACCCTTGGTGGTGATTTCTACCACTTTGCCACGAATTTGAATATACCGGTACGGATCCTTGGGATCTGTAATGACAACAGCTACTCGAGGGTTTCGTCGCATATTGCGATCTTTTACTCGTCCTTCGGCTGAATTAATTAATATGTGGGTTCCATCCGTATTGAACCAAATTGGAGTGTTCTGAGGTGAACCGTCATTCATCAATGTTGCTAGAGATGCAAATGCCCTGGTTTCGTCTTTGATCAGATCTAAATGACTATCAGGAATCCATACCATATCATTACTCCTCATCTAATGTTCTCTCTTTATGTACATTGCCATCATTTGATCGATGTTTATAAATCTAAGGATTGACTGAATTTCATCTTCCGTACAATCGTATGATATTTTTAATTCTGTATCCCTTTTTAACATATCCACCGTACACAGTACTCCAACTACTTTTTCACGCCCGTAGAACCCACCCATATATCTACACTACCAGAATCTATCGTGGAGTGCCGCTCAGAAATCCATAATTAATGAGGTATCGATCATTCGGGAACAGGTGGTATTTTGAACCCTTCGGGCGAGCATAGACGATTTGCCTGGTATCAACCAGCTCCGGAAGATATTCCCAAAATTCATGGTTCATCGAAACAAATCCAGTTCCTTCGGTCGTAAAAGCTCTTTTAGGTTTCCCTCCCGCATAGGGTAAGGGAATCCTCTCACATGAACGACCGGTGTGCCTTCATTTGCTTGCCCCATCATTAAAGAGGCAGCTGCTGCTAACTCATCGGCTGCACCGATGGTGGTAATGCGGAGTTTATATCCAAACAAATCGCTTTTCCCACGCATGTCTACCAATCCTGGTAAACCCGACAATCCAATCGCCACCCCCACCACGCCCTGCCGCCAGGCACGTCCATGAGAATCGATAATCATCAACCCAAGATGAACCCCACTCATGGCTTCAAGTTTTTGACGGATTAATTGAGCAGAGGCATCGGGATTCTCGGGTAATAAAAGCACCCATTCCTCAGAAGAATTACCTTCTCCTGCCACATTGGAATGATCTATTCCTGCATTGGCGCACACAAATCCCAACTTGTGCTCGACGATAACCGTCCCAGTACGCGTACGTATTACCTCGTTGCTTTCATGCAGAACAAGCTCAATCAGTCGTGGATCTTTTCCTATTTTTTTTGCCACTTCAATTGCTCTAGCTGATGGTTGGATTGATACCAGATTTACCCATCTACCCTCAGCTTTTGAGACGATTTTCTGTGCTAGAACCAGGATGTCTCCCCCTTTAAGGCGGATATGTTCTTGTGACAAACTGTTCCAGATGATCCCTACCAGGTCATCACCTGATTGCACCATCGGGATATTAGGAAGCGGGGTGAGAACCAGGTTCATACTGGATTGTTTTTACCTCTCATCAGATATCCCTGTAACCCTCACGCTGGCATTTTTTATACCATAATGCTTGTTCAAGCTGATCAAAATGGAAGTCAAACCTTCCACAATAATTGCATTAGCAAGACCTCCCACATAATATCCACGCATCCCTGCTGCCTGAGCTAGTACGATGACTTGTTCTGCTGCGTGAATGTCATCCGAGCAGACTAATACATCCGCTTCTATCGGTTGCCCAATACCTTTAGTTAATGATTTTGCTGGCACGTTCTGGAATGCAGCAACAACCCGAACGGATGTACCTAATAGGTTTTGAGCTTCTTCAGCTGCACAAGGAGGCTCCGGTGGTTGCGGCTCATGAAAATCAACCCTTGAAGTGGCATCCACCAGGATTTTCCCTTTCAACACATCTTTTAAACTTTCCAAGGCCTGCTGGTGTGCTGAATATACGACGGTAAGCACGCAAATCTCTGCCTGTCTTGCTGCATCCTGATTCGAAAAACCGGTCACAGTGGTTATACCCAACTGATTATTGATACCATCAGCAGTCAACCTAGCTTTTTCTACCTGCCTGGAGCCAATCAGGATTTCGTAACCAGCCGCAGCCCATCTTAATGCCAAACCAGTTCCTTCCTTACCCGTCCCTCCTAATATCGCGATGATAGGATGATCTATTGGCATATTTATAACTCCCGAGCCCATTGATAAATTAAATAATTCATTAACTTAATATGAATAACACATTTTCTTAAAATAACGTGCCTTTTTGAAAGGCAATCTAGGCAATAGATCCATTATCTTAAGGCTTAACCTACCCACTCAGAATTAGAATCAGGGTATTCCAGGATATCAAATTATCATCCACGATGAGTAATTCCATCCGGTTCATGCTAACTCCAGTACTTCCATCGAACGAAGTCGAGCATCCAGGATCATATTTTATTAGTTGTGTTCATACTGAAATCCGAGCGACAGGTTGAATCCCGCTACTCCGATACACTTCCTTCCCTGTGACGGAGTAAGGTTTTTTGTGGCATCCGTTTTACACTTTACGAAGAAGTTATTTTCCCAATAAGTCATCGAATCGGTGAGAATGGCGGTACTTTTCGACGAGCACAAAATTTACCCAGCTCGACGCTGCTGTAGGGTTCACCTACGATGAGCGCCGCCCTGTAACAAGATAATTTTAGCACAGATGCAAGCAAAATCACTTATAATCGGGTTTGACCTTCGATATGAAAACACCTCTGACAACCCTGAATCGTTTCCTACGCTCGCATTCATTTTATCCACTTTTCTTATCTTCAATGATGGCGTGTGCTTTTTTTGCATTTAGGGT
Organism: Anaerolineales bacterium; assembly: GCA_049281855.1. Taxonomy (GTDB): domain Bacteria; phylum Chloroflexota; class Anaerolineae; order Anaerolineales; family UBA4823; genus FEB-25. The sequence goes on from JBAPSY010000339.1 coordinate 13,883, forward strand.
TTTTTATAGTGGCACAAATAATTACTCAAACTTACTTCCTAATTTATTTCTCGCCTGGTTACCGTACATCATCAGTGTATTGGTATCCTCAGCATATCGAGTAAATCCAAAACGCTGGTGGGTCATATTATTGCTTGGATTCTTTTGGCTGGTCTTCTTCCCAAACGCACCATATATGGTAACGGATTTCTACCACCTTGATCCCCGCCCACCAGTACCCCTTTGGTTCGATATTAGTTTAATTGCGATTTTTGCTTTTACCGGTTGTTTCCTTGCGATTGCCTCATTACGCAGCATCCATATTATAATTGATCGATATCTAGGTAAATTTTTCGGTTGGTTATTTGCTCTGTTCACATTGGGTTTAGGCAGCCTGGGGGTTTATTTAGGACGATTCAGTCGCTTTAATAGCTGGGATATCCTCTTGAAACCTAAATCGGTATTGAAGGATATTGCATATAACATCCTTAATCCCTTAGATAACCTTGGTTTTATCGGTTTCACCGTAATGTTTACATCGATAATGTTAGTTTTTTATTTGATGTTTGTAACAGCTTCCAACCCAATGGATTCTACACAATCATGATTGAACCTAAATTCACCTCCAAACTCAAAATTAAGGATAAAATAATCCCCTATGCCAGATCAATTTTTTTTATCTCAAATTAAAAACCATGAAATACTTGTGGCTGATGGAGCCACAGGTACCAATCTAATTGCCAGAGGTTTACCCAGCGGAGTAACCGCTGAATCGTGGGTCATTGAGCAACCAGAGAGAATCATTCAGCTGCATCAGGATTTTATTAAAGCTGGAGCTAATATCATTCTTACGAGCACCTTCAGTGCCAGCTCGATTCGCTTAAGGAGCTCAACGCTTCAAGGAAAAGCGGATTATATCAACCGAAAGGCAGTCGAGCTGGCACAAGCAGCGGTTGGTTCGTCTCAAATCTTTATTGCTGGCTCATTAGGTCCGGTGGGTCAGTTGCTGCGACCATATGGTCCACTTGAAGTCGAAGAAGTGAAAGCTGCATACTCCGAGCAGGCGCACGCGCTTACCAAAGGTGGAGCAGATCTCCTGGTCATTGAGACTCAATTCGACATGGGTGAGATTAAAGCTGCTGTCCAGGGTGTTCGGGAAGTAAGTGATCTACCATTGGTGGTCTCTCTCAGTTACGATCGTGGGAAACGAACGATGATGGGCATCAGCCCCTCCCAGGCAGGGAAGGAACTTGAAGGTCTGCCGGTGGATATTATTGGAATTAACTGTGGTCGTAGCCTTGAAGAGAACCTGCAAAACCTGACTGACCTACGACAAATAACTACGAAACCAATTTGGTTTAAGCCAAATGCAGGTCTCCCTCATTTAGATCCACTCGGCAAAACGGTGTATGATGTAACCCCACAGGGAATGGGTTCTTTGGTTCCATCCTGGCTGGCTGCAGGAGCACAAATCGTCGGTGGTTGTTGTGGTACAAGCCCGGAACACTTGTCAGAAATATCTAGTCACGTGAATATGTAGATAATCTCTACTTCTAATCAATAATTTGCTTAATAAACTTCACTAGATTTTTTATCCAAATACAAAAACAAACGGATTATTAATATGACCAACGGAAGAGTTGAAGGGATATATATATCTCCCAATCGGGGTGAGCCGACCATATTCGTCGAGCATGTACATGTTGTTCCCGGTATGGGTATTGAAGGTGATAGATACTTTAAACAACCTGGAACAATTAAGGCTCATTATAAACCTGGTCGTGAATTAACCCTGATCGAGATCGAAGCCATCGAAGCGATATGCAAGGAGGATGGCATACAAATAACCCCAGACAAAACCAGGCGAAATATTGTCACTCGTGGAGTGTCTCTCAATGAATTAGTTGGAAGTGTCTTCACAATTGGTAATATCCAATTGCGTGGGGTTCGACTATGCGAACCATGCAATTATTTAGCCAACCGAACTGATCCCCGGATTTTGAACTCTATGGCTCATCGCGGCGGTTTACGCGCTGAGATCATTTCAGAAGGAATTATTCATATCAATGACGTCATCACGATTTCTGAATTAGGAGCATATATGTCGGACCTTCGAGCATCAGCAATACAATACGCACATGAAAATGCCATCCACTTTCTTGATGGATTGAAAGAATTTGCTTCTATCCCATCGATTTCCACCGATGAGTCTTCAAAAAAAGATCTTCTTCGCGCTGCTGACTGGGTTGCGAATCATCTTCGCTCGTTGGGTATGGCAAATGTACAGATATTTCCAACAGCTGGTCACCCTGTTGTTTTTGGCGAGTGGTTGGAAGCGGGTAATAATGCTCCCACTGCCCTGATCTATGGACATTATGACGTTCAACCTGTTGATCCACTTAATTTATGGATTACCGGACCTTTTAATCCAGACATTCGCGGTGATTATATTTATGCCCGTGGTAGTACCGACATGAAGGGTCAGATGTTGGTCGCTTTGGATGCGATTGAATCAATTTCAAAAACTGGCCGCCTACCGATTAATTTTAAATTCGTATTTGAAGGCGAGGAAGAGATTGGTTCACCAAATCTTGCTCCATTTTTAGAAACCCATAAAGACTTGCTGAAGTGCGACATTGCCATCAATCCAGATACGGGTACACTAACCCCTGATATCCCTTGCATCACTTACGCCTTGCGTGGTCTTGCATATTTGGAAATCCGCGTCTACGGTCCAGATCATGATCTGCATTCCGGTGTGTTTGGTGGAGCAGTGCTTAATCCTGCCCAGGCGTTATGTGAATTGATCGCTGGTATGCACGATGCTGAAGGTCGGGTGACCTTACCAGGTTTTTATGAAAAAGTTCGACCGATTGAACCAGAAGAGAAGGCAGAACTTGCTAGATTGCCAATTGGAGATGAATATTATCTGGCTGCCACCGGTGTCCCTGCCTTATATGGAGAAGCTGGTTTTACAACCATCGAACGTCTTGGCGTACGACCGACCTTGGAGGTAAATGGATTATTATCCGGGTTCACTGGCGAGGGAGCCAAAACTGTCCTTCCAGCCTGGGCGATGGCAAAAATTTCAACCCGTCTTGTACCCGACCAACAACCTTCAGATGTTTATCGACTGATGCAGTCCTATCTTGAGGCTCACGCGCCCAAGGAAATTCGTTGGAGCCTCACGCCCATGCATGGTGGTCCGGCGTCCATATCAGATCGCAATTCCAAATATATCAAGGCTCTGTCTCGCGCTCTGGAAACGGTATGGCACAAAAAACCTGTCTTCAAGCGCGAAGGAGGAAGTGTTCCTGTGGTTTCTGACTTCCAGCAGATTTTAGGTGTAGAAACAGTGAATACTGGGTTCTCTATGCCAGACGACAATATGCATTCACCGAATGAAAAACTACATCTACCGACGTGGTATCGTGGAATTGATACTTTTATCCATTTTTATTTCAATCTAGCTCAATGATGATACCTTCCATCAGAACCATAACGATCTCGATTTTATAGGTTATATATGGTTGAAAAATCTCGTTTCCCATTGTATGGTGGTCAGGCGGTTATTGAAGGCGTGATGATGCGAGGTACGCATTCAGTCGCCATTGCGATGCGTACACCAAATAAGGAAATTGCACTTCATAAAGAACCGTTGGGAGCATTATATAAGCATAAGATAATTAAAATCCCATTTCTTCGCGGACTAGTAATGTTGTTGGATGCTTTAATCCTTGGAACCCGTGCTCTCACCATCTCAGCTAATACTCAGACCGGCGAAGATGAAAAAATCGAAGGTCCTTTGTTATTTGTCACCTTATTCTTATCATTAGCTATCGGTATAGGGCTTTTCTTCTTGGCACCCGCTGCACTTGGTCAGCTTTCTGAAAGATATCTAGGAATTGGCTCATGGTGGGGAAATTTACTTGAAGGTTTCGTACGGTTAGTATTACTCGTCGGGTATATATGGGCAGTCGGTCAAATGCCTGATATTCGTCGTGTTTTCGCATATCATGGTGCGGAGCACAAAACCATAAATGCTTATGAAGCAGGAGTAGAATTAATCCCCGAGAATGTAGCTAAGTTTTCGGTAGAACACCCTCGTTGTGGTACTGCATTCCTTCTTACCTTGATTTTGCTTTCAATTCTCATATTTTCACTATTAGGTCCACTTTCATTCTGGTGGCGGATGGCAAGCCGGATCCTATTTCTACCTTTCCTGGCATGTATAGCATATGAGTACATTCGTTGGACCGCCAACCATTTGGATTCAAAATTAGTTCAGATAATGATTAAACCAAACCTCGCCCTTCAGCATCTAACTACCCGGGAACCAAGCAATGATATGCTTGAAGTCGCTATTGCTGCTTTTAATGCAATGCGTTCCGAAGAAGATATCCCGGTATGAAATATTAGATAGATTCTTGAATTAAATAAAGACAGCGACCAGATCTCTAGTCGCTGTTGATTTATTACTACTCACCGATGATTTGGACAATGATCTCTCGTTTCCTGGGTCGAGTATCAAAATCGATATAGACAATCTGCTGCCAGGTTCCAAGCGTCATTCGCCCTTCGGTCAATGGCACAGTCAATGAGGCTTTCAATATTGCTGCCCTGATGTGGCTGTGACCATTCCCATCATGCCAGGCTTCATTATGTTGATAGTCATACTCGATAGGAGCAATTTCATTGAATAAGCGCTTTAAATCTTGCTGTACGCCTGCTTCATATTCAAGAGTAGTAACACCACTGGTAGATGACGGACAAAAGATTGTTACCAGTCCATTGGAAAGGGTGCTCGAATCGACGCATTCGATTACTTTTTGGGTAATATCGATTATATCTGTGTTGCCTTGTGTCGTTAGAAAAATATGGTTTAGTTTGACTTGCATATTCTAAGATAATGGATACTCTATTCAGCCATAAAGACTTGGTTACGACCAGCATCTTTGGCTGCATACATAGCCTGGTCTGCTTTCCGGATGATTTCATCACTTGTTGTTCCATGCAACGGATAAACGGCAACTCCAGCAGAGAGTGTTGCGTTTAAGACCTCTCCTTCATGGATCAAGACTTGACTCTCGAATTTCATGCGCCAATCGTTCGCTCTCTGCTTTGCAACAGATAAGGATGCTTTTGGCATCACAACCACAAATTCCTCGCCTCCAAACCTGCAGGCAATATCACCCGCTCTTACTTGAGAAGTTAACAACTTGCCCAATTGCTTAAGCATCAGATCGCCAACATCATGACCATAAGTATCGTTAAACATTTTGAAATGATCAAGGTCAAGCATGACGACGCTAACCGAGTATTTATCCCGTTCTGCTCGTGACAACTCACGCGACAAGGTCTCATCCAGGAACCTGCGATTATACAAACCTGTCAAGGAATCTCGAATCGCCTGTTCTTCAAGTTCTTTTTGCAATTTTAATAATTTACCTTCCGCTTCGATTTTTTCTGTTAATTCCTTCTGGGCATCAGAATATAATCGAGCATTTTCAATTGTGATTGCTGCCTGTGCAGCAAATGCAAGCGCAAATTGTGATTGCTCCTGGGTATAAAAATTAGGTACGTTTTTATCAAACGCCAACATTCCAATCACCCGGTCGCCGATGATCATCGGAACGCCCATCCATCCAAGATTCTTGTATCTGGCGTGAACCCCATCATGGAAAGAACTATAAGTGGAAGATGCGTCGCCTTCAATCAATGGCATTCGCGTACGAATGACTTGGGTATTGGGATTATCCTTCGAAGACAAATCAAATGAGGTCCCAATCAATACCTCAGGATCTGGATATCCATGGACGGCTATGATTTCGAGACTGTCACCTTTACACAGCCATATGGAAGCGCTGTCATAGGGAATCACTTGACGGATTTCGTGCAAAATCATATCCAAGACTTTGGAAAGGTCCAAAGTGGAGCTTAAAGATCGCATAACCCTGTTAAGGGTAGCAATTTGATCTGATCGTTTACTCAGCGCTTCTTCCGCACGTTTCCGTTCGGTTATGTCTTGCTTAATGGCAATATAATGGATAATTTGACCAGAACTATCCCTCACTGGTGCGATGGTTTGTTCTTCGATAAGGGTGCTACCACTTTTCCTTCGATTTATTAATTCACCATGCCAAACATTACCACTTAATATCGTCTTCCATAAATTACTGTAAATTTCTTGTGGGACTAATCCTGATTTCAGAATGCGAGGATTCTTTCCACGCACATCCTCAGCACTATAACCTGTCATTTTCGTGAAGGCAGGATTAACCCATTGGATATTTCCTTTATGGTCTGTGATAACGATCCCATTGGCTGCAGATTCCAGTGCTACACTCTGCAAGCGTAGTTGTTCCTCCGCTTCCTTACGAATTGTAAGATCCCTGATTATATTCGTGAAAATGACCCCAGATGGGATTTTCACGGGGCTTAATGCAATTTCAATCGGGATTTCACGCCTATTTTTCCTAATACCATTTAATGGAAGGCTAATCCCCGGACGAGTCTCAATCTCATCAATAAATGCTTTTTGATACTTGTAATAAGCCTCCCGATATCGTTCTGGGATTACAATTTCAATCAAATTACCCATCAATTCATCCATGGAATAACCAAACAGGGTAATGGTTTGGTTATTCACCAGGACGATCCGGCTATTTTTATCCGTAATGATGATTGCGTCTGGTGCACCCTGAAATAATGCCTTGAATCGGGCTTCTGAATCCCGTAGGGTTGATTCTACCTGCCTGTATTGAGTAATGTCCCTCCATACGACCATTCGCCCTGTGGATTGTCCATCTTTATCTTTAAGGTTGGTCGTTCGAATACTCAAAGTTCTTGGAGAATTTCCGTTTATTTTTACCTCAGTTTCAAAATCATGCGGGACTCGAAAAGTCTCTGCGATTCCTGGCCAGATGGCAATGATATCATTTAGGTTTTTTCGCTTGGCAGAACGTTGATTTAACCCAAGCATAGTTAATGCGGTGGAGTTTATGTTATAAATTCGATCCTTGCGATCCAGAACGATGACCCCTTCACTCATTTTATCGATAACAACATCGCGTGATAAGGAGGAAGATTCGAGAATTTGAAAATAATACATTCCCCAGAAATAAATCATCCCACTAATCACCAAGCCAACCATGAGCAGAATCTGCGAATTCTTAACTGGGGATAATTGGGATTGGTAGATCAGATTGCTGATTAATGGTGGAATTACGCCAGTTAATAGTAATAAAGCTCTCACCTCAGCTGATTTTGGAGAGATTAATGTTCGGCGAATTAATATAAGTGCACCAATGATTACGAGTAGGAAAAAATATCCTACAGATACCAAAAACCACCAGGCATGAGTATATATTAAGGGTGCTCCCGGTACATTTGATGTTGGAAGGATAGATTCCCATAACCAATGGTATTTATTTTCTGTTATTGTGATGTAAATAGAAATTGCAGGGACAATCATTAATAAAATAGCCCACCAGCGTGTTATTCGATGGTCCTGGTGGGTGTATTGCATAATTAGCAATAGCCAAAATGCAATTATGAATGCGATTCCTATATACTCCAATTTTGCCCAAAATATTTTCGCGGGAATCTGGATAGAAGCAGCTTCTAATCCTGAGAATAAAGCCCAACCCCCAATGGCGAGCATCATCAATGAAAAATAGATGATCCCAGGGGTTTTCCACCAACGCGAGCTAGCTAACCCAAGTAACAACGCAATGGCGGTGGTTAGGAATGAAATTAATACCTCAGATGTAAACTGCCAGGTCAATTCTAAGTCCTCTGTTTATTGACGGGTAGATATTATCATATATATTAACTGATTGACTTGATTTATTTGTAAACCACCTTCACAGAATTGTTAGCTAATATTTTTTCGACTCAGACCAGGATCGTACAAAGTAGAGATTAATTACTCGCATTCGGTATCGATTTAATCTCACATTCAAAGAATAGGTTAATGAAACCCGTTTCAGGGCAAATATTGATAGTCATTCAACCACAATTCCAATTCCTTTAAATCTTATTCCCTGAAGCCATGGCACAAATCTTATTATCACCTGTTGATAGGTAAACGATAGAACAAGCATTTGTGTTACACAAAATTATATATCAGTTTTGTAAGGGAGATGCTGTTTCACGATGGAAAACTAATCCCAACGATCACGTTCGCAATCAGCCTAAATGATTTTGCGAAAGAATGCGACAATGTATTTCTTGTAATCCCGCTTTTATTTTCAGCCATGTATCCATGGTTATCAATTTTATTAAAATACTATTTCATATGTTATTCCAGAACACTACCCGGTCCCCACGAAATAAATCCGATCCAAGCAAATCTACTCGTTGGAGTTATATTAATGATTGGAATGAGAGTCAATCTGTGCTTACAATGTCTCCTGATTGCCGCACTAGTAAATTTCCCCTTGTTCTATTTTCCAGATCTAATTATTGGTTATATGTCATAGTAAAAATGGATATCCTTCAACTTTTTCCTGATTTCTAGGCATATAGATTTATTAGGTCAGATTCGTGCGACAAAATGCAACAAATTTATTTTTTTAACAATAATTTTTCTGCATTGGAATAGTAGATTTTCTTTAGAACATCATCCGATAGGTTTACACCATAGACATACCATCTTCCCTGTTGAGGAATTGCACCTATGCTGTAATTGAAATATTCATCGTCAGTTTCAAGAAAACGATAAGCTAACCGGTATGCCTCTAGGTCTGGACCAAAATCTGAACCAAATAATATTCGATCTGAATATTCAACCAAAAACCGTCTTGCAGTATAGGGTTGGCGACCCAGCTCCCCAATCCGGGCACTGATATCTACGTAGAAATTAGGGCATGTATCCATTAAATCAGAGACCCACTTCAAGTTTTCAGCAAAACAACCTACATGTGCCCCAATAAACTTGGTTTTCGGATGCCGCTTTACCAGATTAGCAAATCCTTCTATGATTAAGGAAAACGGCGGATATGGAGGGCTAGTAAACTGCCAATCAGGGTTAACATTTAACTCCTCCCAACGCTCATTGGTTTCATTTACTGGATCAAAGAATGCCACCGGGTCAGCTACATGGACTATTACCGGTAAATTCAAATCTCCTGCTGCGATCCATATTGGATCCAGGCGGGTATCATCCACCCTTACCAGATTGCCTATATGGTCACAAACCCGTAATCCAAAATTTTTCCATATCTTCAACCCTTCTGCTCCAATTCCCGCTTGTACATTTAACCGTGAAGCAGCCCAATCCGGAAATTCCTCACCAAGCGTTTTCCACATCTCCCAATTTACGCCACCAAATACCTGAAAACGATCTGGATGGCTGATTTTAAATTTCTCAATGTGAGTCGCAAGGTTATCTTCACCCCAACCTCCATCCAAATCCACATACAACCTCACGCCTGCTTGATCTAACAGGTCAATTAATTCACTGACTGGGCGATGGATCCATCCTCCACCAAAATCATCACCTAAATGATTATGCACATCAATCACCGGAAAGCGAGGTTTCGAGATTAGTGTAGTCTTTGATACGAGGTTGGATTTGGGTCGAAAAGATTCTATTAACATTTCCAATCCTTTCTATCACTACAACTGATAAATTGACATTATATAGGATTAAATATAATTATATAGATATCTCCTCACAAAATTCACTTGGTATTCATCTAATAAATGATAATAATTGAGAGTAAGGTTTAAACAATCCTTTTAAAACAAGCGATCAGGAGAAATGCCTAAGTTAAAAACACATATAAACTTTACCCACATAAATAGTTTCTCGGCTTAGATTTCTCTGTTTTATGATGGCGCCTCATCTTATTCCTCGAATGATGGGACACAAAATCATCCACAAAAAGATTCACCACCTGGATGATGAGCTGATCCGGGGGGAAAAAATAATAATTAAACAAGTTCAAACGTTCGAACCTCAATACTCCACGAGGACAGCGTGCCACACATTCCCCACAGATTAAACACCGGCTATCTTTAAACGATACACCTAGCCAAGCATGGTGTCTGATGTCTATTCCAATGGGAGAATGGAACGAACACACCCTAATTAGTATACATCTCGATAGATCGGCTACTACTTGTCCGTGTATGAGCACCTGCCTTCTGGCATCTGATCTAGTAAGCTAATTTTTCATGCTCATATTATCTCGGCCTATCCTCACCAGATTTCATTGCGATTGTAGATATCTGATATGAAGAACAGTTCACATCCAAAAATATCCATCAATAATGTTTATTGGAGCTTAATCACCCCAACGATTTGGATTATGACAATCTGAGCACTGTCTTGAGTCGTGCTTGGATGGTCGATCTTTCAGATGGCAGGAAATGCAGTCCGTGATGCCCATGTGGTTAAAGTAGCCGTTAGACCATGTGTCGGTTCTATGGCAGGTCGAGCATTGATATGGATAATGATCATGGGGAGCATTTCCTGATTGGCACGAAATGCAATCCGTAAAGCCGTTGTGGGTAAATATCGCTCCATGCCATCCATTTTTATGATGCCAGTTTGAGCCTTGACCCGTAGAGTGAGGCGTCGGAGCATCTCCTGAACAGCAGGAAATGCAATCCGTTAAGCCTTCATGGTTTTGTGACGCACCACTCCAATTTTCAGTCAAATGATATGTTGAACACTGACCGTTAAAATGATTGGCGGGTGCATCATCCGAATGGCACGATATGCAATAAGTATTCCCAGAATGATCAAATTGGGCAAAACTCCAACCAACTGTGGTATGGCAATTTGAGCACTGACCGGTAATGTGGTTACTCGGTGGTGTATCTTTGGTATGACAGGAAGCGCAACCTATTGCCCTTGCAATACTGTGATCGAATGCCACAATATTCCATATTTAGGTTCCATGACATGTGGAACATTGGCCAGAAAAATAGTCGGCAGGGACTTTATCCTCATGACAGGATTGGCAATCAGTTGCCCCGTCCCCTTCATGGTCGATATGAAGATTTTCCCATGATATGGCGGTATGGCAAGAGGTACAATCAGCATCGAAATGAGGGTTCGGACGTTTCTGAATGTGGCATAAGGTACAGGTGTTTGGAATTCCTAGATATTTTCCAGCATTATGGCAGACGTCACATAGTAATATTGCGTGTTGCCCAATCAGTTGATAGAACGCGTGCACCGCTCCAGGACTGCCAGGTGGAAACGGGATCAATCCCCCAGCGATCATTTCGACTGCTACTGTATCACCCAACTTTCCTTGATTCCCTATAATAATACCTGTAACGCGACTAAGCTCACTGTTCGTCACCCCTGATTTGCTTAACGTCAGTAAGAGTGTTTGTATCTTGGATTGGAAAGTAAGAAAAACGGCTTGTTTTTTGGTTGGTACAATGGTCAATGATTTTAATTTCTCATCAGCCTGTTGAGTTAACTCTAATAACCTTTTTCGAATATTATCCCCCTGCTCTTGTCGTACGTGCGAAATTGCCGTGGTCGCTTGATCCACCGCTTTATTTAAATCTTCCAGGGTTTCAAGTTCATGTTTTGTTCCAGTGTTCGCACTTAGATCGTTAATTCGTTGTTCTAATAGATCTAGCGTGAAGTCCGTTCGATAAACCGGATCGTTATTTACAAATAATACTTGCTGTTCTGAAAAATATTGTATGTGAAAGAGAATGTTTCCTGGGCGGAATGGAGCTATAGCTGCCAAGGCAATCCCAGATGTAATCAAAGACAGAAAAATAAACCCTGTGATTAAACTCACTTTTATTAAAAAAGAACGCAGCAACATGCACCTACTCACCAAAGGTAAACATGTTCTTAAAATGCAGTCTTTCTACAACAATAATTCATTCCAGAGTGCTTTATAAACTCTGAGATTTTGAGCCAAGAAATCATTTGCTTAATGACTGCGAGCACAATCAGACGCTACATAGACGTGCCAGCAACAATAAAACTTTTCCTCTACTTGAGTTGTCGAGGAAATTCCTTAATAGTTATGCAAGAAATATAAATATTTGGATAATAATTGACAAAATTAGGTACATTTATTGTAGAAATGCACAGAATCGCATGGAATATTCTCATTCTTTGTGGTTAAATTGGAACATGACTGCTAAAATAACTCTTCGTACCAAGGAATATGAAATTAAACACGGAATGACTATCCGTATGGCACTTCAGAAATTAAGCATTGAACCCGATAGCGTGCTTGCGACCCGCAATGGTGATTTACTCACCGATGATGAAATTGTCAAAGAAGATGATCTGATCAAACTGGTGCCAGTTATTTCCGGAGGCTGACAGGAAGGTAAGCTGATATGCGCTTGGAAAATCGTTATGCGATCATAACAGGTGGCGCAAATGGCATCGGGCGCGCCACGGTAAAGCGTTTTATAACCGAAGGAGCACAAGTTGCTATCTGGGACATGGATAATGAGGCAGCTGAATCTCTCATCTCACAGCTCGGAGTTGGGAAAGTATTTTATCAACCGGTTGACGTGACAGATCCAGATTCTGTTACAACAGCATCCCAAAAATGTTTCCAGAATTGGGGAAAAATCGATATTCTGATCAATAATGCCGGGATTCTGCACGACGCTCAGCTCGTCAAATATAAAGACGGCGAGATACTAGCAACTATGTCCTTAAAGACATTTGATGAGGTCGTCGATGTTAATTTAAGAGGTACTTTTATCTGTACCCGTGCTGTCGTTCCTTATATGATTAAGCAAAATTCTGGTAGGGTGATTAGCACCACGTCGATTGTTGGACTTTATGGTAACTTTGGTCAGACCAATTATGCCGCTTCAAAATCTGGAGTTATTGGAATGACCCGGGTGTGGTCACGCGAATTGGGTCGATACAACATTACTGTTAATGCAGTCGCCCCTGGTTTTATCGAGACCGATATGGTGCGTCAAATGCCAGCAGAAATCCTTCAAATGATGATCAATCGTACTCCTCTTAAACGATTGGGAAAACCGGATGAGATCGCTAATGTTTTTTTGTTTCTCGCTAGCGACGAAGCTTCTTTCATATCTGGATCTGTGATATCTGTAGATGGCGGGACGGTACTAGGGACTTAACGAATAAATACCCATGATAACTTTGGATCGCATTAGCGAATATCGCTCACATACATTCGGTTATCATCCAAAAGACAGGGTGAAGACAAGAGATCAAGCCATCCAGTATGTAAATGAACGTGGCTATATTTATTTTTGGCCAATCACCGGTATCACCCTACCAAGTCTTTGGGGAGCTGTCTCAGGTGATCGTCCTGTTCCCAATGAACACGACGACCCTGGTCACGTTAGCTGGGATTGGAAAGATTCCCTATTGGGTAAACACGTCTGGTTTTATGGGAAGATCCTGCGTAAAAAAGCTACTATTATCTCCATCGCAATCGCCCCATATTTCTATACACTTACTGAAAATTACGGCTCCCCAGAAGAAGATTACCTCACCATTTATGAGCAGGGTCGGATGACTCAAGAAGCCAAAAATGTCTATGAAGCTCTGCTTGAAAACAGCCCGTTGGATACGATCGCATTAAGAAAAGCAGCTCATATGACGAGTCATGACAGTGAGAGCCGCTTCAATCGTGCGTTGACTGACCTTCAGTCTGATTTTAAGATTATGCCAGTGGGAGTTGTTGACGCTGGCTCATGGCATTATTCATTTGCTTATGACATTGTCGCCCGATATGAACCAGATCTGCTGGAAAAAGCTCGCTTTCTGGGGGAATATGATGCTCGCCAAAAAATTCTCGAGCTATACTTCCGCTCAGTGGGGGCGTCCCAATATCGAGATTTAATTAAATTGTTTGGATGGAAACCTCCTGATGTAACCCAAGCTATCGATCGTTTGGAACAAAGCGGAGTGATACAAAATCATCAAAAGCTGGAAGGTCTCCCAGGAGAATGGATGGTACTAAACGAGATCTCCTGATCATCCAATCGCCTTCGAGCAAGTTACCTTAGTCGCTCATGCGGATTGGAAAAAACCCCTCAATACGCTGGATCGCAATTACTTTTTTACAAAACAAGCAACGCTGGTTGGAATGTGTACTATCGTGCGTCAGCGATCCTTCAAGGATATTTTACATTTGCAATCTCAACTAACCAAATTTGGCGGTATTTTGGCAGGATTTGATTTTTCTATAGTATTCCTTCCTACTATGCTGCAAAAGTAGGAATCACCGATTTTTTAGCAACATTGCCCAAATTCGGGAAGAATGAGTGGTTACAGTTCTATAACCTTGCTGAAATCCCGTCTGAGATTTCCCCGCATCGTCCTTTTTACCCATCAAAACCAGGAAATTCGAAACGGTAATATCTGGAACAGGGGTTAAATCAACCATTTCAACACCTAAATCGGCTATGCGAAATCGCTCATCAAAATCGACACACTGCCTGCCCCCTCTTTTGGATCATGGGTGGGCAGCAAGTCGGAAAGGCTGCTATCTCCGGCTGGGATTCCCTCATCGAACCTACTCTGGATAATCCCGAGCTAAATCTAAAACTCT
>JBAPSY010000340.1:0-13117 GCA_049281855.1 Anaerolineales bacterium
CGGGAGTGGATGGGGGTCGAACCCACCGCGGCCCGCAACGCGACCCGCCACCGGTTTTGAAGACCGGGGAGCCCACCGGAACTCAACCACTCCCAACGGCTAAGGATACCGCAGGGAGGATGATTTGACAAGTAGGCTATTTGGGTAGGGAGTGTTATCCAGGAATGATTCCTGGAGGCACCCAGAAGCCTCCGATGTGGACGAAATTTCGCAGGATGATTGAAGACAGGAGCAGGATAATCCCAAGAGCGATGATGGCGTAATCGTACCAATGGTAGATCGTTTGTTGAATCCAGGTGCGAGGGCACAGACCGAAACAGCGCAAGTCCATGGCATTGACCATATCCTCCCCGCTGAGGATGGAGCTCATCGTGATAGGAATGATGAGCGGGGCGATCCGACGTACCTGGGTGATCAACCCACCCTCAACACGTTCGATCTCATAGCCCCGCGCTTTTTGGGCATCCAGCGTGACGGCAAAATCACGCGCCAGGGTGGGCACGTAGCGAAATGCCAGATCCATAGAGAAGGCGAAACGGTCTGGAAAACCAAGGCGACGAAAAGTGACCCCATATAAGCGCGGGTCCATGGAATAAGGGATGATGATGAAAATGGCTGAGATCGCCCACACGCGGACAAGCTGGCATAATGCAAACCATAGGCGTTCGATAGTCAGGCTGAAGTTGACCATCCAACCAACCAGCGGGAGCTTAAAGTGAAACCCGAGCACAGTGTGCCCCGGACCTTGGACAATTCCTGCTGCTCCACCTCCCGATAAAATGGTATTGACGAAAACCATGGTGAATAAAAGGAAGCTAACCAAGAGCCAGGCACGACGGGTCTCTCTAAAACTCACCCAGGCCATTGCATACCAAATCCAGGCCACCACGAAGAAAAATAACAGGAACCGCATATCCCAGTACATTGATATTGTGAAGAGAAACAGGAGCGAGAAGATCCAGCGGGCGCGTGGATCGATCTTCTCCATCAGGCTGTTACGGAAGTGGTACGCCCAGGTGACGAGCATTAAAGCCTCAGGGTTTCACGACATTTGGAAATCTCCCGGGAAAGCAACCCGAGAGATTTCCAAGCTATTTTAGGTTGTTAGCGCCCGGAGCGTGATTGGATGGCTGAGTAGGCCACCATCAGAATAGGCACCAGGACCAAACCCCAGATCATATTGGTGATAAATGCGGGCATGAAATTGACTGCTACTGTTGTGGGGAAGTCGGTACCAGAAACCCACATCTCGGAAAGCGATGCCAGACCCATGCCGACAATAATGCCAATGACAACCATGATCTCAGCTTTGATAATGCTGCCAAAGTCTTTATAACTAACAATAGTCAGGAAGATCAAACCTGGAATCATTGCCTGGATGCCATTGCCCAGGTCCCACCAGAACCAAAAGCCATAGCCTGAGAGCAGGTCAGAGATGATGTTGCCCAAGAAGCCAGCGATGAAGCCAACGATGGGTCCAAAGGCGACTCCAAAAAACATGGGTATGGCAACCGCGGGACGGACGGATACATTTCCGGAACCAGGGATAGCCAAAAAGTTGGTTGCCCAGGCCAGAACACCATACAGGGCAGCTCCGATGGCAGCAAAGACGACTTCACGAGTACCGAATTGCCAGAGTTTCTTATTCATTTGATTTTCTCCTTATCTTTTGAATTTTGTATTTGTTATAAAACATGCGCAAGCTGTTCTGCGCGTAAAAAATGACCAGTTTTTGGAAAAAAATGCTGGTTGAGCTTCAGCAAGGAAGTGGGTAACACACGGCAGCGAGAAAGCTGCTCTTCATCAGCCAGCACTTCATTTGGGGAACCATCCGCAACGATTGCACCGTCATAAAGGAGAATGATGCGATTGGCATAAATGACCGCTAAATCCACATCGTGGGTGATGAACAAGATGGCATCAAAGCCGGGCATTTGCAAGATCGAATCCATAAAAGCGAGGTAATTCCAGTAATCCTGACCGGCGGTGGGCTCATCCATCATCAGGATACGCGAACGCATGGCGAGCACAGCGGCGATACTGATGCGTTTTTGCTGACCAAATGATAAAGCCAGTGGTGGGGTTTGCAGCTCCGATTCAAGGTGTACAGTGTGAATTGCCCAATCCACATTCGTTTTAATTACCTCAGGTTCGTAACGCAGATTGCGGGGACCAAATTCTAGCTCCTCTGCGACGGTGGGTGCGAAGAGCATTTGGGTGGGGCTTTGAAAAACATATCCAACCGTCCTAGCTGCCTGAGCGACGGTGACCTTTTTTGTATCCTTGCCTTCCAAAAGAACCCTGCCCTGGGTGGGCTTTATCAGACCAAGGGCATGTTTCACCAAAGTTGTTTTCCCAGCTCCATTGTGACCCAGAATGGCGATGATATCGCCTGGATAAACCTTGAAATTGATATCTTGGAGCACATCAGGCAAGGTGGGTGAATAATGAAAATGGACATCTTCGAAAGAGAGTAAAGGAGGCTGAGATTGAGAGGGGTGCAGGAGGGGTTCGAATACCGGAGCAGGCTCATTTATGGCACGTTCGAGAATGGTCGGAGCAGGGAGCTTAAGGCGGTGATAATCAACCACTTGAAGCAGACCATCCACAGCACCATAATACAACTGCTCACCATTCTCAAGATATAAGACTTTCTCAGGATGGATAGAGAGGACATCCTCCACACGATGCTCAACGATCATGATCGCAATACCCTGATCGGCTAACCAACGGAAAAACTGGAGAGCTTCATGAGATGACATTGGATCCAAACTGGCAAGGGGTTCATCCAATAAAAGGAGGCGTGGACGCATAGATAAAACTCCTGCCAGGGCTACTTTTTGTTTTTCACCACCTGAAGTGGAGAAAGTTTCTCGATCGCGCAAGTGGGAGATGCCCAAGAAATTCAATGTTTCGTCAGCACGCTCGAGAATCTCTTCTCTAGGCATGCCCAAGTTTTCAAGTCCGAAGGCTACTTCATTTAGAACATAGCTGCCAACAATTTGACGCTCAGGGTCCTGTAGAATAGTCCCCACCTGCTGGGAAAGCTCTGGCATACTCATATCAGCAACAGGTTTTCCAAATAGATGTATCTCCCCGTGCATTTCACCATGATAGGTGCGTGGGATCAAGCCATTAATACACCGCATCAGTGTAGTTTTACCGCAACCGGATGCACCAGCAATTAGAAGGACTTCTCCGGGCTGCACCTGGAATGAAAGGTTGTGCAGAGCAAATTCCTGACGACTATGATAGCGAAAACTAAGGTTCTCTATAACCAGGGCAGGTGAGTTGGGTATCTTTTCAGGACTATTCATATCTCAACTACCGATGAGTACTTCAATTTTATCGCCTATCCTAGCCTTAAGAACTTGAACAGCACTCCCGTTTACCACTGAAATAGCTAATGAGCCACTACTGTCTAACAAGGCGACAAGTGTTCCTACAGGACGTTCTCCAAAGGTGGAAACCAGACCGACGATCTGCTCTCCTTTTATGTTAATCATCACCTCCTTTGTTGGTATAAGATGGCGGATGCTAAGATTGGTAGACAGATTACCAAAATGGTCAATGTGGATCACCTGACCTAGCCAGCCTCTATCAGTTCGCGTTGGCTTGGGTATTTCGATCCGGACCGGATCAATAATCGCTGTGCCAAGCATGTTAAAAGGTATTCCAGATGCGAGGTGGGCAGCGACGGGAGCAAAAACATCCCGCCCATGGAAGACATTGGAAACTTCTGGCAACCAATATTTTGGCTGATCCAAATGTACATAGCTGGTCTCTTCGTCGTTCTCACCTGCTTTTGCTGCTAGAAGAGAAAGCAGTCCATTATCTGGTCCAACAAAATATTGCGAACCCAAACGGGCAGCAAGTGCACGGCGGGAAGTACCGACTCCTGGATCTATCACAGCGACATGGACGGTCTCGTCCGGAAAGTAAGGGGCTGCACGCCAAAGGAGGAAAGCAGCTTCCAGGATATCGTGAGGCGTTATGTCATGGCTTAAGTCGGCGATCTTCACGTTTGGAGCAATCTTCCAAATGACCCCTTTGAGGACGCCAGCTTCGTGATCACCTGTTCCGAAGTCCGTGGTGAGGGTGATGACGGTCATGTTGATATATCCGTTAGCAGAGGATAAACATCCACAACATCACCCACGGAAACATTTAAGGTGTGAGCGGCATCTCCGTTGACAATCGAAATCATCAAATCATGGGCAGTGCCATATAAGGCAATCAATGTTCCCTTTGGGCTGTCACCGAAGGTACTCACAAGCTTTTCGATTCTTCGACCAGCAATCTGAACGAAGACTTCCCCCAAAGGGAGCAGGTGAGATTGATCAATATTTGTCGACAGGTTACCGAATGTGTCGATCTCAATGACCTGCCCTCGCCAGCCACCTCCATGAATGGATTCGGGATGTGGAATTTGCAGACGGATAGGATCAAGGATGGGTGTGCCCAAATCTTCCAATGCAATGCCCATGGCAAGATGGGCAGCACAGGGAGCAAAGATATCGCGCCCGTGGAAAACCTTACTGATCTCAGGCAGCCAGTATTTACTCTGGTCAAGGTGAACCACCCGGATTAATGCTTGACGAGCTTCTGCTTGCTCAAGGACCAGGGTAAACAAACCATTATCTGGTCCAATGAAATAGTGCTCTCCGAGATGAAGACCAATCGGGCGACGCAGGGTGCCTACTCCAGGATCGACCACGGCAACATGGATAGAACCGGATGGAAAGAATTGTGAGGTTCGAGCTAATGCAAGGGCTCCTTGCAGGATGTCCTGTGGTTTGATTGAATGGCTGATATCGGCAATTTGAACATCGGGGGCAATCTTCCAAATGACGCCCTTCATCACACCTGGATAACCATCGCGTAATCCAAAATCGGTGAGCAAAGTGATGACTGTCATGCTCTTATTTTACAATGAAAACCGTACCCACCATCCCGGCACCCGAATGAACCGATAAGCCAGGGGTGACTTCAACAGACATGATCTCTGAAGGACAATGCATGCGGCTTTTAATTTCAGTCATAAATTCTTGAGCCATTTCGGGAGCATTAACGTGCAGGACGCACATTTTCTCTATCTGTTTATCTCCCGTATTGATTGCTGAAAGCTCGATGACCCTCTGCCAAGCTTTCTTTTGAGTGCGGACTCGTTCGAGCAAGTCAAGCCTGCCATCCCGAATGGTTAGAATGGGTTTAACGTTTAGCATGGTAGCCATGCTCGCCGCAAGATTGCTGACCCGACCGCCCATAGCAAGATACTTGAGGGTTGAGAGAGCAGCGAATAAATGGGTTCTCTGGCGAATATCATCGATAATTGATACGAGTTCATTCATCGATAACCCCTGTACGGCTGCCTCGGCAGCTGCGAGCGCCATGTAACCTAAACCCATCGATAGACTGCGAGAATCGATCACATTAATCTCGCGCTCGGGGAATGATTCACGAGCAGTAACTGCGGCACTATAAGTAGCACTGACTTCACTACTGACGCACAAACACAAAATCTTATTGGCACCGGCATCGAATGCATTTTTATAGGCAGCCACAAACTTGCCCGGTGAAGGTGCAGCCGTTGATGGAAGTTTACCTTCTTTGTCGATGCGCCGGAAAATATCTGCATCATTTACTGCGTAAACAGCTTCGTAACTTTCCTCCCCGAAATGGATCGTCACAGGAACCTGGTAGATGTTGTATTGAGCTGCAAGACCAAAGGGAATGCTTGAGTCGGTATCGGTGATTATGGCAATACTTTGCATGTCAACTCCAAACAAGTCAATCGTTACATTATCCATTAACCCCCACCGGCTGATAAGGGTGTGATAAAATTGCGGACAATTGTGATAGGGCGATTAGCTTGCCCTATTTATTTATGACAAAGCCTCGGAGGAAGAATGGATAATAAGCAATTATTAGCTCAGGTGAAGGAAGATGGGGTAAAGTTCGTCTCGCTTCAATTCACGGATGTAATCGGTACGGTGAAAAGTGTCGATATCCCTGTGGCACGTTTAGCAGATGCCTTGGAGGATGGTATATGGTTCGATGGCTCTTCAGTGGAGGGTTTTGCACGGATCCAAGAAAGCGATATGCGGTTGGTTCTGGACATAGACACTTATGCAGTCCTCCCGTGGACACTCCCAGAGTTACGTAGAGCCCGTATTTTCTGCGAAATCTTCCAGCCTGATGGCAGACCCTTCCCGGGTGACCCACGTGGAACATTGAAGCACATGTTGGAAATGCTGGCAAAGCGAGGTTGGAAGTATAACGTCGGTCCGGAGCCCGAGTTTTTCCTCATTCGAGGTGGAAATGGACATGAGAATATCCACCCGGTGCCTCACGATGTGGGAGGATATTTCGATTTCTCCGCTAACGATGATGCCGTCAGGGTGCGCACGGAGCTGATGGATGCGTTGGAGGGGATGGGGTTGGATGTGGAGACCGGTCACCATGAGGTTGCGTTAGGTCAACATGAAATTGACTTTCGCTTCGATGATGCCTTGCGCACAGCTGACAATGTGCTGACGCTAAAATACACAGTTAAGGCAATAGCAGCACAGCATGGATTGATCGCCTCGTTTATGCCAAAACCGATCTTTGGTATCAATGGATCTGGCATGCATGTGCACCAGTCACTGTTTGATATGCAGGGGAATAACCTGTTCTCGGATCCGAAAGATGATTTTCACCTATCACCGATTGCGTATCACTTTATTGCTGGTCAGCTAGCTCACGCACGCGCTTTGGCAGCCATCGTGGCACCAACAGTGAATTCTTATAAACGATTGGTTCCCGGATATGAAGCCCCGGTCTATATTGGTTGGGCACAGATCAACCGTTCGGCGCTAATCCGGATCCCGAGGTGGTCTGAGGGAAGAGACAAGTCCACACGGGCAGAATTGCGCTTTCCTGACCCTTCTTCAAATCCGTATCTGGCATTCATCGCCATGCTGGCAGTTGCATTGGATGGAATTGATCATGGTCTCGAGTGCCCAAAACCACTAAATCAGATCAATGTCTATGAACTGAATCCTGAAGACCGCAAAAACCTGGGTGTGGCGGAATTACCGGGTTCGCTTGGAGAAGCGCTGCATGAATTGGAAGCGGATGCAGTGATCAAGGGTGCGCTTGGGGCGGTTATTTACGATGCTTTTAACCGAGCGAAATTGGAAGAAATCCAGGATTACCAAATGAAGGTTACAGACTGGGAAGTGGAACGGTACCTGGAGCTGGCTTAGATTATTCTGGATTCCTGCAGAGGAGGTAAGAACGATTTTAGTGAGTGCGACGATATAAGGGAAAGCGAGGCCGCCATCATCGATGGCGGCTACAGTGTTTATATCTGGAAAGGTGTGAAATTCGTACCCCGATCGTAATAGTCTTCTTGTTCGTGACGTTTTAAGCTACTGACCACAAGGTAAGTGATGGGGGTCATCAATGCTTCGACTGAGCACTTGAAAATGTAATTCGTTATTACCAGTGTGATAAATAAGCTCCAGGGGAATACACTGAACAATGAAGCCAAAAGGATAAAAATAACCGAATCCACCAACTCGCCTACCAATGTGCTACCAATTGTCCGAGTCCATAACCAACGGCCGCGGGTAAGGATTTTCATCTTGGCTAAAGTAAATGAATTCGAAAATTCACCGGTCCAATAGCCTAAAAGACTGGCGAGGACGATGCCGCCAGTGCTCATCCCGCCCAGGATGACATTATAAGCATTTTGACCAGCATATTGCTGCCAAGTGGCTTCACCTGGCAGAATGCGCACGATCCCAAATACGACTGCACTCAGACCAAGACAGAGAAAACCAGTCCAGATGACACGACGTGAGCGTTTGTACCCATACACTTCGGTGAGGATATCGCCAAAGATATAACTCACCGGAAAGAGCAAAGTACCAGCATCAAAAGCCATGCGTACACCAAAAATACTGAACCCCCAATCTACAATCTTGGCAGAAGAAGCAATATTGCTCACCACTAAGACGGTGACAAACAAGGCAGTGATCAAGTCAAGGTAACGGTAGCTACGATGATTATTATTTTCCAGCACCGTTGGGGTAGTCATTGTCCAGTCAACCCTTTGTAGCCAAGTGGTCTTCAGCTTTCACGAACATCCGGCAAAAAGAACATAGACCGGGAGCTGAAGTAGGTTGTCCGCATTCCTGGCAGGTATGAATCAATGCAGCACGCTCATCAGAGGATGACGAAAAAAGACCGGCATGTCTGGCTTGAAGGAAGGACAGATAAAAACCGAGCTTGGCACCGGGGCGATCAGCTTCGAGCTTATTTAATAATTCTTTATGAAAAATAGAGGTAGATCCTTCAGCATGGGGGCATTCGTCGTGGATGTACGGGATGCCTCGCAAGAGGGCGTAAGCAGCCATTTCGCGTTCATACATCCGGCAGAGAGGTTTAACTTTGCGTACCAGACCTGGCCGGTCAGCTTCCAGAAAAGGACCCTGCCGGATTAGATAAGATCCAACCCAGTTTAGGGTATTTCCTAAAAGAATAGCAGCTTCATCATCCAGGTTGTGCCCGGTTAGGAGGGCATCATAACCCTGCGCTCGAGCGAGCTGATTCATTACGTGGCGCTTGGTGAGCCCGCAGACTGAGCAGGGTTTATAACGACCACGGTGGGTGCGTATAGTCAACTCAGGGATAGTTTCACCATATTCAGCTTTTATTTCTTTTACATGTAAAAGAAGGTTGTGTTCCTGAGCAAATGCGTGGGCGTATTCAAGGGATTTCTCCGAATAATTTACCCCCCCATCGATCCCCAGTCCAATATATAAACCATCGGATGAATATCCCAGACGGATGAGGAGGTCCCATAATGATAAGGAATCTTTTCCACCTGATACGGCAACAAGAAGATGGTCCTGGTGGGAGAACATGCGATACTTTTTAATGGCATGTTCCACCTGATCAGGCACCCAATCCAAAAAATGAGTCTTACACAACGCCAGCTTGTGATGGCGCATATTTATTACAGCCTTTTCACTACATTTTCGGCAACGCATTGTTAATCATCCGTCAGAAACCATGTATCGAAATGGTGTACCAGTAAGTCGATGAGGTGGGAACAGGAATAAATACGAATAGGTTTAAGTATATGGATCAAAATATGTGAGATTTGTGCCTAGTAGAGCTTTGGTAAATGATCCTATCCTGTGACACAATCAATCATTTAGGTATTTTCAATTTGTCGCTGAATTGTATATCAGGTGTTGGAATAATGACAGGAGGAATATATTTCAGAAATAAATTGACCAGTTACGCTATAATTTCACTATAAAGTATGTAAAAGACATAGGAGGTATTCCATGGTCAAATCTGGTTTAATCTTTGGTGCAATCTCATTCGTGTTGATCCTTGGGAGTGCGGTGCTTATCACACCATTCTGTGCACCATGCCTGGGATTAATCCTTGGATTGGCTGCCGGGTATCTAGCAGGTGTATATGAAAAACCAATCAGTTCTGGAGAGGGGGTGAGGAAAGGTGGAATGGCGGGCGCAATCGCAGGAGGCCTGGGTTTTAGTGGTGGAATAATTGGAGGAGTGATCAATGGAATGTTATTGAATCCATCGAGTCTCGAGGCGATCTACAAGACTCTGAGGCTTCCCAACGTCAGCATTGACCAGACCGCAATTTGGACACTGCAGTTGGTGGGTGCAGTATGTATTGGTTTATTCAACGTAGGATGGATGGCCATCCTGGGTGTAGCAGGAGGGGCTTTGTGGTACCAGATCACCGGAAAGGATCAGACTCGAACGATGATGCCTCCACAGGAGCTCATCCCGCCTGGATTCTAATTGCCGGTACTTCGTTCACATCATTACTTTAAAAATGAAACGAATTATCCAGTACCGAACTGACGGTCTCCGGCATCGCCCAAGCCGGGGAGAATGTAGCCACGTTGGTTCAGGGTTTCATCAATCCCTGCAATGTGTATGTTAACATCAGGATGGTGGTTTTGAAGATTCTCGATGCCTTGGGGAGCAGCCAGGATGCCGACAAACTTTATCTTTCGGACCCCCCAGCGTTTGAGAATATCCACGGTGGCGACAGCAGACCCTCCAGTGGCAAGCATAGGATCCAGGATCAGGCAGACGGAAACGGTTGGCTCTACCGGGAGTTTCTTATAATACTCGACTGGATTTAATGTTTTTTCATCCCGATATAAACCAATATGCCAGACCTCTGCAGATGGCATAAGGTTCCAGACTCCCTCGACCATCCCTAAACCAGCGCGCAATATCGGAACTAAACAAATCTTCTCTGATAATACGTTCCCTGTGGTTGTCGCTAAAGGAGTATCAATATTAATTTGATAAAGGATCAGGTCACTTGTCGCTTCATAGGCAAGGAGCGTAGCAATCTCCCTGACGAGCTCCCGAAATTTCTTGGGCTCAGTGTTTTTATCACGCAATAATGAAAGTTTATGTGCTACCAGGGGATGGATGGAAGGAAAGACATTGGTCATGAACCTTAGCTCCAAGATGAGGATGATGGAATTATAGTACGTATTCCGTTTAGGTTATAATCGCATTTATGGATGATAAACCAACACGTCTGGTAAACCCTGAACCCCAAACAGATGACCGACTCGATTTAGCATTGCGACCACGTACCCTGGCTGACTTAATTGGTCAGGAACGGGTGAAAGAAAATCTGGCGATCTTGATCGCAGCTGCGCGCCAGCGGGGAGATCCATTGGATCATGTTTTATTCTATGGACCGCCTGGATTAGGCAAGACCACTCTGGCACATGTGTTGGCAAACGAAATGAGCGTCAATATCAAGGTTACTTCGGGACCTGCAATCGAAAGACCAGGTGACCTGGCAGCGATACTCACCAACCTACGAGCTGGAGATATATTATTCATCGATGAAGTCCACCGGTTGGGCAGAGTGGTCGAGGAAGTATTGTATCCAGCAATGGAAGATTACGCGCTGGATATAGTGATTGGTAAAGGTCCTTCGGCGCGTTCAATCCGGTTGAAGCTGCCGCGATTCACAGTCATCGGTGCCACTACACGTCTGGCATTATTAACTGCACCCCTGCGCTCACGATTTGGAGCAGTCTATCATCTTGATTTTTATGAAATTGAAGCCATGCGCAAGATCGTAATACGGGCGTGTAGAACTTTGAATGTGCATGCGGATGATGAAGGCGTGGATGAGATTGCGCAACGGGGAAGAGGGACACCACGGGTGGCATTACGTTTACTCAGAAGGGTGCGTGATTTCGCCCAGGTACGTGCAGATGGCACAATCAGCAGGAAAATTGCTCGCGATGCATTGAACCTGCTGAATGTAGACTTGATGGGTTTGGATGAACTAGATCGCAGGGTACTTGTCACGGTAATCGAAAAATATCGGGGCGGACCAGTTGGGTTGAGTACAATTGCAGCTTCGATCAGTGAAGAACCAGATACGATCATGGACGTAGTCGAACCATACCTGCTGCAGTTGGGTTACCTTGAACGAACATCGCATGGGAGGGTGGCAACCGCATTGGCTTATGAACACCTGGGGATTGCCATCCCTGTAGATAGCCAGCAAAAAATGTTCTGAGCAACAAAACTCTATTCAATCGATCAGAAGGAATTTCCATGCTTCCCTCACTCGCCAGGATATTTCTTATTATAGGGGTCATCTTTTTGGTCGTGGGGGGGTTATTCTACCTGGCTTCGCGTTTAAACCTTCCCTTGGGCAGGCTACCAGGAGACATTCAAATTCAAGGAAAAGGTTTTACCTGCATCTTCCCGCTGGCTACATCCATCCTGATCTCGATCCTATTGAGCATTATCCTCACTCTCTTTTCACGGTTCATAGGGCGGAAGTAAGGTGAGCAATCAATTGCGCACTTCAGACTTTGATTATGATCTGCCGGTCAGTTATATTGCACAGACTCCGTTGGAACAACGCGATCTCTCGCGATTACTAATCCTAGACCGGCAAACCGGGGGTATTCAGCATGGGGTATTTAAGGATATAGGGAATTATCTTATAGCTGGAGATATCCTGGTTATTAATGAAACGCGAGTCATTCCAGCGAGGATATTCGCTCGCAAGCTGCCAAGCGGAGGACGGGTGGAAATCTTACTGCTGCGAAAGCGGGATGTGCGGACCTGGGAGGCTCTTGTGGGTGGAAAAGGCCTATCCGAGGGAAGGCAGCTGCAGGTGGAATCCATTAAACAAGGCGAGAAAGCACCTTTGGCTGTTATTGAAGCAGTTATGGATGGGGCGGAGAGAGTGATTCAGTTCTCCGAACCACTTGAAACCATATTTCCAAGTATTGGTCATGTACCACTTCCGCCCTATATCCATAATCGGCTGGATGACCCTGAGCGATATCAGACGGTGTACGCCAAGACTTCAGGCTCCGCTGCCGCTCCCACGGCCGGGTTGCATTTCACTCCACAATTGATTGATAAACTGCAAGCCAATGGGATCCAATTTGCGAGCGTCACATTGCATGTTGGGTTAGATACCTTTGCACCTGTGATTGAGGTTGACCCATTGGAGCATAAGATGCATTCGGAGTGGTGCAAGTTAACCCATGAGACTGCTGATAAGATCAACCAGGCAAAGGAAAATGGAGGCAGAGTCATTGCTGTTGGCACGACGAGTGTGCGCACACTCGAAAGCGCAGTAAAAGACGGCAAACTGAAAGCATATGAAGGTCCGACAAACTTATTTATCCTGCCTGGATATAAATTTCTAATCGTAGAAGCGATGATAACCAATTTTCACCTGCCACATTCAACTCTGATCATGCTGGTAAGCGCTTTTGCAGGTCGTGAAATAGTTCTAAATTCCTATGAAGTAGCCAAGAAGACGAATTATCGCTTTTACTCCTTCGGTGATGCAATGTTGATCATATAAGGTGTGAGTTGTGACCATTAGGAATCAGATAATTGAGATGGATATCGATACCCTTAACAAAACTATCGTCAGCTGCAGAAAATGCCCACGATTAGTGGAGTATCGAGAAAGTGTAGCGATAAAGAAGAAACGGGCATACCAGGATTGGGCGTATTGGGGGAAACCTGTGCCTGCATTTGGTGACATCAAAGGACGGATCCTGGTT
>JBAPSY010000341.1:0-1620 GCA_049281855.1 Anaerolineales bacterium
GCCCAAGAGTAGAAAGAGGACAGGGTGACCCATACATTGCGCAGTGACTTTGGTGAGAGTGGGTGGGTTTTCCCGTTGTAGCGGCGTGGGGTGTATTCATTGCGCAGCCAGCTCATATAAGCGACCACATCCTGGGCAGTGATCTTGCCGATCTCCTGATCCCCGATGTGTTCGAGCCATTTGTTGAGCAAGCGCTCGTGGGAGTCAATCGTGCGCAGGGCTAAGCCCTCGGCTGTTTTGTAGTTGATGAAGCCAGGAATGGCCTTGCTTATTAATAACGAGCCCGACGGTGAGTGGTTCATGTCAAAATCCTCCATTTTTGAGATTTTGCCAATCTCCCACCGTCGGGCCAAGCAAAAACCATAGCCCGACGAGCTATGGTTTCAGATGAGTAGCGGGGCTTGGATTCGAACCAAGGACCTCCGGGTTATGAGCCCGACGAGCTGCCACTGCTCCACCCCGCATCGTTTTTCTACTCGTCTTCCGAGCGGGCGGTATTATAGCATGCACAGTCTATAGCGTCAAGGAGTGGTCGGAGACTGTTCCACGAAGAGTGAAAGCCACACCTGCCAATTTTGAATGATCTCTGGGGTAATGACAGGTGTAGGTGTGGGTTGAGGCAGGCTACCTTCTGGCTGGATGGGTACGACAAGCACATCGCCTTCCTTGCCGAGGTGTTCAAAGTTGTATGCCCAATAGTAGACCGCAGCTTCGGAAGTGGCGTATGCCACCTGGGTTTCCAGTGCGATCTGGGTATCCACCAAGCTGGTTACACGTGCGCTAATGTCTTCCTTCTCAGCCGTCAGGCGTCGGAGTTCTGCCATGCGGTTGTTGAAATCCATCACCAGGAGCACGAGCACAGCAAACCCGACCAGGATTAGAACAGGTTTCCAGCCTTTTCCCGACATTTTCATCTATACATCTTACTCCAGCCTCAATGTTCGCGCAAGAGAAATAAAAAACCCTGCGTGTAGGATGCAGGGATTGTGCCAGTGCCGAAGGTGGGACTTGAACCCACACGAGCGCAATGCTCACTAAGCCCTGAACCTAGCGCGTCTGCCAATTCCGCCACTTCGGCATAATAATTGTATAATCAGGGTGAACGGAATTTTACCTGTATTTTTCGTTTTGTCAACCTTGAGTAGCATGCTATAATTTCTTAGGTTTAATCTCATGGCTCCGATCGTTGAACAGATCATTAGCTTGCTTTCTGCACCAGAGGGGAATTTGATTTATTCCCTAGCGCTGGGATTTTGCACGTTTGGTGCCTGGTTATCCTGCCTTTACGCCAGAAGTAATCAGAAGTCTGGCGAAGGAAAGCGAATGCAGCTAGGGTTATTGATTTTATTTTTGGTTCAGCTGTCGCTATTTGGAGTAACCTGGCTGGCATGGCAGGGGTTTATTGATGGTCATCTTTATCTACCCCCACTTGACCGAATCCTAGCATTATTTAGCTTGGTGGTGATCATCTGGTTGTGGGTATTTCCTAAACCCGACAAGGCGGCGGATGTACTTATCACAGTGGTAGGAGTGGCTGTCATTCTCCTCGGTGTAGTTAGCCTGATCTTGTGGCAGAGAGAAGGTTCAAATACCTTCTTCAATATATCCACACTGGGGGGA
>JBAPSY010000342.1:0-2844 GCA_049281855.1 Anaerolineales bacterium
CGAGCTGGTGATCAATATTGGCCGGGATCCTTCCAACCAGCTGCATCTGGAAGACTTGAGAGTCTCACGCAAGCACGCCCAATTGCGTCTCATTCAGGGACGGTTCGTCATCTTTGACCTGGATTCCATGGGTGGTACCTTTGTGAATGGGGTGGCAGTGTCCACCCATGCACTCAAAACGGGGGATGTCATCCTGCTGGCAGGTGTGCCGTTGGTCTATGGGCAGGACGCCGCCACACAAACAGGGTACACCCAGGAGCTACCGGTTGCCCCGCCTTCCCTGGAAGTGCTGTAAGGGTATAATCCCATTGTGAGCGCCATCATCTTATTGGTTTTACGCATTCTTCTGGCCGCCCTGCTTTATGGTTTCCTTGGGTTGGCAATCTATACCTTGTTACGAGACTTGAAGCAGCAAGGTGAGTTACTCGCTGCCCGCCAGCCGCCGCCTCTTACTTTGACCAGCCTGGCGGAAGCCAATATCTTGTCGCTACATTACACCAAGCCCGAAATTATCCTTGGGCGTGAATCTGGCTGTGATTTCCCATTGGATGACCAGACCGTTTCCTCGCAGCATGCCAGGCTGTCTTACCACCAACATCAGTGGTGGCTGGAAGACCTGGCCTCCACCAATGGCACCTTTCTAAACGGCGAAGTGGTCACCGTCCCGGTGGTGATCACCCATGGCGATGAGCTGCGCCTGGGACACATGGGGGTGAGGATTGAGATGGATCAGAGCGACCGCAAACACCCTGTGAGCTTGTAACTCTCCGGATAGAAACCTGGAGTGATCAGAGGGGGCGCTTTATGGCGAAGGGGTGAACCCTGTCAGCTCCATACTGTCGGTAAAATCGACCCCGGTGATATGGCTGGCACCTTGCTGCCTGCTACGCAACGCGATGCGATCCTGTTTGTGGATGACAGCCAGATGTTCGCCTCGCTCGATGCCATGCTGGCAGAATTTGCGGATTGGGGCAGGCATTTTTATCCCTCACCTGTGGCTTTCCAAATTGGTTACCCGGCTGATAAACAAAGGTAGGCTGGCTTTTGTGACCCAGCCAAGACGATCGGAGAAGCCATCCTGAAGGCGGTCCCCAATACACAGGGTTTGTATTGGGTGGACTTCACCGCCCTGGATGTCTTCCCGGTTTAATCCAGATTAAAATTATGGTATGATGAATATCCCCAGGCTGACCGGATGACCGCGGTGGCTGAGTGCCATCGAGGAAAGTCCGCACTCCACAGAGCATGGTGCCGGGTAACACCCGGGACGGGGCAACCTGACGGATCGGGCCACAGAAACAGACCGCACCCCACTTTCGGGCGGGGATGTAAGGGTGAAAAGGTGGTGTAAGAGACCACCGGCGTGGGCAGCAATGTCTGCGGCCAGGTAACCCCCACCTGGAGCAAGGTCAAGCAGAGGCAATCCCTTTGGGAGGTGGCGGCTCGTCACCTGGATCGCAAGGTCCGCAGCCTTGGGTAGACTGCATGAGGCGTGTGGTAACTCACGCCCTAGAGAGATGGTCATCGGCACAGGGAAACCTGTGTGCACAGAATGCGGCTTACAGGCTAGCCTGGGGAAAGTCCATCAACCAATAAATAGTGGATACAAATAATGCAGATTCTTCTCTCGCTAATACCATTGCTGGCTTTCGCTTGTGTTGTGGTATTCCTTAAAAATAAGAATCCAAAAGATCCTATTCGTTTTCTTGTAATCCATTCAGCGATTTTGTTTGGTGGCTACCTGGTATTCAGTTTTGAAGTACTCAGCATTTTCAAATGGATTACCACGGTGGGATTAGTCATCGTCTGGATGGTTCCGATTATGGCTTTCTCATTGTGGTTAAAGCATAAAAAAACATCTGGCGCAATCGTTGCTCTGCCCGGTTTTAGATTCCCCAATAGTTGGTGGAATCGATATCTTTTCCTGATCATTTGTGGGGTCTTGATGATTACCGCGCTGGTTGCATGGGTGACCCCACCACAAACATGGGATTCGTTAACCTATCATCTAAGCCGGGTGGCGCACTGGGCACAAAACCGCTCCATTTGGCATTATGCGACGGGTATCGACCGGCAAACCAGCATGCCTCCCGGAGCAGAAGAATTCGTCTTGAATTTATACGTCTTAACTCACAGCGACAGATTGGCTAACCTTCCTCAGTGGTTTTCGATGGTCGGCAGCGTCATCGGGGTGTCGCTCATTGCATTTTATCTGGGGGCAAAATCGAGTGGTCAGTGGCTGGCAGCCGGTTTCGCAGCGACTATTCCCATGGGCATTGTCGAGGCATCCAGTAGCATTACTGATTACGTAACCGCCTTTTGGATCGTTTGCGTTGTAGTAGAGTGCCTGGCTTATTATAAAGTTGGTGAAAATAGATCCTTGGTCTATCTCAGTCTGGCAGCTGGACTGGCACTGTTAACCAAACCCATCGCGGTACCTTTCCTGATCCCATTTGCATTATGGCTTGCATATCTGCTGGTCAAACGACACGGTTTCGTATCCGCTTTGAAATGGGGAGGGGTAGCCATACTCGCCATCGCCTTGGTCAATGGCGGTTATTTAATCCGAAATTATATTACCTATGGTGCGCTATCGAATCCGGTCGATTTCGAAACACACTATAACCAGCTGCACACCATCCAGGGTTTCATTGCAACCTTGCTAAAAAACATTGGGATGCATGTAGGATTACCCCATATGGATCAATTAAATAATGCATGGTATCTACTGATCCTAAAAATAGTCGTTAAACTTGGGTTGGATATCAATGATCCGCGCATGACTGCTGTGGGCTATTTTCATGTTTCCCCCCCATCTACTTATGAAGATATTGTCTCCAATCC
>JBAPSY010000343.1:0-2218 GCA_049281855.1 Anaerolineales bacterium
CCTCGGATTTGCCAAAATCACCTAACTCAGCCAGGACTTGTCCTTCCAATGCAAAAGAAAGCGCTTTTATCTTTATATCATCATACTTACGGGAAAGACTCAACGCTCGATTTATCCAATCTAAAGACATTCCCGGATCAACGAAAGTTGTCATCAGGGCTTTGAAAAAAACCGGTTGTACAGAGAGCTGTTCGTTGCCAAGTTGCTCGGAAAGCTCCAAGCACTCAGTCAGTGCCGGCCCAGCACGTGTCCACAAGCCGCGAGCCAAGTAAACATTAGCAGTCGAATGGAGCACCCGGATCAATCTCGCTTTATCCTGGATATTACGAGCAATCGCTTCGGCCCTGGCAAGACGACTTAACTGCTCTTCATAAGGCGTAAATTTATAAGCTGCTTCTACCCAACTGAGGATAGATTCATAGATTTGGATCTTCAATTCATCCGCACTATTTTCTGCTACCAGGCGATCGAGGGCTTGAATAGCCTGATCGAAATATGTAATGGCCTCGCGCATGGCAAATCGATCACGTGATATTTTCCCCATCTGAGCCGCATAGATAGCAACCTTATCAAAAGTTTCACTTACCCAAAAATGCTGCACCATAGCAGATCCGACCACATCCAGGCCTCCGGAAATGGTTGCCTGGTGTTTATCAGGCACTGCTAATAGTAGCCTTTCAAGCTCCTCAGCAACTGCCCGGTGCAGGTGGCGTCTTTCTGCCTGGCCGAGCTTCCCATACAAGTATTCTTGAAAGAGCTTATGGCGGAACCGAAAATGGCTTAATTGGTGTAAACCCAATCGATATTCCCCCTGCTCCTGAACCAATCGATATTGCCCTTCTAGCGTTCGGGATAAATTTTGGAGAGCCTGATTTGCATCGCGACTGAGGATGGATGATATTATTTCGGCAGTAAATATATCCCCTTCGACACTGGCAGTGTTCAGCAATTCTCGCAAATGTTTTGGAACCTTTTCAAGTTGTTGCGCGATGACCGCTTCAATTCTGGCTGGAAGTTGATAAGACGCGACTTCCTTGTTTACAATCCATGCCCCCATGTCATCAAGCACCAGACTCTGGTTTTCCTTCATATTACGAAGCATTTCCACAGTAAAAAGAGGCTGCCCTTGGGTATACCTGAATAGATTCTCGCGGAAAGTACGATCTATATGATTCGGTTCGCTGTCGACAAGAGCATCAATAAATGCTCGCCCCTCGGAAGGTTCAATCCGGTTTAGATCGATAATGATTTCGCCATAAAAGCGCGACAACTCCAAAACTAAAGGAGGCAATGGGCTTGACTCGCTTATACCATTTATTCCCACAGGCTGGCCGAAATTACCCTCATCCAGACGGTAGGCACCCAGTAGCAATATCCGGCTTCCTGCTAGGCGTCTTCCAAGATGATAGAGAAGATTTTTCGAGGCATCATCTACCCATTGCAGGTCATCGAGGATGATAAGCAACGGATAGTGGGTTGAGAGAGTTTTTAAGACCTGAGTTATTTCTTCAAGGACTAAATCCTGGGCCAGCAGAGAACGGTCGCTGCGTTGACTTAATTCTTGGAAGCGCTCCAACCAGTCCGCTGGACCGGCAAGGTAAGGCGCTATTCGATCAACTAGGGGAGCTGCTGGAAGAAATAGGTTGATCAGGTGTGAGCCATAGGTAGTCATTGTCCGCACCATGTCAGGGACCGCATACCAGCTGCGAAGAGCCTGTTGGCGGTTTGCTCCGAGAATAATGCGACCAACATCCGTATCTCCAGTAAGCATCGCCAAAATATCCCGAAAAGGGCGGTATGGATCGCCTGCGCCAGATTGAGCATTGCATTGACCACATGCTACAAGTAAGTCAGGAATCCATTCCTGAGCCTGTCTTGCAAACTCAGCCATCAGAGTTGTCTTACCGCTACCCGCGTCTCCCAAGATGAACACAGGCAAGCCATCTCCTCGCCTAGTTTGCTCGAGGTATGATTTCAGCTGATCCAACTCTCGATTTCGCTTGACAAAATGATAGGGCTCTTGAGATGGAAACTCACCTTGTTGCAGATAAGGAGGAACACGAAGATCGTTCATTTGCAGGCCAGGCGTCGTCGCATAACTCCCGCGGCACATCTGGAGGAATTTTTCACGTTGCAAGTCGGGGATGAGCAGGTGTTCAGCGAGAAGCTCCGCGATTTGACCGGAGGGTTTACGCTCATCCCTTTCGATTTTTTTGAT
>JBAPSY010000344.1:0-44064 GCA_049281855.1 Anaerolineales bacterium
CTTTCGTGATGAGCAAGACGTTTAGGCGCTTCCGGATGGCATAAATTGTTGCAGTCAATCCCGCAGGTCCACCACCGACGACAATTAAATCATACATAGTTCACCTCGTTGATATCCTCTCTTTTTATACAGGGGGTTTGCCAATGAAGCCATCTTTCATCATCATTTGGGTCAGGTTGCGAGATCGCCCGATGATGTCGGTTGCGTTCTTGAATTCCTCTTCGTAGGTCGTCTGTATACGTGCCAACCCTTGTTCCTGCGCTTTCACGGCTACAGCAGCGGCCTCACGTGGGAATACTTCCCAGTCATCCATGTTGGGTAAAATGTGGTCTTGTGTGAGATTCGACCCCACATGATCTGCCAGGGCTTTTGCTGCGGCAAAGCACATTTCATCCGTGATGGTGCGGGCCCGCACATCGAGTGTCCCACGGAAAATACCTGGAAATCCAAGTGAGTTATTGACCTGGTTATCAAAGTCTGAGCGACCCGTAGCGACAATGACTGCACCCGCCCCCTTTGCTTCCCACGGCCATATCTCTGGGACGGGGTTTGCACAAGCAAACAAAACCGCATCTTTTGCCATCGTTTCAATCCATTCGGGAAGAATCACACCTGGACCAGAACGGGAAAGCGCAACGACGACATCAGCACCTTTGATTGCGTCAGGGATATTACCTTCGCGATTTTCATTATTGGTTATCTGGCATAATTTCCATTTATCCACATATTCAGCTTTCCGCATTTCAAGGTCCTTGCGATGCTTACCAAGGATGCCTTTGCTATCCACCATCAAGCAGTTTTCTGGTTTCACACCCCAGCTAAAAATCAAACGCGAGATCGCCACATTGGAGGCACCAACCCCAATGAATGTAACCTTCACTTTTTCCTTATCTTTACCGACCACCTTGAGGGCATTGATCAACCCTGCAAGGGTAACGGTAGCTGTCCCTTGCTGGTCGTCGTGCCAGATAGGAATCTCTGCTTTTTCGCGCAGGGTATCCAAAATGTAAAAGCATTTCGGATTTGAGATATCTTCCAAGTTTACTCCACCGAACCCAGGTTGGAGCAATAAGGTGGTATTGATAATGGCATCTGGATCTTTGGTATCAAGCATGATCGCAATGCCATCAACTCCGCCGAGATACTTGTAAAGCAAAGCTTTGCCTTCCATAACAGGTAAGCCAGCTTTGGGTCCGATGTCACCCAAGCCAAGCACACGCGTACCATCACTAACCACGATGACGGTATTCCATTTGTTGGTATATTCGTACACCTTCTCTGGGTCAGCCTCAATTGCGCGACATGGAGCTGCGACACCCGGCGTATACCATATCGCAAAATCATTGAAATCCCGCACGCAGCATTTTAGAGCAGTCTCAACTTTCCCTTTGTAGTAAGGGTGTAAAACCATCGCATCAGCTGCAGGCTTTTTCGCCTTTGCCAGAAGCTCATCGATATTCACTTGTTTTTGATTCGTCATAAGTATTCTCCTATTGTTGCAAATAGCCATCTGCGTAGATGACTTTGTCAAGCAGAATTTGGATTGTTTTCCAGATCGCTACTTGCTCTGGGTCATTCATGTCCACATCTTCTGGTTGCGGTTCTTCCATTGCAGCGATTCGATCGGCTATCTTAAGATAGAGTCGCCCTACGGGTGTGCTGGCATCACGCTGCTCGATAATGCGGATGGTCTCATTTTGTTTGTCGTCGAGTGGATCTGCAATCATCATATTCAATCCAACACCCATCAGCATGGCACAATAGACGCGATTGATCAATGGTCTGCGGTCGTTAGGGACAGCATTGGAGACATTGGATAGTCCTACAGAGATTGACGGAGGAGGATCCCAGGCGAATTGCAGCGTGCGTACAGCTTCAATGAGATGAGGGCAGTACTGCTGGCAACCCGAGACAGTCAAAACCAATGGATCGATGATCAGGTTTTCCATGGGGTAATCAATTTCTATAAAGCGTGGAATGAGTTTTTCCACAGCAATGTTGACGCGTTCATCAGCAGCTATCGGAATTCCACTCGTTCCCATCGTCAGGGCAACCAGGCGGGCATTGTACTGCTTTGCCAGTAAGGGCACTTTTTCCAATCGTTCTGGTTCAGCAGTAGTTGAGTTAATGATTGGTTGGGCTTTGGTGACCGTCTTTAGGGCTGCCTCGATCCCCAGCATATTGGTACTATCAATGCTGAGAGGGACATCAACCACTGCTTCGACAGTCTTGACTATCCAGGGGAATAGATCCATCCAATCCACTTTACGTGGACCCATATTCAGATCCAATGCTTGTGCGCCAGCTTCCACCTGTTTTACAGCTAGGTCTTGAAAGAATTTTGCATCTTTCACTTTTAAGGCTTCTTTTACTTTATCTGAAAGAATGTGGATGTTTTCTCCGATGATGTACATTTGTCCTCCTTAGACTTTGGTTGGTTTTTAGTTTGAACTTTTATTTTCGACCGCGGCTGCAACACTTGGAAAACTGGCTAAATTGGTGTGGGGAAGGAACATTGCAGACATAAAGGCATCATAAAAAGTGTTGTCAGCCGATAGTTCTATATATGTCATTTGTGAGGCAATATCTCTGATACGATCTCGATTGCGCCAATCCAATAGAGCCAGATATGCGCCTTGCACTGAGGTATTCCCCAGGAATTTGAAACGGTCCCAAGGCATATCAGGGAGTAATCCAATTTGTACCGCTTTCTCTACATTGATATATTTACCAAAAGAGCCACCAATTAAAATTTGTTCCACCATTTCCAGCGGCACACCAACACTTTGTGCCAATACGGTAAAACCAGCATAGATTGCAGCTTTGGCTCGCTTCAGGTTATCGATATCGACATTGCTAACGGCGATATCCTTCCCATTTTCAGTCTCGTTTCCCCAGGCAATCACATACTCAGATCCGTGCTCGCCTTCCCTGATGCGGGGATTGATACTTGCCAGGGATAGATTGATTGTCCCACCCTTGTCCACCACCCCTGTGAGGAACATCTCAGCCAGCAGAGAGATTAAGCCACTACCGCAGATGCCACGGGGCTTACCATTGCCAATGACTCGATAGGTGGGCTCAAATGGATGGGAAGAGCTCTCCCCAGAAATCCAGCATTCTTCGATTGCACCTTTGGTAGCCCGCATACCATTGAGTACGCCTGCACCTTCGAATGCTGGTCCAGCGGAACAAGCACAAGTCACCAGCCATTCACGGCTCCCAAGAACAGTCTCCCCATTGGTGCCGACATCCAGGAACAAGGTAAGTTTATCGGTTTCATCCATCCTGCCTGCCAGCACACCCGCACTGATATCCGCACCGACGTAACTGGCAACTCCGGGTAGGCAATCAACCGAAGCTTCAGGGTTAATTGCCAAACCAATTGAACCAGCAGTGATAATGGGCGGCTGGTTGACCGCAGTAATGAATGGAGATAATCTGATACTGGAAGCGGGAATCCCTAAAAACAGGTGAGCCATGGTGCTGTTACCCGCTACGGTGGCTTTAACGATGTCCTGAGGTTTGGCATTGGCGCGTTTGCATGCCTGACCAATCAGCTGGTTGATGGTATCGAGCACACGATTCTGCAAATCTTCACGCCCCCCATTTTTACTGGAGAAAATGATGCGGGAGATTACATCCTCACCACGGCTTATCTGACCGTTATATTCTGAGAACTGCGCCTCCACTTTGCCTGTAATCAGATCAACCAACCACACGGTTACTGTGGTTGTGCCAATATCTATGGCCAATCCGTACATCGGATCATCTTCCGGCACAAGGTCAGGGATCAATGTTACCAGGCGTTCATCGGTCCGGGAACCATCGATCTCTACATGTGCATCGGTGATAGCTGTGATCTGCCAGTTATTTTCACGTAAAATTGTGCCCAATTTTTGCAGTAAATTGAGTGATATGCGGATATTTTCAATACCGGCTTTCTGACGGAGAGCAGTTTTTAGACGACCCCAATCATCTGTCTGATCATCTATGCGGGGTGGGGAGAGCTGTAGGAGGATTCGGCGGACGGTTTGAGAGTAGAAGGGATCATAATCCGTTGGGACGGAGACTTCAATTGCCGTTCGATCGGTCGTCAGTCGCCTCTCGATTTTTTCCTGAGGTGGTACGGTGACAGTGATATCACCTTCTACAACAGACTGACATGCCAGCGCAAATCCTTGAGCGACATCTTCTACGCTCAGGCGCAAGGAGCTGCGTCGGCGAACCTCACCATTGGTAACTTGGACTGCGCACCGACCACAGCGACCCTGGCCACCACAAGGCTGACCGATATCAACACCAGCCAGGTGCGCTGCCTCACTAAGCAATGTGCCTGTAGGAACGCGCACTGGCTTATTTGCGACATCAAAGATCACCGTGTGTTCAGTCATTAAGATTACTATCTACCCCTCTTGATTCCTGAACCATAGAAATCAAGTATTATCACAAACAAAAGTTGATCTTATAACGCCTGCTTCATGAAAGCGGGTAAATCAACTGCTTCACGTGGGCCAACCCGGATTTCCCAATCGGGCAATTCACCTTCCAACTCACCGGATAGGACAGCGACATGACCAGGTAAGACAATCCGTTTCCGAGAGACTTTATCTGCAACGTTGAAGCCTTTGATGGCCTTTGCTATTCTTTCTGCATCGAACTTACCTGCAGCCCAGGCGGTTAATACACTCATGCCTTCAGCATCCGTCACCAACAGCCAGGCCGGCAAGCCAGAGCCTTCTACCTCATTGGCAACACTGAAATATGTGATGCTGAAGTTGGTAGTGACTAAAACTGGATCTTCCGGTTTTGGAGCGTTGATCTCGTAGATGCCTGGTTGAACCTGGATTGGTTTTTGTGGGTCAGTATAGATATTCTGGCGTAAGACCAGTAACGGGTAAATCGTCGCCGGGTTGAAATGATCCAGGACAATGAAACCTGCATATTTGGCGATTGCCTGTGCAGCATGCACAGCTTCTAAGGTTGGATCACCCGCATCCCCAGGGAAAGTGATCACTGGAAAACCAAGAGCTCGGAAGTTCTTCTTTACTGCCAGGCGGCGGATGGTTGTGCCAAGCGCAAGTCCGGAACCCAGATCACGCCCACCCGGATCGATCACCAGGTCTTCGACACCCTTGACTTTGATTTTTTCGGTTAATTCTGCCATCTCAGCCAATGATCCGGCAATGATGCCTAATGCTGTTTTGTTTTCTTTTACCAGATCTGCAAAGGCCTCCCAATTCTTGGCATCAGCACCATAGATGAGCGGGGTCTCACCCTGTAAAGCTTTCACACCGGCTTTGGCGAGGTTGACATCCCGAGTCATCAAGATGATTGGTCGCTTGCTTTCTGAACGGACAGCTTGAATTGCGGCAGTAAATGAGTTTGAATCCCCAGTGGAGGAAGCTACAGCAAAACCGTCCACGGTCAGGTCCATCCCGACGTAATTGACTGTGTAAGCGTTTGCTTCGCTGACCAATGATTTAATCGCCCCGGCTGCCTGGTTATCATAAACCCGAATAAACAATCCCGGTTTGTTATAGAAAGTTTTATCGTGCCTGAAAAGAACAACCTCATTACCGGCTTTTGCCTCGTATCCATTAGATTTGAGGGCGACTAGACGGATGGGTGGTGCAGCTGATTCTGCCAATTGTGCCTTTGCTTCAGGGGTGACATAAGGGCAGGCAGATAATTCAACTTGCTTGGCTGACATCTTCATGGCAAAAGCCAAGCAAGTTGGATAACCACACTCTTTGCAGTTGGTTTGGGGTAGTAATTTATATATTTGAATACCAGTCAGAGCCATATTCCATCTCCGTAGTTGTTATCATATGATTCAGCATCTATTGGATCAGGCAAGTGTATAAGCAGCAGTCATTAGGTCTGCAATCGCCAACTTGACCCGCCGGACGCTCTCAGCGTGCCGAAGGACGACGATATTAGCACCTGCTTCGATCAATGTCATCGCAGTCAACGTTTCCCAGTTGATTGAACGCTCCAACCAGTCACCCCAGGCTGCGGGAACACCAACTTCAACTTTTGCTTCCTTGGTCTTCCAGGCTTCATAACCAGGTGTGACAAGCATGGGGAGTTGGGTCATGCTGTCACCTTGCAAGGCAGCTTGACGAAGTCTTTCCATGGCAGAGTAACCGTACTCGATCCCATATCCCAGTGCACCTGTAGTTGGGTCCATCAAGACGCGATCGAGTGGCATCCCCATATCGCTGATCAAGATATTCAGCTGCTTGGCCAGGTTTACATCCATGGGCGAGCGTGCATTCACCAAGTGCCCATTGGCCATGGCTGTGGCGATGATGGTGCGATAATTTTTGTCTTCTGCAATGCCCAAGACCAGACGCTCCCCTTTGGTGGCTTCAGCGACGGCAACCAGCAGGTTGTTATCAGCCTCAGCCTGCCCTGGACCAAATACCAGGAGAGGTAAACCAGTGGCGGCAAGGACATCCTTAACTACTTTTACGGCTGACTCTGGGGTTGTGGGTTTGCCAGCTTTATCCATCAGTGATAGTGAGAGCTGTATCAGATCAGCACCTGCAGCTTCAGCAGCTTTAGCCCATTTTACCGGGTCATTCACGTCCTCCCCCCATGCAGCTAAAAGCAAAGATGACCAATCATCTGGACGGTGGTCTTTGATTTCGATGGCCACTGCCGGGTGATTGGGAACTTTGGTTTCAAAATGAAGGAAGGGTAGATTTTTTTCACCACCCACTGTAACGGTGGATGTGCGCGTACCACCATCGGAAGCTGTAGCACCGATAGTCACCGTACGGACTGTACCAGGCCAGTTATCCTTAGGTATTTCTATAGGCATATGTCTCACTCCTTTTTTATATCTGATTTGACCTTAGAACATTGGCTCCATCGTCAGGGCGGGATGTTCGTGCTCCGCCAACCAGGTCAGGAGATCATCTACTGTAATCACGTGCCGCTCATCAGCGATCTTGTCAAGCAGATCAGGATCACCCTCGCGAGCTGCCACAATCTTGAATTCTTCAGCCATCATTTCTTTCAAGACGCTGCTCATCCATACTATTCGTTTAAATCCACCATCTGCAGTGATGAACTTTGGACTGGTCAGATAAAACTTACCCACACCCATCACACCTGGGGTTTGCAAGCCTCCACCGGCGATACCCGCCAATGTACTAAACGTCATTCCTGCGGGGGTCATGCTGGGATCTTCACGACTGACGACCATTACTCCATTGGCTTCAGGGATAAGCATCACGATACACTCAAAACATCCACAAGCGGTCATCGGGTTTTCCATGATCGAATACATTGAGACTTCACTGACCACCCCATGCGAGCCAAGAACTGCATACTCGTTTGTTCCCGTCCAGTATCCCTTCGTGGGATCGATCATCTTGCCCAGCTTGATTGGCTGGTTGGGACCCGTGGGATTGATGCTAAAGGAAGCCTTGCAGTCCAACCAGTTGTATGCACCACACAAGCCCAAACGTTCCGGGCTGACCACACAAACATGATTGGGAGCGAAGGATTGGCACAAAGTGCAGGAATAGAACTCTTCAACCTTGTCATCGGTTAAATCTGCCAGACGTTTGTTCCTATAATCATAAGCGCTCCGAGCTTTAGCCAGCCATTCCTCAACATTCGTGGGGTCTGTATAGATTGTTACCTGCACTTTGTCCACGATCGCACCAAAATCACCATGGAAGCGTGCATGCAGGATTTTACCGAAATGCTCGAGGTTAAATCCTTTATCTGCAGCCGCATTTGAGATGCGAATCCAAGTAATATCGCGCTGACCAATGTGTTGGATGCCTGAGGCACCGTTGACAAAATAGTGGAACTGACGCTCAAGCACTGGCTCAAAGTCTTTTTGCATTTGTCGTCCAGCAACTTGGGCGACGATACCCATATTCATATAACCTTGTGGGGGGATATTCGAGAAGTCAGGTCCTATAACTTCCACCTTCCCGTCCACCACGTCCTCAAGGTCAGCCATTTCCAGATATTCAAAACAATGAGCATTCTTTCCACCGAATTCTACGCGCATGTCGTTTCGACGAACAACTTCACCCTCGAACGCTGATCCGTAAGGTACGGGGATGGGTACTTCGGTCATCTTGAGCTTGACGCCGCGCACCTCGATACATTTTTGGACCAAGCGCTCAGCACGTTCCAGATCATCCTTGCCGTCGATCTCTTCAAAAGGCATGCTAACCACGTGTTCATAGGTGGTTACACCTGTAGGTAGGATTTCGGGAATAATGGTATCAGCGATGACTGGGAAACCATAGTTGATGGCACCCGCGGCTGCGGCATACTTGAGATCATCCACTTCTCCGAGTGCAAGGACGAAGGCGAACACGCGCTCACGGTTATAGAGCAGGATTTCACGCGCCTGTCCCATCTTAAGGCCTCCGAATGTTAGGGCTGACCGGGTGGCAAAACCAAGAGCATAAATTGCGCTGATCGTATCCGTGCCAAAGGGAACCGTATAGGTATCGTACCCAAGTTCAACGCCTTCTTCCATCAATTGGTGGATAATACTTCGCCCATTGACGTTCCCGGATAGGAAGCATAAGATGTTGCGCCGTTGGAGTTCCCGTACGATCTTTACTGCGACCTCATTGGATTTGGCTGCACCGACGATAGCGGCAAATCCTGGCATACGACCATCCACCAATTGGATACCCCATGAACGAAGGCGGATATCATCAATGGGACCATTGAGATGTCCGGAGCCATTTTGTTGCCCATATTGGGTTGCTCCAGCCAGGGTGATCCCAGGCATCGGTTCTGGTTGTAATCCATAAATAAACCGGACCACTTCAATCGTTTCAGCAGCCAGAAGGGTAGCCATCCCACTGTCAAGAGTTTCACCCAGATAAGGTGTCCACTTATTTTCCGATGGAGTAGGATGCAGCAAACCTCGAGCGTGATTTATTACCGGTTCAAGCTGGCCTAATTTTTCAACTGTTACTCCGGTCATTCCACCAATGACTGGGATGTAGTAAGCTGTATTCGGGAAAGAAACGGGAGTGTCCGGTCCTTTTTCCTTCAAAGCCTTGTTTAACATTATTTCAGCTTCTGTAACCAGGGCGTTGGCGCCCCGGATCGCTCTTGTAGCAATGTAACGTGACATAAGTCCTCCGGATTGTCTCTTCCCGCTTAGTCTGCAGCGGTGCCGTAGATATTCTGCCGGCGCTCAGCAATAGGCAGTTTTTCAAATTCGAGCATTCGTGTATCACCACTGCGACCAAAGCGTTCAGGGTCATAAACCGGCAATCCAAGGGCAGCTCGTTTCTTATCGATATGCTCCAATGTCCTGTGGATCATCTCGTTGACGTCATTAACAAATTCCAGCTTGCCACCATAAATCTTTTCCCAGCCTTCGGTGCTGATGTAGTTCAGTACGATATCACTGTCGGATACTCGATCGGGCATACCGCTGACGGGGCTAGCGCCTCCGAAGATGACATAGGCACCAGAAGCCACACAATATGTAGCGATCGAAAGAGCTTTCTCACTCATCCATTCAGGGGCTAAACCGACAGCAGGGATCTGGTCAATGTCATCACCCAGACCGCCCTCAGCAACCATTTGGGTTAAAACAGTCAAAATACGACTATTGTCGACACAAGACCCCATATGCAGAATGGGTGGAATGCCGACCGTTTCGCAGATTTCACGTAAACCGGGTCCAACCTTCTCCAGACCTGCCTCGCCAAGCATTAAGCCTAGTTTGGCAGCAGCAATCGCCCCGCAGCCAGTTTCGACGATCAACACATCTTGCTTGAGTAACTCCTGGGCGACGTAGTTATGCATATAATCCTGTTTGCTGCGCGGGTTATTGCAGCCAACAATGGCAGCCACACCCCGGATGCGACCAGCCATGATGGCATCAT
This sequence comes from Anaerolineales bacterium, assembly GCA_049281855.1. GTDB lineage: Bacteria > Chloroflexota > Anaerolineae > Anaerolineales > UBA4823 > FEB-25. The sequence goes on from JBAPSY010000344.1 coordinate 9,894, forward strand.
TCAAAGGGCGGAACGACGCCCGGTAACTACCACCTAACATATAATTGATATACTCGTGTGAAAAACCAGGAATAAGATCCTCCACCACTTGCGGGATATGAATCTTGCCACGGTTTTTATAATTATCAATCGCAAGGCGTAAGATTTGTTTGGCGATTGTTAGTGCTTTGTGCTCATCAAATTCGATGTGGGTTGCTCCCTTAATCTGAACCTTGGGGGAGGTGGTGATAATCTTGGTGTGGAAGTTACCCGCCAGTCCGACCAAAGCTTGCATGATGCATTGCACGTCTACAACCATGGCTTCCACTGCCCCGGTTAGAATTGCCAATTCCTGATGCAAAAAGTTACCCGCTGCTGGGATGCCCTGGCGCATCAGGATTTCATTGGCTGTGCAACAAATCCCCGAGAGGTTTACACCCTTGGCACCAGCTTGTTTGGCATATTCGATGATTTCAGGGTCTTGCGAAGCTGCTACAATCATATTGCTGAGAGTGGGTTCATGGCCATGCACGATGACATTGACCATATCGTCTTTCAACACACCCAGGTTGACTTGGCCAAGCAGGGGAGCTGGCGTGCCAAACAAGATATCAGAGATATCCGTTGCCATCATGCTTCCACCCCACCCGTCAGCTAAACCGGTTCGTACAGCATGCTGTAAAATATGAACAGCATTTTGATCATCACCGATATGGGTTCGGTGTAATGCTTCTACAACCTCGCGATCAACCCCGCGTGGTATAACGCCCTGTTCCCGCCATATTTTCTGGCGCTTAGCTGGTGCCCGCTTGATACAAACGATTTCACCTTTCTGTTGCCCAAATTGGGCAATATATAAGTCCGCCAAGTCGTTGCCGATTTCGTTTGGGGAACGACCCTCAATTTTGATCCCGTATATCGAAGCGATGTTGCGTAACTTTGCCACATCGCGGATGACATATCCTTCCGCCTCACCATTCGCAACAGCTTTAAGGATGAATGCCATATCGCGTCCATGATCAGAATGGGCAGCTGCACCAGCTGCAATTGCGCGTACCAAATTACGTGCTTGAATCGTATCAATGGTGGCACCACATACCCCAACTTGTCCTTCTTTGGTTAACCGGCATGGTCCCATTCCACACTGTTTACAACACATTCCCGCTCCACCAATATTGCACGGTACCATCTCCTCAGCACGGCTAAAGGCAGTGCCGATTCCCAGCTCGTCCGCTCGGATGAGCATCTCCTGGGCTGCGGGATCTGATGATCTTTCCTCGTAGCTCCTTTTACCTTTAAGTACCATTGATTAATCCTCCATCGGCTTAGAAATAGTACCCATACCCGGGCATGGCCATAATGGGCGCCCCAGGTAGGACACATTTTGGGCGAAGCTAACCGTTAAACGCGTTTGCTCGTATGCTGCGGTGTGCCGGAAATATGGCTTTAGTCCCGCGGCTGCATGGTAGGAAGTGGCACCTGCTTCGATCGGTATCGTCCACTCTCCCAAATAACCAGCTGAGTCTAATTTGACTGCAATCTCTAAATCGTTGATCTTTTCTGGGTCGTATGTGACCTCGACGATCTGAAATGCGCTACTGGCGTATACATCTATTACACCGGGTAACTCCAACAAGATACGTCGTATTTCGGTAACATGATGATCCCCATAGAGAGAGGGTGTCTCGTAAGTTACTTTTTGCATGCGTTCCTCCAAAGGCAATGATAAGATATTAAACTTCCAATGATGGCAAAAAATAATGTATTTTTAGTAAGGCATCCTCCAGTAGAATGTCATAAATATCCTGATTAATAGGATTAGAACTGATCATCCGATGCTCTTAAACGCAGAATCAAATGAGTTACATCGCGTAGATCACCATCTGGGAGCATGAAGTAATCATCAAAAATTGTTTTTGGCTCAAACCCCAGGTTTTGGAAGGAACGAATGATTGGGGTCTGGTCGCTTGGGATTTGAGCTTCAATTAAATATAGGTTATGCCGTTTTGCCAATTCGATTAATCCTTGCAGTAATCGGCTGCCCACACCACGATGCCGGAAATCCTTGGGAAGAAATACACGGACTTCCGCACGGTGGCGTGATGGTCCTTGGTTGAGGTGCAACGATGCCAGGCCGACGATACGGCTTCCAAATACTGCCACCAGAGGAAATACTTTCGTGTAGTCTAACCCATCCACCCATTGGCATATCACCTGGTTATCTTTTACGTTGTGGCGCATGTATCGTAAATCTTCCGATGATACTGGAGCAAATAGATCAATTAATGCCTGACGATCATCCTGGGTCAGAGGACGAAGCAAGATCCTTGCACCATCTTTTAGCGTGAATACCTGCCGGTAGATAAGATCTTCTTTGTTAACCATACCATGCGCTCCTTGTAAAGCTGATAATCCTTATTTCGCCCAGGCAGCTGCCAATTGTACCCGTGCAAAGGCAAGTCGTTCCATCGCTGCTTTGGCGATTTCCTTCATCAAAATGCAATACAACCTTGGATCCTTTTCAATCAACATATTTAATCCTAAGGAATCAAACTTCACAACCCGGCTATCTTGTTCCGTTCTAACGGTTGCAGTATATTTATACGGTTCTACCAATACGCTGATTGCGAATACTTCTCCCGGATTGATCTCACCTACAAGAAAATCTTTCCGTGATTTTGGGTAAAACTCTTCTTCCGACTTATAGTATAAACTTACGCCACCATCCAGAAGAAGATAGAATGCTTTGGCAGGTTGACCTTCCTCACAGATTACAGATCCTTTTTCAAAGGACTGTTCCTCTGCAATCATGGCTATCGCTTTGATCTGAGTATCAGACAACGAACCGAAGAATGGATATCGTCTTAATATTTCAGGTGAAACCATTATTATTCCTCCTTAGCTAGCTTTTTATATCTTGATCGTGGGGTGCTTTATCTGTATTGGATTCTATCAGTAAAGCCATAATAATTCTTATGGCTTCAGGTACTGCTGCAGCAACAGCAGGGGTTAATTTTTCTGAAAACTCGTATACCTTGTGAGATTCAACCGTTACAACCGAAATACTGTCTGGTAAGTGAGCACCCAGGGACTGTCCCAGGTGCAGGGCATCTATAAGCGAGGTGTCATGAGCAGAACCCATGTGCCCTGAGGTTAGATTCGGTAATTCGTCAAGTTTGTAGTTGTTTACACGACCCACCGGAACCTGACGCGTGACAATCGCATCAATTAGTATTGCCCGGTCGTAATCGATCAGTGCTTCCATTAAACTAATACCACCAATCGCCAGGCATTCGATTGTTACATCTGATGGAATTTTTTTTATCTGTTGCAATTCTTGAGCAATCTGCCAACCTATTCCATCATCTCCTAATATAGGATTCCCCAGACCCACAACCAATGTTTTCACAATATTAGTTTAACTACCAATACTGAGTGAAGGCTCCAGGAGAGAGACCCAGAGCCTTCATTTTATATTCGTCAACAATATTGTTTCAAGATATCGACAGTTTTACCATTTACATCGCGGATAATGATCTCCAGCGGCATTTGCCCAGGCAAGCTATGGGTTGCACATCCAAAACATGGATCATAGGCGCGGAAAGCCATCTCGATCATGTTGAGCAAACCCTCAGAGATCACACCACCCTTTTTGATCAGGCTTTGAGCTGCCTTCTTGGTGGACATCTGGATTGGAGCATAGTTATTGGTCGTACCGACTATCAAGTTGACCTTGGTAGTAATGCCCCGTTCATCCGTCGTGTAGTGATGGGTGAGTGTGCCACGTGGCGCTTCCACAATGCCCACACCTTCTGTTGGGGTTTCTGTGGGGATGGTACGATAGTTGTCGCTCGTGATTTCCGGATCCGTCACCAGCTCCACCCACCGTTCAGCGGCATAAAGTAATTCGATCAGGCGTGCCCAATGAATTGCCAGCCGTTGGTGAACGGGCTTTCCTCCCAGGGTGCTGTAGAATTTCTCATATTCAGCCTGGGCTAATAGAGTTGCCATCCCGTCGGCGGCATTGAGACGAGAAAGAGGTGTAGCCATATAGACACCAGAATCTTTCCCATCCACGAAACCTTTCCAACCGACTTTTTTCAGGTATGGGAATTTCAGATAGGTCCAGGGTTCGACATGTTCTGCGATCCAATCAGTATATTCATTGGGAGCGTACTTTCCGAGACGCTTACCTTCAGGATCGACCACGCTGACCTTACCATCGTAAAAGTTGACTTTATTATTTTCGTCTACCATTCCGATGTAATGGGTGTGATGTGTATAGATATCTCCCAGGATCAGATCAACATATTCTTTATTCCCGAGAACAATGTCGTTAAACAACTTAAGGCTGAATTGGGCAAATTCGATTGCCCAGCGACCCATCTTCTCAATCTCCACACGCTGCTCCTCGGTGATGCCTTTGGTTAAACCACCTGGGATAGAGGTGCAGGGGTGAACTTTGCGCCCACCAATCATTTCTACGACCGTGTGACCATACTTCCGCATCTGGAGGACCTTCCCACCGATCTCCAACCCAACTTTGTGAATCACACCCAAGATGTTACGCTCAGCAACCGGGGCAGTAGGACCCATAACAAAATCGGGGCCTGCCAGGGCATAAAAGTGGGTCGTATGATCTGTGCAGTAAAAAGCCATGTAGAGCAGTTCGCGCAGCATCTTGGCAGTGCGCGGTGGATCGACATGGTAAACAGCATCAACAGCTTTGGCACCAGCCATATGATGGGCTTCGGGGCAAACACCACAGATACGATTGGTAAGGATTGGGACTTCCTCCACCTGCCTGCCAACGCAGAAGCGCTCGAAACCGCGTAATTCAGGGATTTGGAAGTAGGAGTTGGCGAAATTACCCTCATCATCGAGGAAAATTTCAATCTTTCCATGGCCTTCCAGCCGGGTAATGGGATCTATCGATATTCTTTGCATATATTTTTCCTCCGGTTATCCTTTCCACGCGGATTTGCTAAAACGTAACAACGAACCAGCCAGATTGAATCGATAAAATTGTCCAACTGGGTCTGGGATGCCTTCGAAGATGCGCTCAATCTCTGCCGGGTCATTGCTATCGATCACGGAGGCAACCGCGGTCATCAGGCGAGATCCATAATCTTCTGCGTCTTCTGCAGGTCCATAACAACCAATGCAAGGTGAGCCAGCTTTCGGGCAAAGCGCTGTGCAACCACTACGCGTAGCGAGACCACTACAGAGCACACCCTGTTCCAGGATGCACAATTCCGGATCTATCATAATGTTTTGGATGCGTTCAAATTTCTTGATTTTCTTCTCATTGCGCTTGCGTGGACACTCATCACACACCGTCGAGCTACCTGCCCCGATCACAGATCCAGCGGGAGGTAGTTCAGCCTTGCCTTGTAGTACCTGGATCACCAGATCGATCACAGCCGCGATTTGGTGAGATTCAGGTGGGCAACCGGGCATGAAGTAATCTACGGGTACCACCTGTTCCAATGTCCTTACGACTGGAAACAAGGTTGGAATGTGCAACTCACCCTCGGGTACAGAGTAGCTCGTGTTTGGACGAATATTTTGTGGATTATCAGTCGTTAGTGTGGTGAACGCCGTGTCAATAATTTCCTGGACATTGCTCAGGTTTGCCAGAGCCGGCATACAGCCTTCATTAGCGCAGGAACCGAAGGCCACCAATAACTTTGATTTCTGGCGCAAAAGTTTGGCCATATACTCATTCTCGTCATTTCGGATGGCGCCGTTGAAGAGGGTCAGCAGGATCGAGCCATCTTCCATCGCTTCGACATCTTTATACTTTGCATCCATCGCCACAGGCCAAAAGACTACCTCGAAATTGGCATCGACATCCAGAATTTTCTCGTGAATGTTGAGAACGGCAATCTCGCATCCACCGCATGCGGCTGCCCAGTACATCGCAAATTTCGGTTTTCCGTTTGTGCTCATGCCGTTACCTCCTTCACGAGCATGTGTTCTGGTATAGCGAACATCCTCTCCAGCCCGCCACCGCTCGTCGGCCATTGTAATGGTCCAAGCTCTCTGACCTGCTCAACGAATTTATTGACTTCATCGGTGAAAATGGCACCTTCAGCAGCGCTGGCCCAAAGCAGTTTTAGCCTACCGGGTTCAACGCCAAATTGCTGCAGAGTCTTCTTAAGTATGATGAAACGCCGTAATGCCTTGTAATTCTGCTCCACATAGTGGCAGTCACCTGGATGGCAGCCGGTAATCATGACCCCATCTGCGCCCCCGGCGAATGCCTTGAGGACAAAGGTTGGGTCAAGGCGTCCGGAGCACATCAGGCGGATTAAGCGGATATTAGGTGCATACTTCATCCTGGCTGTGCCTGCCATATCTGCGGCGCGATAGCTACACCAGTTACAGGTGAAACCGATAATCACAGGTTCGAATTGATCGCTCATAATATTCTCCTTATTAAGCCGGCACAGGTTCTGGCACAAGCTGTTTGACATTGAGCAGTAAGAGCCCCTCAAGCTGAGCCAGGATTTGTTGATTGCTGAAACCCGTTCCAGTGATAGCCCCAGCGGGGCAAGCTGCTATACAGGTACCACATCCCTGGCATAAGGCAGGATTGACTTCCGACACCATTTTATCTTCATGAAAGAGGATGGCGTTGAATGGACATAGATTGTTGCAGATGCGGCAGCCTGAGCATTTATCCTGATTGATCGTGGCACGAATGGGCTCCATGGCAACTTCTTTTTGCTGGATTTTACCGAGTGCACGCGCTGCAGCAGCAGCACCCTGGACCACGCTGGCTGGAATATCTTTTGGTCCTTGTACAACACCAGCGATATATACTCCTTCAGTCATCGTCGCCACTGGATCTAATTTCGGATGGCGTTCGATGTACCACCCATCAGCACTGCAAGAGAGACCGAACAGCCGTGCTACTACCTTGGCATCATGGCGTGGTTCCAAACCAGCAGATAGAATAACCATATCCACAGGGATACGGCGTTGTTTTCCTATTAGGGTATCTTCAGCCTGGATGATCAGTTTGCCTTCTTCGCCAGGGTTGCGGGCCGCATCTGTGATTTCAGCCACACGACCACGCACAAAATGCGTGCCTTCCTCCATGATCCTCTGGTAGAACTCATCGTAGGCTTTGGCGGGAGTACGGATGTCGATATAGAAGTTGTAGACTTCCGCGCCCGTTTTTTCGTGTGCCAGATGGGCAAATTTTAAGCTCTGCATGCAACAAATGCTGGAGCAGTAATTATTGTAGTTCTTATCACGGCTGCCCACGCAATGGACGATGCCAATGGTTTTCGGCACGGTGACACCATCACGCAAGAAGATTTTGCCACCAGTTGGACCGGCTGCATTGGTTAATCGTTCAAACTCCAGGTTGGAGAATACATTTGCCAGGCGACCATAACCGTACTGCGGGATACGCCGTGCATCAAATAGGTCATAACCTGTGGCAAGGATGATCTGACCTACATCGATTTGCATGATGGTTTCCTGTTGTTCAAAATCGATGGCATTGGTCGGGCAGAATTTCTCGCAGGCTTTACAGGTTCCTTTCTGGAAGAAGGTGCAATTTTCGCGATCGATGACCGGAAACTTTGGAACTGCCTGAGGGAAGGGTACGTATACGGCTTTTCGGTAACCAAGCCCAGCTTCAAAAACCTCATCGACTACTTTTTTCGGGCATTTTTCCTGGCAGATCCCACAACCGGTGCACAGCGTGGTATCGACATAGCGTGATTTCTGACGAATGGTGACCTGGAAATTACCTACATAACCGTCCACATGGGTGACTTCTGCCCAGGTGAGCAGGGTGATGTTGGGATGGTTTCCCACATCCACCATTTTCGGGGTGAGAATACAGGCGGAACAATCCAGAGTGGGGAAGGTCTTATCAAATTGAGCCATATGCCCACCGATGGAGGGTTCACGTTCCACCATATATACGTGGTAACCTGCATCTGCAATTTCAAGAGCAGCCTGAATGCCAGCAATGCCACCACCAACGACCAAAGTATCCGGATGAATAGGTACTTTTAGTGGGGTTAGTGGCTCATGCCAGATGATGCGTTCGACACCACCGGCGATGATCGCTTTGGATTTCTCGGTGGCTGCAACTTTATCAGTATGGACCCAGGAGACCTGCTCTCTGATCGAGACTAATTCGCACAAGTACGGATTAAGTCCGGCATTTTTACAGGCATTTCGGAATGTTTTTTCGTGCAAGTGAGGTGAACATGCAGCCACAACGACACGGGTCAACCCTAGTTCCTTGATGTCCTTCTCGATCAACTCTTGCCCAAGGCTGGAACACATGAACTTATAGTCACGGGCAATCACTACCCCACGATGCTGGAGCTTTTCTGCAGCCCATTTGGCTACCTCTGCTACATCGACAGTGCCGGCGATGTTGCTACCACAGTGACAAACATACACACCAATTTTTTCTGTCATGGCTAACTCTCCTCCGGCATGCGCGGCATTGGAAGCTCTTCTTTGGAGGGCCTCTTCTTTTTGGCGGGTTCTAGCTCTGGGACTTGCACACCAATTTTAGAAAGTGCAGGTCGAGCATCCACTAGCTCTTTCCCGATACCCAGCTCAGATGCAGATAAACCGAAAGCCAGACCCATCATTTGGGTGAAGTATAAGATCGGAATGTGATATTTTGTTTTAAAATACCGATTGACATCACCCTGATAAGCATCCAGGTTGAGCTGACACATGGGACAAAGGGTCACAATGATGTCGGCCTCATACTCTGCTGCGTTTTGAAGTAACTGGCGAATCAGCTCGAGAGCAACATTCTGGCTGATTTGCGTCATGTGTCCACCACAACAATGTGCTTTCATTGGGTAATCGACGACTGTAGCACCAAGTCCCTTCATGAGCCTGTCGAGCGAGGTGGGGTATTCGTAGTCATCGAATTTTGATAAGTAGCCAGGTCGGGTGATTAAGCAACCATAATATGGAGCCACTTTTAATCCACTAAGAGGTTTTGAAACCTTGGCAGAGATTGCTTCCAGACCGATATCCTCGATCATAATCTCAAGTAAGTGTCTAGCTCTGACTGATCCGGGAGTATAGTGCAAGTCACCAGCTGCTAATGCAAGGTTGACTTTTTTGGCCAAATCCGTATCTTCAACCAAATAATGATCAGCCTTGGTCATGTTGAGAAAACACATGCTGCATGGAGCCACAACTTGCTTGCCATTAGTGAGTTGTTTTTCTGCCAAAGCCAGATTGCGGGTGATGAGTGCGTAGGCAGCCATGCGATTTAAGGTCATATACTCAGTTGCACCACAGCAGTTCCAATCATCCAGTTCCTGGAATTCAATTCCCAATGGTTTGGCAACAGCCATCGTGGAGACGTTATAGGAGGAAGCACTCTTTTCAAGAGAGCAACCGGGATAATATCCATATTTCATATCGCACCCTCCAGCTCTTTGGCTTTTGCCAAGATAGACTTAAGCCCGTCAATTCCTTTAATTCTTTTAGGGGTTATATCAATTCGACCTTTGCGCAGTAGACCCAAAGCCATCGGCATAATTTTCGGCATATCTAGTGGATGGTATTGGAGGTGATACCATGTAGCTAATCCTAATTCAAAACTACGACCATAATCCTCAACATAATGGATAAAGGTCTGTGAAAAAGGTGGAGCATCTGCTGATGAGGATTTTCGAAAATATTCTTCCTGGATCGAAAACCTTTTGAGGGTATACATAAGATCTGTTACATGGACTTCCTGAGGGCAACGAACTGTGCAGTAGTAACATGAGACGCAATACCAGGGGGTATTACTACTCAATACCTGGTTCATCATGCCTGCTTTAATCATCGCAAAGAGGGCACGGGGAGTATGATCCATATCTGCCCCAGATGGGCAAGAACCGCCGCAGGTTCCGCATTGGATGCACATTTCCAAATTAGAATTTCCAGGTGTTGCTTTTTCTACTCGATCAAAAAAGGTTGGAGCACGTGCTTGTGTTGTGGCTTCCGCCATAGAAACCTCCTCTTATATTAATCCGGCCGGGATATCCGGTGGTTGAGAACAATAATTGGTGAAAGTCTCATTATTACGCAAATATACACTTTTCAACCAAGGAGATATTACATCGACAGTAATAGAATATCTAAAACGCGATGATCATATTATTGTCGAACCAGAATAACTATACCAGTGGATAAGTACATACATCACTAGTGATAATTGTCACGGGTATTAGTATGAGAAACAGCTATGCATGTGCTTACGCGGTACAATAAGCCAATCTGAAGCGCTGGAGGATAGTATGAAAATATCCAAAAAATCGGAGAATCGGACGATCAACACTATCCGTTTTTTGGCTGCTGATGCTGTTCAAAAAGCGAATTCAGGTCACCCAGGCTTGCCAATGGGTGCCGATGAGATGGCTTATACCTTATGGACGCGTCATTTGCGGTTCAATCCTCGTAATCCGAAGTGGCCGGGAAGGGATCGTTTTATCTTATTAGGTGGACATGACTCGGCTCTCCTTCACGTTTTGTTGTATTTGACCGGTTATGACCTCCCGTTGAAGCAATTAATGAATTTTTTGCCAGTGGGGCAGCCAACCCCCGGGTCACCCTGAATATGGATTACCCCCTCGTGTTGAGGAGACTACTGGACCGCTTGGACAGGATTATGGCAACGGGGTAGGCGCGGTTCGAGGCCTGTGGTCATATATTGATGATAATGGCAAGCGCAGGGATTTGCACGAGCCTACCCGGCGGATGATTAAAGACTTGGAAAAAATCCCATGCAGAGTAAAATCTTGAAAACGATCTCTTATCATGCAGGTCGCTGGGATGAGTACCAGACAAATATTATCAGTGAGCAGTCTGTCACACTCATGGTTAATAATGAGCCATGGCTGACATTCATGTGCACCCCAAGTGACTTAAAAGCACTGGCGGTTGGATTTCTTTACAATGAAGAGATAATAGGGTCTTTAGACGAGATTGCCAGTGTGCGGGTTTGCCCGGGAGAAGATAATATCGATGTTTGGCTGAACCGGTCTGTAAAAAAACCGGAAAAATGGATCCGGACTTCGGGGTGTTCTGGGGGCAGGACGAGTGTTAGAAATTCTAATCTTCGAAAGGGCGTGCCGAAATCCCAAAATGGCGGCATGCTACCAGCAGAGCGAATCGGAACCTTAATTGAACTGCTCAGCAGGGCTCAGGATTTGTATCGGAAATCGGGTGGCGTGCATACTTCAGCCTTGAGTGATGGGGAAAAAATCATTATTGCTACTGAGGATATAGGTAGGCATAATACGCTAGACAAGCTTGCCGGGCGCTGTATATTGGAGCAAATTAACCCATTAATGAGAATCATCCTAACCACTGGCAGAATAAGCTCGGAGATGATCCAAAAAGCAGGGCGAATTGGAGCCACGTTTGTGATTTCGCGTACTTCTCCGAGCAGCTTATCGGTTCAAATGGCGGAGAAGCTGGGTATCACGCTGATCGGGTATGCTCGACGAGACCGGTTTACCATTTATGCACATCCCGAAAGGCTCTTATCCATCCCAGCTGATGAGAAAATAAATAGTGAGGCGTAATGACCAACAAGATCATCAAGTACAAGCCCATTGACCCAGAGATCACAGCCCTGGTAAATAAGCACCAGAATAACCCTGAGGCACTCCTGGAGATGCTGACTGCACTTCAGGAACACCGAGATAACCTGGAAACCAATGCAATTACTGATGTTGGGCGCGCCATCCGAACCCCGCCTGCTAATGTGTATGGGGTGGCTTCATTTTATTCCATGCTAAACCTGAAAGAAAAAGCAAAGAATGTCATCCGAGTTTGTGATGGACCAGTGTGTTGGTTATGTGGAGCTGGCGATACAAGGCAGACGATTGAACATGCCTTCGCTGAGAATCCTGATTGGAAAATCCAGCGCACAAGCTGCCTGGGATTATGCGATCGTGCCCCAGCCATGTTAGTCAATGAGCAACAAGCCGGACCTGCGATTCCGGGCAGTTCAGCAGAAATCGCAAGAGGCTGGCGTGGTAAGATAACGGATTACAGCCAACCGCGTGATGGGGAATTTCGGGTGATGATGGCCAATGCAGGAATTATTAATCCAGATTCATTAGCCTCTGCCCTGGAACATGGAGCATACCAGGCAGAAAATGCGGTGTTAGGACGCAGTCCCGAGGCAGTCTTGAGTGAGGTCGAAGCTTCCGGGCTGTCTGGGCGAGGTGGAGCGGGATTCCCAGTGGGGCGCAAATGGCGATTTGTAGCTCAGGCAAAACGAACCCCGAAATATGTCGTGTGCAACGCGGATGAATCGGAGCCGTTGATCTTCAAGGACCGAGTGCTGATCGATACCAACCCACATCAAATCCTGGAGGGGATGACGGTGGCGGGTTATGCCTGTGGCGCTCAAGAAGCATTCATATATATCCGAGGTGAATACGACAGCCAGGCGGAACGATTGAAACGTGCAATTCAAGAAGCGGAACAAGCAGGATGGTTAGGGGAACATATTCAAGGGAGCGATTTTTCGTTCCACATTCATGTGCACCTTGGAGCAGGGGCATATATCTGCGGTGAAGAGACCGCCTTAATCGAGTCGTTGGAGGGAAAACGGGGCGAGCCACGAACACGACCGCCCTACCCACCTACCTATGGGTATCATGGACTACCGACACTGGTCAACAATGTTGAATCTTATGCAGCAGTCCCGGCGATCATCCTTAACGGAGCGGAATGGTATCGTTCGCTCAGCGGAGCAACCATACCTGGTACTAAGATATATATGCTCCTGGGGCACATCAAACGACCTGGCTTGTTTGAGGCACCTTTTGGATTAACCTTACGGCAAATCATCGAGGATTACGGCGGTGGGATGCGTGAGGGATCAATATTTAACTTTGCTTTGACGGGGGGTGCGGCAGGTACGATTGCCTCTGAGTCGCTCATGGATATCCCAATTGATTATGCCTCGGGTACCAAGGGAATCTCCCTCGGAGCGGGTGCCTTCCTGATCTGCGATCAGAGGGTTTCACCGGTAGCATTCCTGAGTGAACTGTTACAATTCTTTGCAGCGGAATCGTGCGGAAAATGCACCCCCTGCCGGGTGGGAACGTATCGGGCGCATGAAATACTTACACGCATGGCGGCTGGTGAGGGGAAACCCGGAGATGTGGATGAACTGTATGCCTTGGCTGAGGTGATGTTCGACTCTTCTTTCTGTGGGTTGGGCCAATCCGTCCCGGTCCCCATGCGTTCAGCTCTTTACCAATTTAGTGAGGTGTTCAATGAGGCGGAGAACCCAACGTAGAGGTTGAATAAATCCTGGAGGATGACGAGTATGACAGTTCGGCTCACAATTGATGGGAAAATGATCGAGGCGCTTGAGGGTACTATGCTCTTGGAGGTCGCTCGACAAAATGGTCTGACCATCCCAACATTATGCTACCACCGGGATCTGACCCCAACGGGGAACTGCCGAATATGTGTGGTTGAAGTACATGGGCAACGGTTCCTGCAGGCAGCTTGCGTTACCAATGTATGGGAGGGAATGGTGGTGGTGACACATAGCGAGCGCGTGGTGCGTTCTAGACGGCTGGCCCTGGAGCTGATGCTGGCGAACCACCCACAGGACTGTCTTGTATGCGACTCAAGCGGTGCGTGTGAGCTGCAAGACCTGGCATATGACTACCAGGTGGAAGTACCGAAGTGGGGCAGCAAAGGTACTCGATATCAAGTGGATAGTGACCCGAACCCATTTGTGCGGGTGGATTTTAATAAGTGCATTCTATGCAGGCGATGTGTGCTAGCGTGTGCAGAGGTACAAGGACGATTTGTTTGGGGGGTGGCGTTCAGAGGCTTCGAGGAGAAGATTGTTGCCGGTGCAGATACGACTATGCTCGAAGCGCGTTGTGAAAGCTGTGGTCAATGCTCAGCATACTGCCCAACCGGTGCATTAAGCGACAAGCTATCCTACGGATTGGGGCGAGCCCACCAGATCCATAAAGTGACTACCACCTGTTCCTATTGTGGGGTGGGATGCCAATTTGATCTGAATGTTAAAGACGGAAGAGTGATAGGGGTCACATCGAACCCAGATGCACCCGTTAATGGAATGGCTTTGTGCGTGAAAGGACGCTACGGTTTTGATTACATCCATCATCCTGACCGGCTGATAAAACCCAGGGTACGGAAATATCTACTGGAAGGTGTTAGAAGGGAAAATGGTGAGCGGGGAGATTGGGTCGAAGTCGATTGGGAGACTGCGCTTAATATTACCGCACAAAAGCTTCGGGATACCCGTGACATGCATGGACCCGATAGCGTGGGAGTGCTTACTTCAGCCAAGTGCACCAATGAAGAAAACTACCTGATGAATAAATTTGCCAGGCAGGTGATTGGGACGAATAACATCGACCACTGCGCCCGGCTTTGACACTCCAGCACAGTGGCCGGTCTGGCCACCTCATTTGGTTCAGGGGCAATGTCGAATTCCATGCGAGATGTCGCCAATCTGGCTGAAGCGATGCTCATCATTGGATCAAATACCACAGAACAACACCCAGTCTTTGGTACGATGATCCGACAAGCTGTCATTCGAAGAGGAGTAAAACTGGTTGTAGCTGACCCTCGTCGGATCGATATGGTCGATTTCGCCACCATTCATTTGAGACAGAAACCTGGAACTGATATCGCCTTGATCAACGGTCTGATGAACATTATCTTAGAGAAGGGATGGGAGGACAAATCATTTATTGAGAGGCGAACTGAGGGTTTTGAAGAATTCAAAGCGGTAGTAGAGGATTACTCACCCGATAAAACAGCCGAAATCACAGGTATACCTGTAGATCAGCTATATCAGGCAGCAAAGATCCTGGCATTGAACAAGCCAATGGCAGTAATATGGGCCATGGGCATCACCCAACACATCGTCGGGGTGCGCAACGTGATGGACCTGGCTAACCTTCAGATGCTGCTGGGCAATATTGGGGTACCTGGAGGTGGAGTGAACCCATTACGCGGGCAGAATAATGTCCAGGGGGCGTGTGATATGGGTGGCCTGCCTAATGTCTATCCGGGTTATCAAACGGTAACTGTGGAAGCTGCCAAGCAGAAATTCGAGACGGCATGGGGAGTGACTTTACCAAATAAGATTGGAATGACCGTGACCGAGATGATCCCTGCCGCAGGTGAAGATAAGGTGAAAGCACTTTACATCCTGGGTGAAGATCCGGTGATGAGCGACCCGGACACTGCACATATCCGGCACTGCCTCGAAACCTGTGCATTCACCGTCCTGCAGGAAATCTTTCCTTCAGAGACCTCCGTGTATGCGGATGTGCTCCTACCAGGAGTGAGCTTTGCTGAAAAAACAGGCACTTTTACCAATACCGAGCGCAGGGTGCAGATGGTGCGTAAGGCAATCGAGCCATTGGGAGATTCTCGCTCCGACTGGTGGATTATCTCTGAACTCGCGAAACGAGTGCTTGCGGAGGGTAGACGCCAAGTGAGCATGGCGCCGTTCTCAGGCTGGAATTACACGGACACAGCACAGATCATGGATGAGGTGGCTGCGCTGACACCAAGCTATGCAGGGGTGAGCCATGAAAGATTGGAACGAGGCGAACAGCTACAGTGGCCGGTGAGGGATTTAACCCACCCAGGAACACCGATCCTGCATATAGGGCAGTTTGCACGCGGTTTGGGGAAATTCGCGCCGATTGATCATATTCCGCCAGCGGAAATGCCAGACGATGACTACCCCATGGTTTTGAGCACAGGCAGGGTGTTATATCACTGGCACGGGGGTGAGATGACACGCCGGGCTAAAGGTTTGCTGGAAATCTATTCCGAAGCTCTGATCGAGATTAACCCGGATGATGCCCGGCATATGGGGGTGGATGGGCATAAACTTGTGCGAGTAAGCTCGCGGCGTGGCAGCATCGAAGCAGAAGCCTGGATCACTGATCGAGTACCTCCAGGAATGGTTTTTGCCAATTTCCATTTCCCTAATGCCTCGGCAAATGAGCTGACCATCGCGGCTTTAGATCCAATTGCCAAAATCCCAGAATATAAAGTATGTGCAGTCAAAGTTGAGGTGGTTTAAGTTCCAATGGAAGGTGAGGATGGAAATTCGCAAAATATATGAATATGCCTTAAGCCGAGAATATGAAGGCAAGCGTTTTTTCGAAGAGAACGCTAAAAGACTGAGCCAGGCTGCGGCTGTGAATGCATTCCAGCAGTTGGCAGGTGAGGAACAAAAACATATCGATTTTATTCAAAACCAGATCAACTTTATAAATGAAGGCCTGATAGGGAACATTGATTATGGGGTGAAACTGGAGCAAGCTGGATTCTTTTCACAGCGGGCACAATCGGAAATTATCGACCAGACAGTTGCTGAGGCAATGGTTCCTGACCTTCCGGTGTTGCGTATGGCGTATCTGATCGAACGGGATTTTGCTGAATTTTACGAAGCAACGGCTTCACAGGCAGAGGGGGAGGCGAAACAGGTCTTGACAATGCTTTCACAGTGGGAACGACGGCACGAACGCCTTTTTAAGCAATTTTTTGATCGAGCATTCGAAGAATATTCCAAAATGCCCTGGGGTGGTTAAGGCTGTCATAATTTAAAGTTACTTAATCGGGGTTTTGAGTTCGATGACAGGCTCAAAACCCCAATACACATTGCTACACTTCAACGCTGGAGATTTACCAAACCGTGACAACCATGAGTCCAGCTGCAATTTAACACAGTATAAAATTTCCATTCAATTTCATAGTAAATGTGATTGATGGTGGTTTTTTCGGATTGGGTCTAGGATTCTCCTAAATTTCCACGGTATTACTCCTATTTGTCAGCAAACTTACGGATTCAGCTATCCTGATCGGTCTTATCCCGGCGCTTCAAACGCTAGGATGGCAATTTCCTCAATTGTATATTGCGCTTATCGTGGCTCAACAGAAGCGATATAAACTGATGGTGATGTTCTTTACCATCCAGGAACGGTTGCCATTTTGGGGGTTGGTAGCTGTATCCTGGTTCATTCCGAGTATTGGTCCGAAGATTGCCCTATTCTTGACAATTTCTCTACTGATTTGGCAGGGGTATGAAGGAGATTTGACAGTTACCGCCTGGCAAACCATGATCGGAAAAATCATCGCAAGAGTTCGTTGAGGTATTTTTTCGGATTTCAATCTGCGGCTGATAATTTGATTGCCGGTATGGGTGCAATAACCTCTTTGAGAAATGTAGGTGCTGGGCTTGTGTCGTGGCTATCGTCATATATACCTCTTAGGTAAGCTGAATCAGCAGGAATCTACGGTTGAAGCGAATAAAAACATAAGGAAATTGTTTTAATATGCTCAAAAAGTGTTGATGTTTAAATCGTTATAAGTAACTTCCACACTAATTACACATTTAATGACTACTGATTATATTAATGTCGAACCTGATTATCTATACCAGCGGATAAGTATTTACACCACTAGTGATAATTGTGACGGATATTTCTATGAGTAACAGCCATGCGAATGCTTACGCGGTACAATAAGCCAATCTAAACTTCGGGAGGATCGTATGAAAATATCCATTGACTTGGAAAATCGGGCAATTAACGCCATTCGCTTTTTGGCTGCTGATGCTGTCCAGAAAGCGAATTCTGGTCATCCCGGTTTGCCAATGGGTGCTGCTGCGATGGCTTATACCCTATGGACACGTCACTTACGTTTCAATCCACCTAATCCGAAGTGGCCTGGGCGGGATCGTTTTATCCTCTCAGGTGGACATGGCTCAGCGCTCCTTTACGCGTTGTTGTATTTGACGGGTTATGACCTCCCGTTGGAGCAATTAATGAATTTTCGCCAGTGGGGCAGCCAAACGCCGGGTCACCCCGAATATGGCTTAACCCCTGGGGTTGAGGTGACGACCGGTCCGCTCGGGCAGGGTTTTGCCAATGGTGTGGGCATGGCGATCGCCGAGGCTCATTTGGCAGCTGAATTTAACCGCCCCGGATTTGAGGTGGTTAATCACTACATTTATGCCATTGTCACTGATGGCGACTTAATGGAAGGTGTTTCTTCTGAAGCAGCTTCCATTGCAGGGCACCTCGGATTGGGGAAAATCATCTACCTTTATGACGATAATCATATCTCCATCGATGGCAGCACTGACCTGGCTTTCACTGAAGATCGCGCTGGCAGATTTGAAGCCTATGGTTGGCATGTGCAAAAAGTGTTAGATGGGAATGATACTGCTGCTGTAAATCTAGCTATGACTAAGGCTAAAAAAGATCCACGCCCTTCCATAATTGCGTGCCGCACACATATTGGTTATGGATTACCTACACGGCAGGATACTGCCAAAGCTCATGGTGAAGCACCGGGTCAGGAAGAGTTAGATGGAGCCAAGAGGAATCTGGGTTGGCCGCTTGAGCCGAAATTTTTTGTCCCAGAAGATGTGCTCGCTCTATTTAGAAAGGCAATCAAACAGGGAGAAAAAGCTGAGACTTTATGGCGCAAACAACTCAAAGCCTATCTGGAAGAATACCCTCAATTGGATACAGAGCTGGAAAGACGCCTGATGGGTGAATTGCCCGAGAAATGGGAGGCAGACTTGCCAATTTTCCCGGCTGATCTAAAAGGTATGGCTACGCGCTCAGCCTCTGGTAAGGTGATCAATGCACTTGCATCCCGTTTACCAGAATTAATCGGTGGCTCTGCAGACCTGACGCCTTCCAATGATACCTGGATCAAAGATTGTCCAGATTTTCAAAAACAAACGCCTGAAGGTCGGAATTTCCATTTTGGCGTTCGTGAACATGGTATGGGGGCAATTATCAATGGGATGTCTGTTTATGGCGGAGTCATACCGTATGGTGGCACGTTCCTGATCTTCTCGGATTATATGCGTCCGGCAGTAAGGCTTTCCGCCTTATCTCATTATCCAAGTATCTGGGTATATACACATGATAGTATTGGGTTAGGCGAGGATGGACCAACGCATCAACCTGTCGAGCATTTAGCAGCTTTGAGAGCAATCCCGAACCTGGTTATTATTCGTCCTGCAGATGCCAATGAAGTGACTGAGGCTTGGAAAATTGCCATCTCACGGCGGCATGCTCCAACTGCTTTGATATTAACCCGCCAGGCAATTCCCGTATTAGACCGCTCCATCTATGCACCTGCTGAAGGTTTACGTAGAGGGGCGTATGTTCTGGCTGATATCGGTGATTCTAAACCGGAACTTATCCTGATGGCATCGGGATCTGAAGTGTGCCTGATCACCGAGGCTGGAGTGCAATTAGCCAGTGAAGGTCTGAATGTGCGGTTGGTCTCATTCCCGAGCTGGGAGTTATTCGAATCTCAAGATGAGGCATATCGAAATCAGGTATTCCCACCTGAAATAAAGACGCGCCTTTCGGTGGAAGCAGCTGTATCACAGGGATGGAAACGGTGGGTGGGTGACATGGGAGGAAGCATCTCGGTCGAGCGGTTTGGTGCCTCTGCACCATATAAAATCATTTTTGAAAACTATGGATTGACTGTAGATAACGTCATTCTTCGAACACGCCAACTCTTGATCAAGAATAGCGAATAGACAGGTAACGAAGACCCTTCGAAATGCTTATTATAAGTCATCTTATGGAGAATATTATGCGTATTGCGCTGGCTTGTGACCACGGTGGTTACTCTTTGAAAAATATCATCAAAGAACGTATTCTGACTTCTGGTTATTCTGTGATCGACCTGGGAACGGATAATACTGTCAGTGTAGATTACCCTGATTACGCTGAGAAAATAGGTATTGCAATAAAGAGCGGAGAGGCAGAGCGAGGAATTTTAATTTGCGGATCCGGAGTTGGTGCAAGCATCGCAGCTAATAAAATTAAAGGGATATATGCTGCAGTTTGTCATGACACTTACTCAGCACACCAGGGGGTGGAGCACGATAATATGAATGTATTATGCCTCGGGGCACGAGTTATCGGTCCTGAGTTAGCAACGGAATTGGTTGAGGCTTTCCTTAATGCAAAATTCTCAAATGAAGAGCGTCATGTTCGTCGGGTAAATAAAATATATAAGATAGAGAAAGCTGGACTATAAAGATAAAGGAGGCAATATGTCTTCCAGAATTTCAAATTTAACTGACTTGGGTCAGTCTCTTTGGTACGATTATATGGAACGCCGGATCCTGGAAAATGGTGAATTAGCGGAGTTGATTAATCGAGGTGACATCCGGGGCTTAACTTCTAATCCGAGCATATTTAATCATGCGATTGCAAAATCGAAAGATTATGACTCTGCATTAATCCCCATGGCATGGGCGGGATACATAGATAAAAAGATCCTCGAGCTATTGATGATCGAAGATATTAAGAGGGTTGCAGATTTATTAAGACCGTTGTTCGACAAGACACATGGTGGGGATGGGTTTGTTAGCCTGGAAGTCAGGCCTGAACTGGCCTATGACACCGAAAAAACAGTTGCAGAGGCCCAGCGATTATGGAATATTGTGAATCGACCTAATGTGATGATCAAGATCCCAGCAACAGAGCCCGGACTATCTGCAATCCGCCGATCCATCGCCGCGGGGATCAATATCAATATTACCTTGATATTCTCTATAGACCGTTACAAAGATGTGATGGAAGCCTATTTCTCAGGTTTAGAGGACAGGATTAAAGCGGGGAAACCGGTCGACCACATTAATTCGGTAGCTTCTTTCTTTGTCTCGAGGATCGATTCAAAGGTGGATAAATATCTTGAGCCAGTCATCCAAGCATCTGGTCGTAATGCTCAAATAGGCAAGTCACTATTGGGGAAAATTGCCATCGCAAACGCTCGTTTAGCATATCAGGAATTTCGGAAAGTTTTCGAAAGTGATCGTTTCAGCAAGCTACAGGTTAAGGGGGCAAAACTGCAACGACCATTGTGGGCTTCCACAAGCACTAAAAACCCTGCATATCCTGATACGATGTATGTGGATGAATTAATTGGTAACCATACTGTCAATACCGTCCCGCCACAAACACTGGAAGCCTTTCGGGATCATGGGAAGGTTAAAGTAACTATCGAAAAAGACTTGGATGAAGCAAGGAAAGCATTTTCTGATCTCGAAGCAATAGGCATTTCGATACAAAAAGTTACTCAGGAGCTGGAAGAAGAGGGAGTGGCAGCATTTTCAGAGGCTTATGATTCATTACTTGCCACAGTGAAAATAAGACGTGAAGATGCATTAATCGAACTGGGTTCTCTAGCAAAACCAGTCTCCGAACGGGTAGCCCAATTACAGTCAGATGATTTTCTTAAGCGTTTCCATTCAAAGGATGCTTCTCTCTGGACAGATGACCCTAAGGGTCAAAAAGAGGTGCACGTCAGGATGGGTTGGCTTACTTCTCCTAATACAAGCGGTGCATTGGTGCCTGAGTTGAAGAAATTTACCTCCGAAGTTCAAAATGCAGGCTATACTCATGCATTGCTTTTGGGAATGGGTGGATCATCATTAGCCGCAGAGGTAATGAGCCTGATTTTTCAAGATGATGTCACTGGGCTGAAACTATCCATACTGGATTCAACTGACCCAGCACAAGTATTGCGTGCTGGTCAAAAGAATCCCGTCCCAAGAACATTGTTCATTGTCTCCAGCAAATCTGGGGGGACTGCGGAAGTCATGGCTATGTACGATTATTTTTGGAAGCGAGCCCAAAGTGCAGTTGGAAAAAAAGCTCCAGATCATTTTATTGCCATCACTGATCCGGGTACGTCCTTGGAAAAGATGGCATTTGAGCGGGGATTCCGTAAGATATTCCTGGCAAACGCAAATGTTGGTGGGCGATACTCGGCTCTCACCGTTTTTGGCTTGGTACCAGCAGCATTAATAGGTATCGATGTTTCGCAATTACTCAGCTGTGCATCTTGGATGGCATCGGAGTGTGGTGCAAATCAGCCCGATGGACGTAATCCCGGTTTTGTTTTGGGGGCGATTCTTGGTGAAGCTGCCTTACATGGTAGAGATAAATTAACGATCATTGCTGACCCTGAAATATCTCCGTTTGGAGCCTGGTTGGAACAACTTATCGCAGAGAGTAGCGGTAAACAAGGGAAAGGGATTCTGCCAGTCAATGGAGAGGTGCCTGCAAATCCTGATTTATATGGAAATGACCGCCTTTATATTTACTTGCGACGCACAGGTAAGTATGATGGAAAGGTTAAACTGCTTCGCAAGGCAGGGCATCCAGTATTAAACCAGGATATTCTGGACAATTATGCGTTTGGGTCTGAATTTTACAAATGGGAATTCGCCGTTGCCACCGCTTGTTCAATTATAGGGGTTGACGCATTTGACCAACCAGACGTGCAGGATAGTAAGAATCGTACTGTAGAGAAAATCTCTTATTACCAGGGACATCACAGTTTTAATGAGAATAAACCTGTACTGGAAGATGATGGAATTTCCTTATATGGGAAGCTCACCTCAGATGGCAGGGGATTAACAAAGCTTATTAGTAAATATATCGAATCAGGGAAACCAGGAGATTACGTCGCCATCAATGCATACATCATGCGAGATCAGAAGAACACTGCCAGCTTGCAGGAGCTGCGCTCATGGGTAAGGGCAAAAACTCGATTGGCAACCACAGTTGGTTTTGGACCCCGCTTCCAGCACTCGACAGGACAGCTGCATAAAGGTGGGAGTAATAATGGCTTGTTCCTCGTAATTACAACTGATCCAAAGAATGACCTAGAAATTCCAGAAGAAGGGTTAAGTTTTGGCATTTTAGAGCATGGTCAAGCCTTGGGTGACCTGGAAGCCTTGGAAGCCCGAGGTAGGCGCGTATTACATATCCACTTAACCAATCCTGATTTATTACCAACTTTGGTTAACAAATTAACACGTACGTAAAGGTTGAAAATTAAAATCCGTCGGAGAGAAATTTAACCCGCTCCGACGGATTTTTGATTAGCTATCTATAATACTATTTGTTTGCTGCCAATTTATCCATATGCTCCCTTACCAACTCACGCCGTAGGACTTTCCCAACCGTTGTTTTGGGGAGCTCAGACCTAAATTCAACCTGTGTGGGTACTTTGAATGGAGCCATATTCTTCTTGCAATATTCACGGATTTCTTCTTCTGTGGCTGTCTCACCGGGTTTCAATACAATCCATGCTTTGACAGTTTCGCCACGATATGCATCCACCACGCCAGCTACACCAACTTCGAGCACTTTCGGATATGAGGAAATCACTTCCTCCACTTCGCGTGGCCAGACTTGATATCCGCCTGGTTTGATCAATTCTTTCTTCCGGTCGACTATATAAAAATATCCATCCTCATCCACCTTGGCTATGTCACCAGTATAGAGCCATCCATCCCGCAAGGTGTTGGCTGTCTCGGTGGGCATATTGTGGTAACCTTTCATCACCTGTGGTCCTTGAATACACAATTCTCCAACCTCGCCGGGTTTAAGCTGGGTGACGCCATCATCCAGGCTGATGATACGGCAGTCTACGTCTGGTAATGGTAAGCCAATTGAGCCGGTGCGGATATCTCCAAATAATGGATTACAATGCGTTGCAGTAGGGGCTTCGGATAATCCGTAACCTTCTACCAGTTTTCCACCGGTTAATGCTTCGAATTTCTCTTTGGTCTCCCGCATTAACGGGGCAGAACCGGAAATACACCCTTTGATCGAGCTTAGATTATATTTTCCAGCGATAACATCTGGATTGACATTAATGGCATTGTACTGGGTCGGGACGCCGGGGAATATGGACGCTTTGTACTTTTGAATGCTGGTGAGAACGTCCGTTATATCACGTGGATTAGGAATCATGACCATTCCTGCACCAGTTCGAATGGCAAATAACATACCGGCTACCATTCCATATACATGGAAGAGGGGTATAGCCATTAGAACAGTCTCTTTCCCATCTACCGCATTGGTCATCCAACTGCGAACCTGCAGTGCATTCGCGACCAGGTTGCGATGAAGTGCAATTGCCCCTTTGGAAATCCCGGTGGTACCACCACTATATTGGAAAATTGCGATATCTTCAGGACCTATATCAATTTTAGGGCGTTCCTCGGGTTTGTGGTGGGCGATCAATTCCTTAAACCAGATATCGCCTGAGGCTAACTCAACCCTAAAACCACCTTTTTTCTCCTTTGTAAGACCAAATAATAATGCCAGAATAGGTGGTAGATACTCTTTAAGGTTGGAAACAACGATTTTCTTGATTTTTGTATCGGGTTGAGTTTGTTTAACGAGCTTATAAAAATTGCTCATCACAAACATGATCTCGATTCCTGCATCGTTCACCTGATGAATGATCTCCCTGGCACTATAGAGAGGATTGACTGACACCACTACTCCCCCCGCTTTCAGGATGGCGAAAAAAGTGATCACAAATTGAGGCGTGTTGGGCATAAAAATGCCAACCCGATCACCTTTTTTTATGCCAAGCGAAGCAATCCCAGCTGCCAATTGATCGGTTAGCTCATTCATTTCACGATACGTGATTACAGCCCCCTTGAATATGGTACATGGGCTATCCGGATATTTTCGAGCTGACTCTTCTAGTAATCCAAATAACGGAGTAGCAGGGTAATCAATATGCTGAGGTACGCCTTTATCGTAGAGCTTATACCACGGACGGTCTTCCATTTTTTTCCTCCTTAGGGCGAATGGTTGATTAATATGTTATTAGTATAGAATTTTCTGGCATGAAAGTCAATTAGAAAATCGATGAATTAGTAAATATCAAGATAATTCTTACGAATTTATATCCCATTTATGTGTTATGAGCCAATTTCCGATCAATTTCTCCATTTCTACCATCGTATCCTGACTACCTTGAAACCAGTGAATATCGGGATCGTTTTCTTTGAACCAGTTAGCCTGACGACGGACGAAAATTCTTGTCCGGCGTTTAATTAACATTATTGCTTCATCCAAGGTGATCCTTCCTTGGATATAAGCAACCAACTCACCATACCCAATAGCTGATAATGTCGGTAATTCTGGTGAATAGCCTGAGGCTAATAATCGATGGACTTCATCAACAAAACCGGAATTGATCATTCTGCTGATCCGGTCGTCAACGCGTTGATATAGCTCAGTCCTAGGGAGGGTTAATCCCAACAATAGATGATCGTACAACGGATCCCCCCTTGCTTTTTGGTCTGAAAAACGCCTTACGGTGGAAAGAATCACTTCCAATGCCCTAACAGTGCGGCGGACATTGGTGAAATTAATGGAGTTTGCTGCAATCGGATCTAAAATTGCGAGTTTTGTATGCAACTCAGCTGGTCCCACCTTTTTAGACCATCGATTAAGCACCTCTCGCAGGATGGGATTAGGCTCCACAGAAGGGATCATCCAACCCTTAATAATTGAGTGCACGAATTGTCCCGTGCCTCCTACCAGGAATGGCAGGTGATGATTCCTATATATATTATGAATTGCTTTCTTGGCTTCCAACTGGAATAAAGCAAGGTTCCAAATCTCATCCGGGTCAGCAACGTCAATCAAATGATGGGGTACACGCATCCGCTCCTGAATGGTTGGTTTCGCGGTGCCAATGTCCATTCCTCGATAAAACAATCTCGAATCAGCTGAGACAATTTCTCCATCAAATCGTTCTGCGAGCTGGATAGCGAACTCAGACTTACCTACTGCAGTCGGACCAAGAATCACAATGAGTGGGATTTTTTTCTTTTCATTTTTCTTGGTTAAATCTTGCAGAGGCTTCTCAAGCGATAACATTTTCAAAATGGTCAATTAATGGAGGGGATTGATTAGCTTGCATCTGAATTGTGACTGCATCGATGCGCCAATCATTGATCAACTCTGGGTGCTGCTGAATGAAATGCTCAGCTGCACAGCGCATATGTTCCTCTTTTCGGGGCGTAATCGATATTTCAGGAGGTCCCAAAGAGCTGCTCGCTCTAGTTTTAACCTCCACGAAGGCAATCACATCGTTCTGAAGGACGATTAGATCAATTTCACCATAAGGTGTGCGCCAATTCCGTTCCAAGATGGTATAGCCTTTTTTTTCGAGGAAAGCCGCAGCGATGGATTCACCGAGATGGCCTAATGATTGACGCCGAACAGATTTCATTGAAACCTGTCTAGAAAACGGTTGAGTTTATAATATACACCTTTTTTACGTCGTTTGGATTTTTCGACAAGTTGTTGGTAATGCTGAACTAAAATGCTTGTTGTGGTTTGGATATCATAATTCTTTGATTCTTGAACAGCTTGCCGTCCCATTACCTTCCGGAGCTCGTGATTGGTTGAGAGAAGGACTAGTTTAGCAGTAAAAACTGCCAGGTCATCCGTCGTGACCAAACCTGTAATTCCATCTTCAATAATGTCACCAGTTCCAGGTGCATCAATCCCCAAGGTTGGTAGTCCTGCAGCCATTGCTTCAACCGTTGATAATCCAAATGTCTCGGCACTGGAAGGGGTCACAAAAATATCTGAAGTAGCCAGATATCCCGGAATTTCTTTATATTCGACCATCCCAGTAAAATATACTTTCCTTCCGATATTCATATGCTTAACTTGAGCTTCTAAATTTTCCCTCTCAGGGCCGTCTCCAACCACAAGCAAACGGACAT
This sequence comes from Anaerolineales bacterium, assembly GCA_049281855.1. Lineage (GTDB taxonomy): Bacteria > Chloroflexota > Anaerolineae > Anaerolineales > UBA4823 > FEB-25. The sequence goes on from JBAPSY010000344.1 coordinate 36,505, forward strand.
GATCATAAGTCATTGCTACACCATAAAATGCCCTGAGAAGTAAGGATAAATTCTTTTCTGGTGATAGTCGCCCTACATAGATGGAAACGACATCATTGGTTGAAAAACCAAACAGAGATCGGTCAATGGGTTGGATATCCGCCCGGTAGGGGGTCAGGTCCAGTCCATTTGGGATCACTTCTACAGGTGTGACTAAACCAAAATGCTCTTCCAAGACCTGACGCATACTCGGTGATGGGACAATCACCAGGTCACATGCTCGGTAAAAGGGAGATAAATAAGCCTTTAAGGCTGCATCACCTATAGTATCAGGGAGGATGGGCAGGTATGCCTGAGCTAGTAAGTCATAACGGGTATGGTTGGTAAAGACGACTGGAATATTTCTGGGAACACAATAGCGCATTGCAAGCGAACCACTTACAAAGGGATGGTGAACATGGGCAATATCCATGGTATAGAGCAAATGTCTTGCCTGTCGGTTATAGCGGAGATTAAGATAAATGCCCGTATCCACGACAGGTACGCCGGTCGTGCGAATGATATTCTTTTCATTATCAATGATTTCATCATCCCCGAAGGTAAAAACAAATACTTCATGACCCTCTTTTTCCAACCAACGCTTAATTAATGCGATGGTATTGGTAACCCCACTTACCTGTGTCTTATAGATATCAGCCATCATGCCGATTCTCATAGCACCCTCTATTTAATAATCCTAAGCGATTGATAGTAAAACGTCAAGGAAATATTACTTCTTGGTGATTTATCCGAGGAATAGTAAAATCATACCATGCAAGCTGAGGTGCGCAAACAAAATCTTCCGAATATAGAACACTTGAGTGTTTTGTCGGCAATGATCGTATTGGCCTACACCCTTGAGAGATTTATCGACTTACCAAGTTGGCAGATATCAAGTCAGTTCCCAGGTTTATATATCGAGTTCAATGTCAATGTCAATATGGTCACGTCGCTGCTTGTGGCGTGCATGACCGCTGCAGGAGCTAATTGGCTTATGCGCGAGCATCCCGCTGCTCAGGGAAAGCATTCGTTGGAACACGCAATCTTACCCGCCCTAACGGCATTGGTCATTGGGATCCCACTTGGAGGAGTGCCGGTTGGAATTGGATGGTGGATAGGGCTTATCAGCGGGGCATTCATTCTCGTGTTGGTATTGATCGCTGAGTACATTGCAGTCGACCCGCAGGATATTCACTTACCATTAGCAAGTGCAGCACTCTCAGCGGTGTCTTTTGCAATATTTCTCCTGTTAGCCGGAGCTTTGCGTGCCGGTGGGGTTCGTTTGCTGTACAACATACCCCCCTTGGTTTTTGCTGCTTGGTTGGTCAGCCTCAGGGTAACAAACTTGCGATTACATGGCATATGGACCATCTATGAATCTGCTATAATCGCCTTCGTGATTGGCCAAATCACAGCTGCTTTCAATTATTGGCCTCTCACACCGATAGCGTTTGGGCTTGTCTTGCTCGGACCATCTTATGCATTGATATGCTTGTTCTGTAATCTAATTGAAGAAAAACCTTTTCGCCAGGTAATTTCTGAGCCTATTCTCAGTATTCTCATTGCGTGGGGGGCAGCATTCATAATCCGATGAATGCTTTATCACCAGGAATAGTTTTAACCCCAGACCATTGGGAGCAGATGGAAGCAGATGTCTCAGCCAAGACCCCCGAAGAAGCCTGTGGTATTGTAGCTGGTGAGGGGAATCAATCCAGGTTGGTCATACCGATCACAAATATTCTTCATGATGAATTCCGGTTTCGTATGGATCCAGAAGAACAACTCAAAGCGTTTCTCCTGGTCGAAGAAAAAGGATGGGAAGTATTGGCGGTTTATCATTCACATCCGCATGGTATAAATAGCCCATCAGTTACCGATTATAATGAACTTACTTTTCAAGGAATTGTCTATTTGATTTGGTATCAAGATGCCAATAAATGGCACTGTCGTGGATATTTGATGCATTCTCAGGCTGGTACTGGTGAGGTGCCGGTGATCATCTCGACAAATAAGTAACTAAGTAATATATTGTGTGTTGTATTGTTAGCCAAAGGCGTCAAAGGAAGAACAAGTTAATATGGTGATTCTCTCTAGTATTGGTGTACTATTATTAGCATATTTAATCGGTTCGATCCCATTCGGATTGATTATTGTAAAATTATCCACTGGAAAGGATATCCGCTCTGTGGAGAGTGGTCGAACTGGTGGTACGAATGCCATGCGGGCAGCAGGGGTGTGGGCCGGATTGGCAACCGCATTATTTGATGTGCTAAAAGGGGTTGGTGCAGTATTTTTTAGTCACGCATTAATTGCCGGGAACCACGTCTGGTTGGAAGTGCTGGCTCCATTCCTTTCAATAATTGGTCACAATTATTCTGCTTTCATGATCGAACGTAATGAAAAAGGTCATCTACGATTTCGCGGCGGCGCAGGTGGTGCCCCCTGTTTGGGAGGCTCGATTGGATTATGGCTGCCGAGTTTATTTGTAATCGTTCCGGTGGGTGGATTAATCTATTTATTCGGAGGATATGCATCCATCACTACGATGAGCGTTGCCCTAATATCCACTTTGGTTTTTGCATATCGAGCCTGGTTAGGTCTCAACCCATGGCAGTATGCGTTGTATGGGCTATTGGCATTCTTGGCTTTAGCTTGGTCACTAAAGCCTAATATTAAACGCCTTATTGAGGGGAAGGAACGTCTCGTTGGGCTACGAGCAAAAAAGCAAAAAGTCAATCAGTAGGAGATTACTATCTATCTTCTTCGTATGAGTAATCAGTTACATCATCATTCGGATTGGCTTTAGGCATCTCTCCATACATTTGGTAATACAATGCACGCAAATTGCGGCGATGAAGCTCTTCAGCCAAACCACCGATTAAAACCCGACTTTTCCCGCACTCCTCAACCCCAATTTCTGATAAAATCTCCTGGGGATATTTTCGGCGAGCAGCCTTGCGAACCCCTTTCCGAAGCGCTGACAGGTAAGCCAGATTTTCTTTAACCATTCCATCAATCTCTCCCCTTAGGACAATATCTCCATGTCCGGGAACGACATTTTCCAAGCCCATTTTACTAATTCTCTTTAAGGATGCGATTGTGTCGTCGATATCTCCATCCACGATATATGGAAGCGGCATAAACGCATCACCAGCAAACAGGACCCGATCTTCCTCAACCAGCACGCCAATATTATCGGCACACGGACCTGGTAATGGAAACATCGATAAGGTTTTCTTTCCAACTCTTAGTATGAGGTAGCTTTCGTCAAAGGTCAACTGAGGAAGGACAATTTTTACCCTTCGGAATGCAGGATTTTGTTTACGCGCTTCTTGGAGAGATAGTTGTCCTTTTGAAGCTAGCTGTTTCCGACTGAGAGTATTGGCGATGATCGTGGCCCCTGGGAAAAAGCAATTTCCCCAGGCATGGTCTGCATGGTAATGAGTATCGACGACATATCTGACTGGAAGATTTAATTCTTGCTCAATGAAATCCCTGATCTGTAATGTCTCATCGGGGATTGCCAGTGTATCTATGACCACAGCCCAATTTGGGCCGATCACTGCACCTGCAGTCACCTGGGCATATACATCACTTTGGAAATAAAAAACATTATCAGCAACACGCTCACGTTGCATTTGTGCCTATCCTGAAAATCCGATATATCCAACTATACTGTGGTGATATAGAAAAATTGTTTTATCACTTTACTCTATCCACAATGTGCTGTAGGATAGCACAAATTAAACCTAAAAGTCAAGTCTATTTGTCATGAGTTCTGGGACAAATTGCTTTACTGTTTATTGACGGGTGGTGAAAATATGAGTATAATCGTTGAAATTTATAAAAGAAGCATGACCAGGAGGAGTAGGTGGTTGATGCGCTGTCAGAGAAGGTGAGGTCATTGGCTGCAAACCTCCCTCGGCAAATCCCACTGAATGTCGCCTGGTTGACATGTCGAAGAAAATGCCTGATTAGGCTTGAGTAGACCGACACGGGTAAGCCCGTTATTGCGTAACCCTGATGATCGTCAGTGGTGAGTGCACCAGGTAATCCTTGTGAAATGAGGTGGTACCGCGAAGGTAATTCCTTTCGTCCTCATATAGGCGAAGGGATTTTTGTTTAATAACTAATAGTTGAAGGAGACAGAGATGACTACAATTGATTTACCAAAAGCATATGATTTTAAATCCACCGAAGGAAGAATATACCAATGGTGGGAGGAGCAGGGATATTTTCAGCCGTCTAATGACCCCAATAAACCTGGCTTTGACCCTAAACGGAAACCTTATATTATCTCGATACCGCCACCTAATATTACCGGCGAGCTGCATTTGGGCTCTGCCCTATTTGTCTCCCTGGAAGATTTGATGATCCGCTATCACCGCATGAAAGGGATGCCTACCCTTTGGGTGCCAGGATCCGATCATGCCAGCATAGCGACCCATTTGCAAATTGAGAAAGCTCTAAGGCTCGAAGGACTCAGCCGCGAACAGGTCGGACGGGAGGAGTTTCTAAAACGCGCCTGGGCATGGAAAGTGAAGTACGGTGGCATCATCACCAGCCAGATCCGCCGACTAGGTGCCTCCTGTGATTGGACTCGTGAGCGCTTTACCCTGGATCCTGGCCTCTCGCGTGCTGTGCGTGAAGCCTTTGTTCGTTTATATGAAAAAGGCTTGATCTATCGTGGTCCCCGCCTGATCAATTGGTCTCCTGGGCTTAAAACCGCAGTATCTGACCTGGAGGTGGAGTACTTCGAAGAGCCAGGTAAGCTATATTACTTTAAATATATGTTGGCAGACTCCCCGAATGAATATATTCCTGTAGCTACCACACGCCCTGAAACTATACTCGGTGACACTGCTGTAGCTGTTCACCCAGAAGATGAACGCTATCAAAAATACGTTGGCCGGAAGGTGGTTGTGCCCATCTTGGGTCGTGAGATTCCCGTGATCACAGATGCCTATGTGGACCGCGAGTTCGGAACTGGAGCATTAAAGATTACCCCTGGGCACGATCCAAACGACTATCAAATCGGTCAAAAGCATGGTTTGGAAATCATCTCCATCCTGGATACAGACGCTCATGTCAACGAGAATGGCGGGCCATACCAGGGGCAAGATCGCTTCGAGTGTCGTAAGAAACTATGGGAAGATATGCGCTCAACAGGGCTGGTGATCAAAGAAGAGGATTACATGATAAATATCCCTCGCGCCCAACGCGGAGGTGAGGTGATCGAGCCAATGATTTCTCTCCAATGGTTCCTGCGTATGGAAACACTGGCCAAACCGGCCCTTGAGGCTGTTCGTTCCGGCTGGATTCGGATTGTTCCAGAGCACTTCACCAAAGTCTATTACAACTGGCTAGAGAATATTGAGGATTGGTGCATCTCACGCCAGCTGTGGTGGGGTCACCGTCTTCCGGTTTGGTACTGCAAAGATTGCCAGGAGGTGACTGTCAGCCGGACCGATCCAACTGCTTGTGCATACTGTGGGAGTACCAACATAGATCAGGACCTGGATGTTTTGGATACCTGGTTCTCATCTGGCTTGTGGCCTTTCTCTACCCTTGGTTGGCCCGAAGAGACTTCCGACTTGAAATATTTTTATCCGACCACCATGTTAGAGACTGCGTACGATATCCTCTTTTTCTGGGTGGCCAGGATGATCATATTCGGGCTCGAATTCACCGGAAAGATCCCCTTTAGCCAGGTTTACCTGCATGGCATCATCCGCGATGAGCATGGCAGGAAGATGAGTAAATCCTACGACAATATCATCGATCCATTGACCATCATGGATGAAATGGGGACGGACGCCCTGCGATTTACTATGTTGGTGGGTTCTACTCCTGGCAAGGATATGAACGCCAGCATCAAGCAGGTGGAACCTAACCGCAATTTTGTAAATAAGGTTTGGAATGCCAGCCGTTTTATCCTCACTAGTTTGGATAAAGTGAATGCAGGTCCAACTTCAGAACCGGAATGGACCCTGGCTGACTCATGGATTTGGGCCCGGGTTCAGGAGCTTGTCCGTGACGTAGAGCGTTTGTTTCAATCCTACCAGTATGGTGAAGCCGGTCGCCAAATTTATGATTTCTTCTGGAGTGAGTTTGCTGACTGGTACCTGGAAAAGGCGAAAATCCAGCTAGATGAGGGGGGCGATCGTCCTTACTATACTGATATTACACTGGTTCGTGTGCTAGATTTATGCCTGCGAATGCTCCATCCGTTCATTCCATTCGTCACTGAAGAGATTTGGGGTTACCTGCGTAGGTCGTTGCTGGATTCTCCTCTTTCATCCATCGCTACGCAATGGGCTGAAGGTCTGATCATATCATCCTGGCCGGAACCACGGCCGGTAGAAGGCTGGGAGGATGAAAGCATCGCGAATTTCAATCTAATTAAGGATTCCATCCGTGCTATAAGAAATATTAGATCGGAAAAGAATGTAAATGCGAGAAGTCGTATTTCAGCATATATCGGAGGAGCCGATAAGACAGAGATATTTAAGCAAGAACAGAAATTTATTTCCGCATCAGCTGTCATCGATCCAGAAAAATTTGAGATCACCACGAAATTACCTCCTAAAAAAGAGGATGAAATTGCCCTGGCCATTGGACCCGTGGAAATCTATCTACCTTTGGAAGGGTTGGTGGATACCAGCGAAGAGCGAAAAAGGATGAATAAAGCGCTGGCTGAAGCACTGGGTCAAGCTACCCGACTGGAGAAATTACTCGCCAGCTCCTTCGCAGAAAGAGCTCCCGCGGAAATTGTTCAAAAAGAGAGGGATAAATTAGCTGGTTATCAAGAGACTGTAGAAAACTTAAAAAAGCAGCTAAAAGCATTGGATTAAGCGCTTGTCAGATTAAATACAGTTGCTCAATAAGTAATTATTAGGGGCGCTGGGGAGGGATTTGTGCTTATTATATTCAGAATTCTTCCCCCAGCGCAGGTTGTTAATCAATAATCGCCCTCTACTTCGTCTTTTTTATCCAACTCTCTCGATTCCTCTTGTGCCTTAAATTTCCGCTGCAAGCGTTGCAAACGGTGCATGAATTCCGGTTTCCATTGCATTTTTTCAAGGCTAGGAAGGTCCATAGAATCTAGATACTCTAAAGCTTCTCGCGTCCACTTGAGGGCTATTTCAATGTCCTCGGTATGGTGCTCGTAGTATTTGGCTAATTCCTCGTAAGCATAAATTCTTCTACGTGAAGCAGCCTGCTCCCATAATGGAATTGCTGCTCCATAATTATTGTTATGCTTATGGAGCATTGAAAGGCGTAATAGCGTGTCGTTATATACATCCTCTGGAAGCTCTGCTTTTAAACAAGTCTCATACAATTCGGTGGCTCTTTCAGTATGCCCTAAGTCATCCAAAAGCCTTGCGACGGCTGCCAAATCGATAGTTTCACTCGATTGCCGGGGAAATGGATCTTCGAGCAGTGATGATGTATGGTTCAACAATGCTGCCAATGAAACCACATCCATGGCGTTGTGATAAAACACGCGTTGCAATGGCCTTGCATCACCTTCGCGTAGAT
>JBAPSY010000345.1:0-3795 GCA_049281855.1 Anaerolineales bacterium
CCCCAGTGACAGTTTATCTCCAACCTGCACCTCGTTCACCTGTTTTTGTGGAACCCCCAGCAGCTTCAGCAGCTGGCAGGTGTTCGGAGATCCATAAGCAGCCGCCCCGGTGTGACGCAGTACCTCCGGCACATCCAGCAGGTGATCATAATGGGGATGGGTTACCAACAGCACATTGCATTCAAGCAGCTTTTTAGCCACCAGGGACGGATCTGGACTCACTGGTCGCAGCATCTGTACGAGAGACGGGCGAGTAAAGAACGGGTCAAGTGCCAGCACCTGCCCGCCAGCTTTCAGCATCACCCCTGCCACACCCAACCAACGGAAGCTGAGGCTCACTTTTCCTCCGGCGGTTTCACCGCCCGGAAGCCTCTCCAAACCAGCAGGTCATAAATGATTTTCATCCCACCGGCAATGATAAAAGGTGCCCCAATCAGGCTGGATACCGCCAAAAGCTGCCCGGTGATGGCAGGCGAGAGGGTCGCTCCCACGGAGCGGGCGATGCTCGTCACTCCCATGGCAGCTGAGCGCTCGTCAGGGCTGACCACCGCCATGGTATACGATTGGCGCGTGGGCACATCCATCTGCGAGATGCTGAACCTGAGCAACAGTGCTGTGATCGCCAGGGGCAAAGTGGGCATGAGCGGCACCAGGATCAGCAGGATATTGGAGGGAATGTGGGTGAACACCATGGTGTTGATCAGACCGATGCGTTTGGCTATCCAGGCTGCGGAGAGCGCAGAGACACCTGCCAGGATGTTGGCACCGAAGAAGATGCTCCCCAGCACGGCTGGCTGGACGCCAAATTTGATGTTGAACCAGTATGCCACCATACTTTGCACCACCAGACCACCAGCAAATGCATCGAGTGCAAACAAGCTGGAAAGCCTGAGCACGACCCCGCGTGACTTATGCAACCCAAGCCTGCGCTGGATCGGAATGGCCTCAACCAGCTTGGGAGCCTCCACCGCTTGCGAGAACAGCAGGAACAGGTCTGCCAGCACGACTCCGATGAGGGTATACCCAAGCAGCACTGCCCGGTATGAATTCAAGGGTGTGTAACCCGTTCCCTGCAGCAGCTGTGCCAGCCCGCCGCCTACCAGAGCCCCCGTGGCAGTGGTGAATGAACCGACCAGGTTATACCAGGCGAAAGTTTGAGTGCGCTTCTCATCGGGCAACAGCTGAGAGAGGGCAGCCTGTTCAATGGAAAGAAATGGACCAATCTCGTTCCCCGAGGGGCTGATCACTCCGATGATCGCCGTCACCACCAGAAGGATGTAGTTGCCCGTCAGGCTAAAAATCACACCTGCCATAATCATCAACCCCGCCCCAAAAATCAACATCCTGCGCCTGCCCAACCGGTCAGCGGAAGTGGTGATCCACAAAGTGATGGCAGCGTCGCCTGCCAGGGTGAGGGTAAGCAGCAAGCCGATCTCCCCCTCACTTAAGCCGCGCTGTGCCAGGTATAAGGCCAGCACGACGGATAAAAACCCGTAGCCGAACATGCGAATAATGCGTGTGGTGAACAAGAGCGGGATATCTTTTTTCATATCAGCTTTCAGGGCACCTCACTTGGATTTCTTCCCCTTTTCTTCCGGCTGCCACAGCATTAGCGTGCGTAATTCTGCCAGGGCGTGGAAAACCATGGCAGGCAGTAGGCTGCCACCAAGGTAGAAGACGATGGCAAAGCTGAACCCGGTCAGCGCCGTCTGCGTGATGCCCTTCATGCCTTGATAGGCACGACTGAGCCCATAGATGATCCCGGATAGGATCGAAACGGTGAGCCAATCCAGGGCGGGGAATGTTGAAGGCAAATAGTGCATCAAGAAGCCGCGGTAAAGCAGCTCCTCGCAGATGCCGGCGGTGATGGCAGTGGCGGCGAACCATTTGCGTTCCCTGGAGGTGGATGGCAGCAAGATGGAAGACGCTTCCATACTGCGCTGCATGGCTGCCATCGCCCGCGGGTTGCGCCTGAGCAGAAATGTGGACAAGCCAATCCCCAGGAGCAGTGCCGCCAGGATGATCCACCCAAACTGATTGGGCATGGTGAGACCCATCCATTTGAGTGGCTCAGGAATGGGAATCGCAATCACGACCAGCACCACCACCCAGCTCCACTCCCATAAAATCTGGGTGCGATAGAACAGGATGCGGGCAGTGGCTTCGATATTCAATTGCTTCTTGAGCATGCGGTAGAAGTTGGTGCGCAGGAAAGGTTCGACCAGAACAGTGTAGGCAGCCATCAGCTGCATCAGTAGGAAGGAAATGAAGGCCATCGTATGCTCACCATGTTGAAGGATTTGCTTCAATTTTGACCCCCTAATTTTACACCCGCCCACTGCCAATCTGATTTAAGTGGTATATAACTTGCACTTTAAGGTACAATTACATTCCTTTCATATAGTTAGATGAGGTAACTATGGAACGAAAGAGTCAATCCACCACCCCAAGGATCGCCTTTTGGATTGCGCTGATCGATCTGATCCTGATCTTCTTCACCCTGCGCAAAGAGCTACCCGCCTTACAGATCGAATTCCAAACCCCCTTTCCACAAGTGATGAACCAGGCTGGGATGTGGTTCAAGCTGGCTGAGATATTGTTCCATTCCGCCGGGCTGATCATGATCTATGGCTTCATCTCACTGCTGTTTCCCAGGCTGCGGTTCATCCTGCAACTTGGCGCAGGGCTGGCTAACCTGGCCGGGGTGCCGTACTTGTTCTCATTGGTGATGTCCTACAGGAGTCACCAACACGGCATGAATATCCAGCTGGCGATCCTCATGTTCCTGCTGTGTATGATCCTACCTTACCTGGTGTCCAAGCTGTTTGGGTGGATTAGCAAGGTGTAATCTAGCTAAAACTTAATCCTCACACCGTCCATCCCAGTCAATATCCTTGCTGAGGTATATAAATCCCTCACGCCCGACAGACTTTAGGTACGCCTGCTGAAGAAGCTTCAAGCTTTACTCAAAACCCTAACACCACCTGCATTGTGACCCAGGTGGTTATAAATGAAAGTTATTGCGCTGAGATCCAATCGTTCTGGATGTTAGTGTTAAGCATCCTTTCAATTCTGTCATTTACTTTTTTTTATCGTTTGCTATAATTATTTTATTAGGTTTATTTACATTATTGGTTAAACTGCAGGATCAAGAGCAATTGAAAACATATAAGTAAAGGAGGTGTCTTCAATTTTTGGTTCTTTCTAGTTTCATACGATGATGGAATAGGAAAGGAGGCGCCGTCTAAGCTAATTTACAAAGTCTCAGTCAATCAAATTGAAGAGGATATATAGAATCGATAGACCAACGACCTAATTAGGTCGTCTGAATGGATGAACAATCCAAACAAATCATAATTAGCTAAAGATGAAACCGGCATGTTTGCCGGTTTCATTTTATGGAACTTAATGCTTGAATATGGATAGCCAAGAGCATATAGTAAGCAAATTTCTAAATCCATAATAAGCCAACCTGTTATCGAGATGACCCTTCTATACTAATTCGAGTGATTTTCTCGATATCGCTTGATCCCGAATTGCCCACTTACTAAACCCTAATTGGCTTATCCTTAATCCCCAATTGACCAATCCCCCTATTTATGGGATAATTCGCGCCAACCGATCATTTAAAAGCGAAGATGGAAACGAGTAAGCCTGGCTCCCTGACAGCGACCCCGGGAATGGTGTGAGCCGGGGCAGAACGACAGGCTGAAAATCCTTCCGGAGCTGCGATCTGAAAGCGGTCTAACCCGTGAGTAGGAAAGCCGTGGCTGCCAAACGTTACCCAGGCACGTG
>JBAPSY010000346.1:0-4359 GCA_049281855.1 Anaerolineales bacterium
CAACTATGATGCCGCTGATTGGCAGCTTGATAGGGTGTCTTCTTTTTACAACGGTCGCTATCTGGCGGTTTCAAAGAGAGGAATTCTAATGCGCTTACATCATCGCGCCAATTACTGTAATGATAACTACCATACGCCGATCCTCGTTCCGGCACCAACCCGGCAACGTAGAGACACATGCACCACCAGTCAAATCAAGAATTACCTATACTATCTAGCCTGAATATGGCTTCTAACCTGCGTAGTAATATTAAACTTACAAAGAGTTGAAATTTGAAAGGAGAACGATATGTCTAAAATGAATTTAATTCCACAAGGAGGACACCATGGACGTAATAATTGAGACGAAAGATCTGGCTAAGACTTTTCGGTCGAACGGTTCGGAGGTTGAAGCTGTAAAGGGCATCGACCTGACAGTAGGCAAGGGTGAGATCTTCAGCCTGCTTGGTCCGAATGGAGCTGGTAAAACGACCACGATCTCAATGATCAGCGGGCTATTGGAACCTACGCGGGGAGATGCTTTCATCGGGGGTTACTCAATCACACACCAACCCCTTCAAGCCAAGCGCCTGCTCGGCGTCGTCCCTCAGGAGATAGCACTGTACCCAACATTAAACGCACGCCAGAATCTGGAATTCTTCGGGCGGATGTACGGGCTAAGTGGGAAGGACCTCAATCACCGAGTCGACGCAATGCTCGACTTTGTCGAGCTAAGCGACCGCCAATCTGATCGGATCGAGACCTATTCCGGGGGTATGAAGCGGCGTATCAATATAGCTGCCGGACTGCTCCATGATCCACAGGTCGTATATATGGATGAGCCGACGGTTGGGATTGATCCACAAAGCCGCCGGCGAATCCTTGATACCGTCAAGCAGCTACGCGAACAACGTGGTATGACAGTGCTCTATACCACCCATTTGATGGAAGAAGCCCAAGAGTTAAGCGACCGGGTCGGGATCATCGATCATGGTGAGATCATCGCCTTGGGTACCCCAGGCGACTTGATCCAACAGGTGGGTGAGCAAGATAGGCTGATATTCAAGGTGGGTCAATCTGTGGTCAGCAATGAAATGTTAGAGCAGATCCGCGCATCAGTAGAGGGCATCACCCAAGCAAGATTCGATCCACCGGGGGAAGAAGGGGAGAACAAGACGAACATCAGCGGACTGCTTATCGTTAGCGCCAAGCGTGGTCGTAAAGCGTTGCCCTTCATCCTTCATGTAGCTGAAGAGGCAGGCATCCAGATCGAGTCGGTTGAGGTGCATGAACCCGACTTGGAAGCTGTGTTCCTCCACCTTACAGGTCGAGCGTTGAGGGATTAATATGAATAAACTATTGGCGATAGCGTATAAGGAAATAAGGACCCGGTTCACCGATCGTAACTTACTCTTGATCATGCTCGCTGCTCCACTGGCAATCTCAACGATCATTGGGTTGGCTTTCGGAGGGTTGGGTCGCACAACCAGTCCCATCCGTGATATCCCCGTGGCTGTGATCAATTACGACCAACCTAGCGTAAATGGGACATCATTCGGCGTTATGCTGTCCGGACTTCTGACCGAAGGTCAGCTGCCAGCTGGCACGAGCTCCTCATTAGCTGCATGTCCACAGGCACCTGCTACTTCAAGCGATGGATCAGCCGTAGGTGGGATGACTCTGGCTGAATTGATCAATGCATCAGCATTTGACGAGACCCTTGTCCAACAGCTAATCAATGATAAAACCATAGAAGCCCCAGCTGCCCCCTTTGGTAGTTTGGAATATATTAAGGCAGCTGCCATGGCTGCCGTCGATAAGGGGGCATATGCTGCGGTTGTAATCATCCCAGCTGATTTCTCCGCAGCACTAGCAAGCCTGGCTGATCCCCGCCAGCCACTGACAACGACTTCCATCGAGGTATATGGCAACGCTGGTCAGGGGCTTTCGGCTGGGATCGTGCGAAGTGTGGTTGATTCCATCACTGCTCATATAATCAGCGGTAATATCGCCATCGGTGCCACCATGACGGAGATAGCTTCACAGCAACCCGTCTTGGTTGCCTCAGCCTCCAACAGTGACGTGAGTAAACTGTTCGTGTGCGCCTTTTCCCCGGGGAATGATCTGATACAACTGGCAGATAAGCCAGTTCAGGCGGTTCCAACCAGTGCAGCTGGCGCGATCCTGGTTACCTTTGGGTCAGCACAGGCATTATTCTTTGCCCTATTCACCGGTCAGAATGGCATCCTTAGCATGTATGAAGAACGTAGGAATTGGACGCTTCAGCGTATTTTAGTCTCGCCCACCCCGCGCTGGGCCGTCTTGGGAGGGAAGCTAGTCGGTGTGCTGGTCAGCGTGATATTCCAGCTGGTAGCTCTAGTTCTTGCCTTGACAATCGTGGGAAGTTTGATCGAAGGGCATTTTGTCTTCATTTGGGGTACAGACATAGTAAGGCTAGGGTTGGTAATTCTTGCGGTTGCCATAGCTGTCTCCGGTCTGGGAATGCTCTTGGCTGGCGTGCTCAAGGGGATCGAACAGGCAAATATTGTGGGGTCAGTTATCAATATTGCTCTCGGTGTGCTGGGTGGTGCTTTTGGATTTCAGTTACCCCGTTCAATTGCACAGGTCTCCCTCATCTATTGGGCAAGGGATGCGTTTGATATTTTAGCCTCCGGACGTGGAGGTATATCGCTCAACGTCTTAGTGCTATTCGCGGAGGGAGCGGTGATGTTTATGATCGGACTGATCCTGTTCAATCGAAGGTTTGAAGTGTGAGGTGTGATATGACAAGGGTTTTAACGATAATTCGACACGACCTGCGTATTTTTCTTTCTAATCGTTCCAATCTGCCGGGTTTGTTGCTCACCCCTGCAGTAATGACGGTCATCATCGCCCTGGTCACGGGAGGGGCTTTCGGTGGACCGGCTATTCGGCGGCTGGACGTGATTGATCAGGATGGCACACAAGCCTCAGCTGAGTTTCTGGCGTCGATCCGTCAGGCCAATCCAAGCCTGACGTTGTGCCCGGCCGATAACACTGATAAAGATATCTGCGGCTTAGGCACGTCCAATACAATAACCTTGAGTCAAGCGTTAGACCGGGTAGCCAATTCTACTTCATTGGCTCTTCTGGAAATACCATCTGGCTATGAATCAAACCTCTCCACTCAGCAGCCGATAACACTCACTTTGCACAGTGCCAACAGTTTTGGCACATCCCAGTCTGCTCAACAGGCCGTTCAGGCAGCCCTATCCCAGGTCAACACTGCAGCGGTAGCCTCCCAAATCGGGTTATCTGTAATTAATAGCCTACAGGGTAAGCCAATGCCAAGCGAACAGGCTCTGCAAATCAAAAGCTCTTTATACCAACGGGCGCTTGAGATGGAGAAGGGAAAAAATGTCACGGTAGAATTCACCCTCTCTGGCACGGAACAGGGGCGTACGATGAGCGAGAGCTTGCAACAAGGGCTTGGGCAATCGGTTCCAGGGATGGGAACCATGTTTGTCTTGATGACGATCTTCGGAGGCATGGCAGCTTTGATTGTCGAGCGGCAGCAGTGGACATTACAACGCCTGGCGGTTATGCCCGTCTCACGCAGCACACTGCTGGCTGGGAAGATCCTGGCCAGGTTTTGCCTGGGATTGCTCCAGTTTTTGGTTGTTTTCGTCGTCGGGGCTTTGTTGGGGATGAACTTTGGTAAAGACCCTGTGGCATTACTGCTGCTGGTCATCGTGTACACGCTTTCCGTCACTGCTCTGTCGTTTGCGATCGGTGCAGGATTGAAAACACCTGCCCAGGCAAGTGGATTGGCGCTGCTTTTGGCGCTTACATTGGCACCCCTTGGAGGCGCTTGGTGGCCGATGGACATCTCCCCGAGGTTTATGCAGATCATAGGTCACATTTCACCAATCGCCTGGGCTATGGATGGTTTTACTGCTTTAACCTTCAACGGTGCTCACCTGGTTGATATTTTGGTTCCGCTGGCAGTTTTGTTGGGGATGACGGTCTTATTTTTCCTCATTGCCATCCCCCGCTTCCGCTATCAGGTGGATTGAGGAGGAAGATCCAATCGAGAAACCCACAAAGATGAAAACCGGGTGGACCGGGGCGCAGAAATTTTATCGTAGTTCATTTCTTCATTGTACTAATTGTGCTTGGTAGTGGTTACCCTATTTAGATGAAATGAGAAAGGAAGATTACATGCCCGATAAAATTTCTGTCTTTCGGTCGTCTGAAGGCGAGGCGCAATACATGCTGGCCTACGCGGTTGTCCTTAAACAATGGCCTGTTCCTTACAATGAGCTCTACATTTCCACCCGATTCGGTGATACCCATGTGGTTGTTAGTGGTCCAGAGAATGCTGCTCCTCTGCTGCTTCTC
>JBAPSY010000347.1:0-5942 GCA_049281855.1 Anaerolineales bacterium
CGACCTCGGGGTGAACCGAAAAATATTTTCTATCCCAGCTGGTCATACAATTTTTCCAAAGATAGGTCCGGCACAACTGCACCTCGGTAGGTCAAAGTCAACGATTCAGCTGCCACTCCTAATCGAACCGCATCATCGATTGGCATCTGATTGATCAAACCAAACAATACCGCTGCTGTGAGAGCATCACCAGCACCAGTCGGATCGATTATGTTGGTTCGCACGGGTGGTACATACCCACTGGTCTCAGAGGTCGCATAGCACACGCCTAATTCTGCCATCGTGACAATGGCGATCTCAACCCCCCGGCTAACCAGGCATTTGGCAGCATCCATGGCTTCCTTGCGTGTAGAGGGAGTAGATTTCCGGTTACACAGGATTGATGCTTCACAGCTATTTGGGACTACCAAACGTAAGCGCGGCAGATAGGGACTCAACTTGCTGGCTAACGATTCAGAGGTAGGGTCCGCACATACAGGTAACCTTACCCGACGAGCGATTGACATGACCGTTCTAAGGGTTTCCTTGGACATATTGGCATCGATGAATAACAGGGAGGCTTGTTCAAATAATTCTTCCTGTGCATGGATATATGAAGGTGATAACTCCGCCATCACCCGCATATCATCTAAAGCATATTCCAATCTACCTTCTTTATTTACTACTGCCAGATAGGTCCCAGTTGGATATAGGGAAGAATGCAGTACGGCATCCACATTCGCACCCACAGCGACAATTTCACTGATGAGACGGTCTCCTGGTTCATCGTTCCCAACCACGGATAATATGGTCACCGATGTTCCGAGACGCAATAAATTCTCGGCAACATTACGCGCTGCGCCGCCAAATGATAGCCGGATGTGGGCTGGATTGGATGTATGTGGTCTGAGGTCAGATTTAACCCTCCCAACCATGTCCATACCAGCCGCACCTATCACGAGAACCGGTAAATCGGAGGTGACAATCGTGTCATTTAACATTGATATATTCCTGATCGATTGTTCAAGGATATTTTACCGGATATTTCATCATTCCGTATAGAATTGGTAGCATAGATCCTTCGGACTGTTTAGCTGCATTCGGTATACGAGCATATGGACGATTTGCATTCTTATGCGAGTTGATCAAATCACCATCCTGGAGATCACTATACCCATGATGTATTTTCATTGATACAATACATGCATTACACCGAATGGAGGCCAAGTATGTCTGACTTTCCTGGTAAAGGAAAAGTTGCCCTTATTAAAACCTCACCTGGTACCGTCCTCGATGATATCGAGAGGCTGATGAAATTGGCAGGTTTTGAACAAGCTCTCCCCAAGGAAAATCGCACGGGTTTAAAAATTAACATTTCGTGGCAAACCTGGTACCCCGCTTGCTCCTCCACCCCCTGGCAGATTGAGGGGGTCATTCGTGCCTTAAAAAAGGCAGATTATACTGATCTGGTCGGAGTACATAACGATACAGTAGTAGTAAACACGTCACATGCGGAACAAAATAATAAGCATAAACTGATCACCGATAAATACAATGTCCCTTGTATCTATACCTATGATCCTGCGGTGAATTGGGTCGAGTATCACCCAAAATCTCCATTCTTGGTACTGGATAAAATATTCCCAGAAGGCCTGTTCATCCCGGAACCGATGATTGGGATGAACATTATTCACCTGCCAACGGTTAAAACGCATGTTTTTACGACCATTACCGGTGCGATGAAGAATGCATTCGGGGGCTTGTTGGGTCGCAATCGCCATTGGACCCATGGTCTGATTCATCAGACGTTGGTTGACTTGTTGCAAATCCAACAAGATATTCACCCCGGATTATTCGCGGTTATGGATGGGACATTCTCAGGCGATGGTCCCGGTCCGCGTGCCATGCGTTGGCACGAAACCGACGTTCTGCTTGCCTCATCAGATCAAGTGGCGATCGACGCAGTAAGCGCCAAATTACAGGGTTTTGATCCGCTAAGCCTTCCCTTTATCCGCATTGCCCATGAAAAAGAGATGGGGATTGGTGACCCAAGCCAAATCGAAATCCTCGGTGAGCCGGAAATGGCATCATCTAGTTGGGGTTTCATCCAGGAAGATACCTTGGCCAGTCGAGGTCAGAAAATGATCTATCATGGCTGGTTGCACTCTTTTGAAAAACCACTCTTACGCAGTCCATTGGTTCCATGGGCATATTTTGCCAGCAATTTCTACCATAATGTCTATTGGTACCCATTCATTGGGCGCAAACGCGTTGAAGCAGCCCTAAATACCAAATGGGGAAAATTATTTCAATCCTATGGGGATGGTCAGGTGGTTATGCCTGGGATGGAGCCGAAAACGGTCGTTCAAGCAGGGGTAGGGATCACCTTATTCTTAGCTCTCCTGGCTGGGATCACCTATCATCTATTACGACGAAATCACCCCGAATAACCTTTTTCGGAAATAGCAGATATATAACGTATGCCTCAGCCCGCGATGGTTAAAGCTGAATTCCATTGCCATACCAGTTACGGCAAAGACTCACTAATCAAGATTCAAGATTTGGTGATCGCCTGCGAAAATATAGGCATCCAAAAGTTAGTAGTCACGGACCACAATATGATCTCAGGTGCATTAAAAGCCCAAAAACTCAACCCTCACCTTTTTATCATTGGTGAAGAGATCATGACCCAGCAGGGTGAGTTACTTGGAATATTTATAAAAGAAAAAATTCCGGGTGGCTTATCCGCCTTGAAAACCATTGAACTTCTCCGTTCTCAAGGAGCATTTATCTCCGTTTCACACCCTTTTGACGCCTTCAGGAGAGGTCATTGGGAAACGAATGATTTACTCAATATCGTACCCTATATTGATGCGATCGAAGTATTTAATTCACGTTGTTTACTGCCCCAATATAATATGCATGCCAAGTCGTTTGCACAACGCAATAAGTTGCTTGGAACCGTCGGTTCAGATGCCCATAGTATAGTAGAGGTTGGTAAATCCACCCTCACCTTACCAGATTTTGATGATGTAGCCTCCTTGAAACATGCCTTGACCTTGGCAGAGGCACATGTTCACCTATCTGGTCCATGGGTGCATTTTCGTTCGCGCTATGCATCCTGGCGCAAGAGAGTAGCCTCTATTATTCCTTGACCTATCCCTCAAATCAGGTAGATTATAACGAGCAGGGCGGTGGCGGAATTGGCAGAAGCAGAGGACTTAAAATCGCATAGCGATGGCGATGCCTTCCAGATGCAACCACTCCCATAATTCCTTGTCTTATTTTATAATTCAGGTAGAATATATCCCACGGGGCGGTGGCGGAATTGGCAGACGCAGAGGACTTAAAATCCTCCGGTGGTGACACCTTGTTACACCCAAATTTGATAACCTGATAGCCGTATAAATGGTGGTTTTATTAATGTGCTGAGATTAATTTAAGAAAAGTCCTCTGTGTTAAGTTGATTTATTACTTGTGAATAAATAATAATTACGCGTAATAGCTAATTTCATCGAATTTTTGGATTTTCAATATTATCCTATAAATATAGTAATTTGGCAAAACTGTCTATTTGATTCATAATTTATATAAGGTATTATTAACCAAGTGAAATACGTCAAAATGGTTGACACAGGATATAATGTTGATATAAAATACTAACAGATGGTAAGAGGTATTGACGATTTGTTAATAATAAAAACAAGATAATTTTTAATTACGGAATGGAGGTTATGGGATTGTACCCACGGTGGATTCATAAACCTCCTTGCTTGCACTCAAACCAAAATGAAAAAGTTTTCAAGGCAACTAGTAGATATAAGAATTAAATACCTCTTGATTCCTGGTGTATCCATTTCATCGCAAAGCTCAATAACTTTTCAAGATGAAATTCGTAAGGCTGGTTTGGAGTTCTCGAGGTTTAATCTATTAAAAAATGCCATAATCGTTAATAGAGATGAACCATCGCCTTTACAAATAGAAGTAGCCATGGGACAACCTTCCCAACCTCCTTTTTGCCAATTGGCAATTATTTCAGAGAGGCCTAACACTGGTGTAGAAGGTTTTTATCGTGATGCCGAAGCTGCTGTTATTGCATATCAAGCTACTTGGAGCTCTCCTGCTTGGCAAATAATTAAATGTGATGCCGGGATGAGAGAACTGCATGAGACAGAAAGTGAACATGCATTTAAGGAGCTATGGGAAAACCGATTAGGTCAATCTGCCAAGTCATTAAGTATTTTTGGCAAACTTGTTCGCGGTGGAGGATTAAGATTCGTATTAGATCCTTTACCAACCGAAAAAGATCCAGTAATTATTGATATAAAAATAGAATCTTATCTACAAGATGTGAAGAAGATTTTTGTTGAGACAATGTTTAGTTGGGTTAAACCTAATCCACCAAGTCCTATCATAAATGTAACTGATCGAATTATAAGCATGAATAAATATGTCGAAGAATGTATTACAGGTTTTATCGTAGGAGGCACAAATGCAAATGATCAATGATCTTGATATTAACAACAAAAATGTAGAATTTTATTGGATTCAACCCTCAATCGATAGTATTGATATGACATTTTATACACAGAAAATTATTGACGATATTTATTCTGTTATTGATGAAAAAGCAGAAGGTAACTTCAACCCTAACCAAAAATGGTTTTGGACTGATGAATGGCAAATTGCTGAACAAAAAGTTGATGAATATATTAAAAAGGGTGATTACGAAGAATTCAATACGATGGAGGAATTTATTCGAACCTTACGGGAATAAAAATGCATGAAATTTCGGCGTACTCCTCAATTCAGGGAGGATTATAATTCTTTTGAAGAAAACGATAAAAAAATCATTGATGAGGCATTTATTACAGTAGCTGCTGCATTAATGGGGGATGTTGATCAATATAGACATCATAGGATTCAATCAATGCAAGGTTGGCCAGGTATATGGGAGGGGCATATTAAACAAAATATTTGTTTCACATTTCATTATATTTATACTGAAACCGGAGAAAAAATTTGTTTTTTTAGAAGAATCGGTACGCATGAAATTTATGATAGACCATAGGCTGGTTATTGACCGGCCTTTTTTATTGTCACTTTTTTACTGAGTTAATTTCCTTCCATGATATTGTTTCCGTAATACCTGTTTTATTGCAGCCATAATCCGTTATAGTTGCAGTTATGATCTGTTTTCATGAAGATTAATATTATGTTGTTTTTTACTCGATGAAATCCAATAAAACAGCCCGTACAATCCCCCACGATTGAAAAATATCGATTATAGGTAATTTGATACCTATATCAATCCAAAGGAATAAAATCACTGATTGTGGTTACCAAATCTAATTCCATGTTCAGGTAACCTTGCGTGATTGAAATGCTTGAATGGCCTAATTGCTTGCTTATCTGTGTAATTGGTACACCTGCTTCGTAACCAATCTGTGCAAATGTTCTACGTAAATCATGTGGATCAAGCTTAGGCATACCAATCTTGGCACCATGCTTGCGTACAATCTGAAATGCACCTTGCGCACATATCCTATCACCTAATATATTTTTCCTGCCAAGTGATCTTACAACCTTACCATCACCTGTAATTGCTTTCCATTCTTGAATACGTGTTGCTAATAATGGCTTAATTGGTATCGTTCTAACCTTATCACCTTTGCCTTTTAGCTGAATACAGGTGCGCATGCCATTCTTAGGCATTGGTAAATCAATCAAGTTATCGAAGGTTAGATTTACCAATTCATCGCATCTTATACCAGAGCCTAAGAATAAACCTAAGATAATCCAATCACGTTTGCCTGCCATGCTATCATCACAGGTAGCCATAATCGCCTTCACCTGTGCCTGTGATAACCATATATGCACCTTTTCACCTTTGGATTTTTCTACCTGTATTGCATCCTGTAAGGCTTCTAACTTGTATAGTGATGCTTGCACCTGTGGCAGAT
>JBAPSY010000348.1:0-5474 GCA_049281855.1 Anaerolineales bacterium
CGCTCGATAGTATAGCCAGCCGATGCTAGGTCTTATCAGCGCGCTGGTTTGCTAGCGAGGAATAGTGGTGGTCAGGCGTGCTGCTTGCTTTACCCGCCGCACGTGCTTGCGATGGCTTTGGGATAATCGTTTTGATTTGGTTTTGCTGGTTTTGATAGTCTTGTTTGCCATGATTATATACTCCTGATCTAAAAGTCTGCTCCTCGTGAAGTTAACACGCTTGACGGCATAGCCAGCCGATGCTAGGCCTTATTCTTGCGCTGGTCGTGGTCGTGCAGCCAGTTATTAATTTCGATTTCCGCCTGAGCCTTGCCGTAGCCGTAGCGCTGTCGTAAGACACCGGCGAGTTCTTCGGTTTTACCGCTCAGTCGGACAAGATCATCGTCAGTCAATTTACCCCATTGCTGTCGCACCTGGCCTTTAAGTTCAAGCCACTTACCGAGTAAGATATCCTTGTTTGCATCCATATCAAATTCTCCTTGATACTATCTGCCACCCGGTCGATTATCCAGGTGGCAGATAGCTTTGCGGTTTAGCGAGACGAAGACTTCATCAGCTTCGATAAACACAATCGAATTGCCGATCCGCGAGAGGATTAGATAACATGAAGGAGGTTTAATATGATTAGTATGACGGCGATAACGATCAGAGTGTGGATCCAATTGCCAGTTTTTGGAAAACTTGGACTAATGTTCCGGCCGAAAAAGCCGAGCAGCCACAGTATTACTAGAACTATGATGATAATCCAGATCAACGACATGAGATTTCTCCTTTTGAATGATCTATTGATTGATCTATTTGGATGCCACCTGATCATTCGACCGAGTGGCATTTGACCTAACGGTCAGATCTAACGGCCCAGTAAAATAAAGATGCCGGCCGCAATGGCGAGCAGCCCCATGATCAAACCGAGGCCATTAAAACTTAAGCTGAACAATGCAATCAACCCGGTCAGGATGAGCCAGATGGCCAGTAAGATCAGGCCAATGTTTCGAATGAGTTTCATGGAGTTGATCCTTTCTATCGGTTGTAACGAACGTTACCTAGCGGTGGGCGAAATAGGATCTCTTTTGCAGGTTGAAGGTGAATCGCTCGCAAACCGAGGAGGCTGGTGCAGATATTTATGCAGTACTCTATACACACAGTTGTTAACTGCGGCGCGAGCGACGGAAGAGATTGACGACTGCCAACAGGATGATGGCTCCCAAGAGCGTTACCAGCATGGTTGGAACAGTGATTGCATCATTGATCGTCCCGACCTTGAATATGGGGCTCAGGAAGTAGCCAGCGATGAACGCACCAACGACGGCCACGACGATGTTGATCAGCAAGTTCGATCGGTCGTGCATAATTTCAGTCGCGATCCAGCCAATCACTGCTGCAACGATGAGATAGATAAGAATGTTCATTTTTTCTCCTTTAATCCATGTTATTGTAGGTCGCAAGCATTCATGTTGCTGCTTCTACTATATCGCCTTAGCCCGCCGCTGGCTATCAGCGTCAGGCTGATTTGCGTGTAAGCCAATGTTGAGATTGATTGTCAGTGTTTGGACTACACGCCCGGCCTGCCCCGCCTGATCGTACGGCTTGTTGATGCAGATCCAGGTGAATTGCGATTACAACATTATTGGGATTATAAATATACCCCAGCCACATCCTGCAGCCAGGGAATATTTTCCTCCACCACCTTGGGTAGATTAACAAAAGATCACACCTTGTTTTATCTAAATCCCAATATGGTTATGGCGTTTTATGCGGTTAATTGTGCTCTTTGGTTTCCTCTGAACAAAAAGGTCAGTAAAAAGCCGGCGACAAAACCGCCGATGTGGGCCATGAAAGCCACACCACCTGTATTTGACGAACTGGCGATGGAACCTATTCCGCTAAAGAGTTGAAGAATGAACCAAAGCCCGATCACAATCAAAGCAGAGACTGGGATCACACGCGCTCCTTGTAAGACGCTGACTCTCGCTTTTGGGAACAATAAAATGTATGCACCGAGCACGCCCGCAATCGCTCCAGAAGCACCCAGGTTTGGGATATTCGAGGAAAGACTGAAGGCCAGTTGGGCGGCAGTTGCAGCGAGCCCGCAGAGTAAATAGAAAATCAAGAACTTGACATGTCCGAAACGATCCTCTACGTTGTCACCAAAAATCCACAGGTAAAGCATATTGCCTCCCAGGTGGAGCCACCCGGCGTGCATGAACAAGGAAGTGAACAGGGTCAGGAAATCAGCGGCCGGGTTGGCAAGGAAGCGGCTGGGGACGAACGCCCATTTCATTATGAAAGCATCGCCGCCGGTTAGCTCCACAAGAAAAAAGAGCACATTCAGGACGATCAAAATGTATGTAACTACCGGTAAAGTTCTTCGAGAGCTGTCGTCGTCACCGATTGGAAGCATAGTTTTCTCCTTTACAGCTTGCGACGTTCGGTCAAAGACCGTTAACTTTGGCGAACAGGACTAGAGCGGGCTCCTGTAAAGCTATAAGGAATCCGCTCTGAAATACTCATTATCGGCGCTGCATTGAATGACAGCGTATCCACCCTATGTTATGTCTTATTAATGCGTTGGTCGTGTTTGCGTAGCCAGTCGTTAATTTCTTTTTCTGCCTGGGCTTTGCCGTAGCCATAGCGCTGTTGCAAGACGCCAGCGAGTTCTTCGGTTTTACCGCTCAATCGGGTGAGATCATCGTCAGTGAGTTTGCCCCACTGCTGTCGCACCTGACCCTTGAGTTCATGCCACTTGCCGAATAAGATATCCTTGGTTGTGTCCATATCAGTTTTTCCTTAGTAGTCTCCTTTGATTTTCTATTTAACCGTTCAACTGTAGCTTGAAAACATTCATTATGCTACATCTACTATATCGTCTTAAACCGCTGCTGGCTATCAGCGTGGGGCTGATTTATGTGTAAGCCAATGTTGAGATCAGCTGTCAGTGTTTGGACTACGCTGGCCCAATAAGCCCATTTAATCGCTTCAGCCAGACAATCTAGGGCTATAATGTAGAAGGTGACGCTGTTTTAGCGTCGTTCACGTCATTGAGCAGTAACCCGAGAATGGAGGGTCGGTTCGATGCAACTCCAACCAGTACCTTTATCCACTGAAGAGAAACTTCGTATCCAAGCGCAGCTGCTAAATGAAGCGGAACAGGCAATTCTGGCAGTCGACCTGACAGGTCGCATCGTCTCCTGGAACCGTTTTGCCGAGACGCTGTTTGGTTGGGCAGAGGTGGAAGTGCTAGGCCACAACATCGTCGAGGTTTTAGCAACCCCGCTTTTAATGGAATCGGCTCAGGCGAATATGGAGCCTCTGCGGCGTGGCGAAGGCTGGTCGGGAGAATTTCTGGTGCAGCGGCGGGATGGTACAACCTTCATCGCCCACTTCAGTGCCTCACTCATTCAAAGTGAGCAGCGCATTCTGATCAGCCTCGTTGGTATTTCACATAACGGCACTGAACACCAGCAGCTCCAGGAGGCGAATCGGCTACTGGCTGAGGCTGGTGCGCTACTTAGTAATGCCGTGGATTACAAAGCACCGCTAACTACCCTGGCGCAACTCGCCGTACCACAGATTGCTGACTGGTGTGCCGTTCACCTGCTGCAAACCGATGGCTCGATCGAGCAGGTGGCGTTGGCGCCTGCCGAGATGGCAAAACTGAAAGCAGCGAACGACTGGCTGCTTTACGATTTACCCAATGATGATGCCGATGGGCTGCCCCCAGTGCTGCGCAGCGGTGAACCGAAATTAGTCACTGAAGTTACCCCGGAACGCCGAGCTGCTGCAGCAGCGATCAAATCGTACATGATCGTACCGCTGATCGCCCATCCGCTAACCCTTGGTGCAATCACTTTTGTGGCAGCAGAATCAGGTCGCCGTTTTGATGTGAACGCCCTGGCCCTGGCTGAGAATCTAGCCAGCCACATCGCCATTTACCTGGACAAGGCCCGACTGTATCGTGAGGGTCAAGACCTGAATGCACAATTAGAACAGCGCGTGAGCGAACGCACCGTCGAGCTGCAATCAGCGGTTGCGCAGTTGAAGCAATCTGAAGAAATGATCCAAACGCTGTTCCGCATCAGCAAAAAATTGAACGCGACGCTGGATGTGGAGACCATCCTGGACGAACTGGCGCAAGAAGCCATCCGAATTGTCAGCGGGGAGAGCGGCTTTGCAGGGTTGCGTACCAACGATGGCATGACCGTCCGCAAGTATTTTCGACAGGGCGTGGCTATCCCGTTTGAGCATACCTGGCCGCTGGGAAGTGGTATCCCGGGTTGGGTTTTGAAGAATAAGGTTCCGTACGGCACGAGCGATGCCGCCCACGATCCAATGATGCAACACGAGCTTACCATCAATGCCGATGTGCGCTCAATAATCTGTACACCGATCCTGGATTCGGTTGGTGAGGTATTGGGCTATTTTGACATCCGCAACAAACGGGACAGTGAGGGCTTCACAATTAATGATCAAGAAATGCTCATGGCGCTCGCGCCAGCTGCGTCCATCGCTATCCAAAATGCCCTGGCGTATCAACAGCGTCTGGCGACAGTCGTCGAACTCAAAGAATCGTCCAAGCAATTGCAAGCGCTGGCTGCTAATCTGGAATTGGCGCGCGAAGAGGAGCGGATGCGAATCGCACGTGAGCTGCACGATCAATTGGGGCAGGCGTTGACAGCCATGAAGTATGATCTGGCGTGGTTGGCCGATCGGTTGGGGCAAAAGGACGCCACCCTTGCCCAAAAGGCCGAAACCGTCACGGCGCAGATGGACACGATGATCAAAACCGTGCGGCGTATCGCGACCGAATTGCGACCGGGTATGTTGGACGACCTCGGGCTGGCCGCCTCGATCGAATGGCAGGCTCACGATTTCGAGAAACGCACCGGCATTGTGTGCGCAGTAAGTGTGCCCGCTGAAGATTTGCACTTGAACCGCGGCCAATCCGTGGCGCTGTTCCGCATCTTCCAGGAAGCATTGACGAACGTCGAGCGCCACGCCAGCGCGCAACACATCGAGGTTAGCCTGACTACCACGCCTGAGGCGTTGACGCTTAGAATTCACGATGATGGGCGAGGTATTCAAGCACAAGAAATCGATGGCCTGGACTCACTGGGTCTGCTCGGGATGCGGGAGCGGATGAAGCGGCTGGGTGGCACCTTCGACATTCGCGGCATACCGGGCGAGGGGACCATCATCACGGTGTCCATTCCCATTAAGCAAAACGAATAATTTGTATTTAATTGGAGAAGAGTGATGCTTAGAATTCTATTGGCCGATGATCACGCTGTCGTGCGCCAGGGCGTCAAGCAAATTCTAGCCGAGGCATTTGCCCAGGCCACTTTTGGTGAAGCGCAAAATGCACATGAGCTACTAAAGCTGGTCGGCAATGAGCGTTGGGATATCGTAGTTTTAGATCTGACCATGCCTGGTGGCAACGGCCTGGAAGTTCTGAAACAGATCAAGCACGACCATCC
>JBAPSY010000349.1:0-2800 GCA_049281855.1 Anaerolineales bacterium
CACCGCCTGAATTTTTGGGTTATGCACCGAAGTGATCATCCTGCTCCCATACATTGATAAAAGCCTGCAACGTTTCCTGGTCAAATAATACCAGGCGGATAAGCTTTATGCTGGAGGTGGGGCTGTGGGTAAGGTAATCCTGGATGGAGGAAAGGATCACCTGCGCAGCGAGGCTTTGAGGAAAGCCAAAGATGCCAGTCGATATGGCGGGAAAGGCGATCGAATTCAGGCAGAGACGATTTGCCAGTTGAAGCGAACCCCGGATGGCTGCTTCAAGTTTGACCTGCTCATCCCCCTCACCCCACACTGGACCCACCGCATGAATGACGTAGCGGCAGGGCAAGTTGCCGGCCAGGGTTATGGCTGGCTCGGCGTGGGTCACCGGACCATGCTCTTGTACCCATTGGCTACTCTCCACCTGAATCTGAGGACCACCTCTCCGCACGATGGCACCTGCCACACCTGCTCCATGCATCAGGTGCAAATTAGCAGCGTTGACGATCGCATCCACCGTTTCAGCGGTAATATCTCCCTGGGCAAGCTCCAATTTCTGCCCGGATTGAAAAGTGTGATCTTTTAGTGTTTGATTCATCCTATATCCCGCTTAGCTGGTCCCATTTTACCTCACTGCTCTCATCATAAACAAAGAACCCGTCTTCGAGGTGAAAACGGGTTCCGGGGAGTTTGTGTGAAGGGAATGTGCGAGGGTTATTCGGCATTTGCCTGCGTGGCGACGGCAGAAAATGCCTTCGGGTCACGCACTGCCAGGTCGGCCAACATCTTGCGATTAATGGCGATCTTGGCGGTTTTCATGCCGTGGATCAGGCGGCTGTAGGATAAGCCGTTCAGTCGTGCGGCGGCGTTGATACGGGCGATCCAAAGGTGGCGCAAATCGCGCCTGCGTTGGCGCCGGTCACGATAGGAATACCATAATGACTTGAGCATGGCCTCATTGGCGCGCTTATATAGACGATGACGTGTGCCAAATTGACCTGCCATCATCTTGAGGATTTTCTTGTGGTGATAGTGACGATACGGACCAGTTTTTACACGAGCCATTGTTTTCTCTCCTGCGAACCCCTGGGCGCCGGTAGCTTGAGGCTACCAGTTTTGTGCACCCAACGGTCCGGGCTAAAAGGGTGGATAGGATTAGCTACTCTGCCTTTTTCAGGTAGGGAGCCAGGCGATGGACACGCTGGATAATGCCGCGTCCTTTGACCGGGACCATCTCGGAGAACAGCTGCTTGGTGCGCTTGGGGGTGCGGCGGCGCAGGTGGCTCTTGCCGCCCTTGGTGCGCACGACGATGCCCGTCCCGGTGACACGGAAGCGTTTCGAGGTCGCCTTATGGGTCTTTAGTTTGTATTTTCCAGTTGTTTGCTTGCGAGGCACGGCTAAAACTCCTTTTCACACAAAACCCCGGGGCAAAGGCACCAGCCTGGAGAGGCTGTCTCGCCCATACCCGCGGGAAATTTTCTTTCTATATAAATTTGGCTTACTTTTTCTTCGTCTTGGATGGAGCCAGGACCATGACCACACTGCGACCTTCCATCATGGGGTTTTGTTCGATCGAGGAGAGGTCTGCCAGTTCTACTGCCACTTTTTGCAGGTCTTTCAGCGCCATATCAACGTAGTCAATCTCACGACCTCGAAAACGGATGCGCACCCTTACCTTGTTTCCATCCTCCAGCCAACCCCGGGCATCACGGATCTTGAAGCCCTGATGATAAATGTTGGTCTTTGGCCTGAAGCGAATCTCTTTGACTTCGATTTTAGTTTGCGCTCGGCGGGCGTCGCGTTCCTTCTTGGTCTTTTCGTAGAGGAATTTCCCGAAGTCCATCACCCGGCATACGGGTGGCTCGGAATTGGGGGCTACCTCCACCAGGTCCAGGTCGGCTTCATTGGCCAGGCGCATCGCCTCCTGGATGGAGACCACGCCCACGTTATCACCATTGGCACCGATCAAACGGACTTCTTTGACTCGAATAGCCTCGTTGATTCTGTATTGGGTCGCGCTGATGAGTCACTCCTTTCAAGACTGACAGTAAATACCGCAAAATGCCGAAATTTGGCATTGAGCGTGCCCGATGATACCATAGTTTGCGCGTTATCGTCAACATATTTGGGGAAATAGGCACCCATTAATCATGGATTAGGGATTTGGGATACCGCAAGCAGGGGTGGGTCGCGCAAATCAACCCGCCCAGCGGCATCATTGTCAGTATTTTTCACGTACGTGCTCGTGCGACTGTACACACGGTATAACTATAGAGACGCCCCGGCGGGGCGTCTCTATAGCGGCGCTCTTGCATTCCCACGTCCCCGCTAGCTGCCTGTATTACAGCTAACGTACGTGAAAGAATGTGGTGAATTTGCCTTTCGTCATGCTTTTTAATTCAGTTAAAAAGCTTTTCTCATATCATATTAGCATATACCAGTCCTCTAAACAGTCTGTTAAAGATTAAAAATTTGGCCCTATTTGCGCAATTTAACCCTTTTTATAGCTTTTATTCTTATTCTCAACGTACAATCCGATGACTGTTCATCGCTGATGGTTCGAAGCTCGCATTTATAGGGTGGTGTTCCCGATAAATAGCTGAAAGCTTATACCTGATAGCTGATAGATCACGGTTGCCCTTTGATGAGAAATCTTAAAATATCACTGGAATTCCATAAACCCCTTGTGAAACAGAACATTTGTACTATAATAATACTGTACCTACTCACCCAACCCCCCTTTATCCCCCCTTCCCAAAAATTGGGAAGGGGGGAAAGAGGTCGGAAAATAGGTGTCCGTAGGGA
>JBAPSY010000350.1:0-9951 GCA_049281855.1 Anaerolineales bacterium
AAAAAACCCGTTGATGAGTTGCTTGACTGCGCTTGACTCAGTATTCGGATTATGCTAGTATCATCTAAAGAGTGCCTTTGTATGGAACATGCATACAGTCTGCCTTACGGCTTTGCTGACTGTATGAAGGAGACAGAAATATTATGAACCTCAAACGCTTTTTACGAACTTTGGTTATCCTTTTATTGATTGGATTGTTTGCGATCGGGCTGACCTCCTGCAAGCTTCCTGCCTCCAAAGGCCCTCAATCAACCAGTGATGGGTTCCCCGTGCCGGGTGAAACCGAACAAACGGGTGGAATTGACGTTGGAACATTTGCGACACAAACAGCTCAGGCGGTTCCTCCAATTGTAATAACACCTCTCGAGCCAACTCAAAATCCTCCCGAAACCTATCCAAACCCTGTGGCAACCAGTGTACCTGGGGCTCCTGAGCCTACAGAAACAGCTATCATCTACGTCACAGCCACCCCAGGTGGCCCACCATCATCCTATACCCTCGAGCAGGGTGAATTCCCGTTCTGCATAGCCCGCCGGTTCAATGTAAATATAGCCGAGCTGCTCACTCTCAATGGACTGACCCTCAACTCCTCCTTCTCTACCGGGCAGGTTTTACAAATCCCCCAGACTGGCAACCCATTTGAGGGCACCCGCTCCTTGCAGGACCATCCTGGCTACTATAAAATTCAATCCGGTGATACGCTTAATACCATTGCCTGCTATTTTGGTGACGTGTCACCAGATATGATTGCCCTCCAAAATAATCTGAGCTCCAATGACTTGCCTGCTGGAGAGGTTTTGATCATCCCTTAATCTTAGTTCTGATGCTTACGAAGGTTTAAACGGATTCCACTGTTTAAACCTTCGTAAATTTTAAGGAGGATTATGTCCTTCGAAACGATTGCCAGTGAAACCATGTACTGTGGTCGTGCCTTCAATGTCCGTCGCGATGAGGTAAGCTTACCAAATCAAGAGACCATGCACCTGGATATCATAGAGCACGTCGGTGCGGTCACCATCCTACCCGTAGATGCGGATGGACACATCCTATTCGTTCGCCAGTATCGGCATGCTGCCGGTAAAGAATTGCTCGAGCTGCCAGCTGGCACTCTTGATGTGGGCGAGCTGCCGGAAAACTGCGCTTTGCGGGAAATCCGGGAAGAGACGGGATTTGCTGCTGGAAAGTTGATTAAGTTGGGTGAATTCTTCCTTGCCCCCGGTTATTCCACGGAATACATGGTCGTCTATTTAGCCACTGAATTGCGTCACGATCCTCTCCCTGGTGACCAGGATGAATTCATCACCCTTCAGACCATCCCGATTGATTATGCATATGAATTGGCGCTCAATGGTGGGCTACAAGATGGAAAATCGCTGGCGGCGCTGCTTCTTGCTCGCCCCCATATATATAATTCCAAAAAAACATCATACTAACGAATCAGTGCAGAGCGAAACGAATTCGTTTCGCTCTGCATTATTTAATTTTACTTTATTCATTCACCAGCGACTGGTATTGTGGGGGTTTTCTTGGTTATGATTAACGTCTCAAGGAAACTACGATTCAATAACATCACGGGGGATTCGATCTTTAATTCTGGGTAAAGGTGTGCCGTGAGTACAGCGTCATAAACAATGAAAAAATCACTAGTACCTTCCGTGATTAATGCCGGGAATTCGAATCGCCCAGACCATTCGAGTGTACAGGTGAGGTCATACGTCCGGGTGGAAATTTGAGCCGCATACGGAATTAACCGCTGAAAACCACCTTTCATCACCCCCTGCATGCCCATATATTCGCGCTTGTTCAAGCATACTACAGCGATCTCCGAACGGACTATATACAGCTGGGCAGCATAATTTATCACATTGGATGGCTTATGAATCGGCGCAATACTTGCGTCATTAATCTCTAAAACTGAGTTGGTGGTATCTGTCAACATACCCACCAACCCACTTTGGATGACTTTAATTTGGCCGAATATGTAATGGCTGCTGGTTAGAATCTCGGCTGGGATGAGGCGGTTAGTAATCGACGAGACCATTACATTCCTCCGTTATCAGATTTAACTTTGGGGTTGAGGCCGGTTCAAGCTTCCAGGCAGATTCCTGCGACGAGGCTTGGGTTCACGACCGGTTGTAGGACTGAGCAGCATATTTAGCCAGCTTACCGCATGTGTATCATATTCGCGCTTTCCACATACATCACATACCCAGGATGGAAAATTCGGCACTGTGATCAGCTCATCATTCAACCAGGTAAAATAGGTCAGGTATTCCAGGCGAAAAACCCCAGTATGACACTCTGGACAAATACGGGAATATTCCGACTGTTCGTCAGCCTTCGATTTCTCATCGGGCTTTACGGGTTCATCCGTCATTTTTAACAGCCTCAGCTTCTTGGACGATCTTCACCCCGGCGCTTGAACCCAGGCGGTTCGCTCCGGCTTTTATCATCGCCATAGCATCGGCGTAGGTGCGAATACCACCTGCAGCCTTGACACCCATTTCTGAGCCTACAACGCGGCGCATTAGCTCCACATCTTCAATCGTTGCACCTCCAGTGCCAAATCCGGTGGACGTCTTGACGAAATCAGCCCCGGCTGTCTGTGCAATCAGGCATGCGATGATTTTTTCCCGGCGAGTGAGAAGGGCAGTTTCCAGGATGATTTTAACCAAAACACCCTGATTATGGGTGGTTCCCGTCACTGCCTGGACTTCATTCAGAACCAAGCCAAACGCTTCTGATTTCAAAGCCCCGATATTAATGACCATATCAATTTCAGCTGCACCAGCATTGACGTTCGCTAAGGTCTCATAGACCTTAAACTCCGGCAAGACCGCTCCAAGAGGAAAGCCCACCACTGTGCCGACGTTCTCCGGTGCGTCTCTCAGCATCCCACATGCCAATGGGACAAATACCGGGTTGACACAAACTGAAGCAAAGTGATACTCCATGGCTTCCTGACACAGGACTCTTACCTGGGCAGCGGTCGCTTCAGGTTTGAGCAGGGTATGGTCAATCCACCTTGCGATTTCCTTACCCACCGGAATAGTAAGTGGGACAGGTGCGGGAGGCAATTGGTGGTCGTATTCTTGTGCCTGGGATATTAGCTGTGATAATTCCATCACCGTAGACTCCATTTTAACGGGCTGCATTGGCCAACGGAACGTGATCGATCAAGCCCCAGGCGGGTGGTGGCCAGTAAACCAGGACGGCCTTCCCAACCACATAGTCATTGGGAACTGTCCCCCAATCGTGTGAATCAGAAGAATTATTACGATTATCTCCCAAAACAAACAATTGACCTTCTGGAACCCTCCAAGTGCCAAAGTAATCCATTTTTACCTTCAGATAACTTTCGTTTAAAAGTTGTCCGTTGACGTATACCGTGCCATTTTTGACTTCAACTTCATCGCCTGGCAGGCCAATGACGCGCTTAATATATTCTTCCTTAGGGTCGCGCGGGAAGTGAAAGACGATAATATCCCCCTGCTGTGGACTTCCCAGGCGGTAACTCAATCGATTGACAATCACATACTCGCCAGACACAAGCGTCGGCTCCATGCTGGCACCATCCACTCGGATGCGAGCAGAGATCATATTGATGCTTACAAACAACACCACTGAGAGAACAAGCGTCTCGAGAATATCCACCAAAAAGCGCAGAAATCCGGACCGCTTTTCTTTGGGTTGAGATAGCTCTGAATTAACCATTGATTGATTCGTGTCCAAAATTCCTCCGTGCCTCTGGCATTATAAGACCGCTCTTCTTTCAGGGCAAGGGAAGGGGGATTAATGGATTGTGAACATATACCTTATTTACAGGTAAATGCTGGCTATTTTCTTCGAGGCCGTAATACGATACGGATGGGAGTGCCCATGAAAGCATGTTCCTGGCGAATGCAATTTTCAATATATCGCAGGTATGTAAAGTGTGCTAATTTGGGGTCATTTACGTGGAGTAGAAAGACCGGAGGATTATTCCTTACCTGGGTACCGTAATAAATTTTTAACTCCGTCCCTGCATGTGATGGTGCAGCGTGACGGTCTCGGGCTTCCTGCAGGATGCGGTTGATTTTTGAAGTTGGCAGGCGGGTCAGTCGTTCCTCCTGAACCCGCAATGCGAGAGGCAACACCTGATCCACGCGTTGACCCGTCTTGGCTGAAATGAACAAGACCGGCACATAATCCATAAAGTTCAAATCCTGCCTGATCCTTTCGGTGAATGCAGCCATCGTGTATGTATCTTTCTCAACTGCATCCCACTTGTTCACTAACACCACTGCGCTCTTCCAGGCATCCAAAATAAACCCGGCTATGTGAGCATCCTGGGCAGTCAATCCAGCGGTTGCATCCAATACAAGCAAGACTACGTCTGATCTTTCGATTGCTTGGAGGGCACGTAAGACACTGTATTGTTCTACACCTGGGGTGATATGCCCGCGGCGGCGGATGCCCGCGGTATCGATCAGGACCATCGGAACATCGCCGTAGGTTAGATGGGTATCGATGGCATCCCGTGTAGTACCCGCGATCGGGCTGACAATCGCGCGCTCCTCCCCCAGGAGATGGTTTAGCAGGCTGGATTTTCCCACGTTGGGCTTGCCGACAATGGCGATCTTAACCGAATCATCCTCAGCCTCTTCGCCTTCTTTCATAAAGCTAGCAACCAAGACATCCAACATATCTCCGGTACCTGTTCCATGCAGGGCTGATATCGGATATGGCTCCCCCAAGCCCAGCTCGTAGAATTCCATCGCAGCCATTCGACGGGCTTCATTTTCACATTTATTTACCACCAAAAGTACAGGGGGGTTGGCTTGGCCATCCACTTCGTGCTGATGTTTGCGCAGAATCTGGGCCACTTCATAATCTGCTGGAGTCACGCCACTCTCGGCATCGGTGATGAATATAACGGCATCTGAATCGCGAATGGCAATCTCAGCCTGAGCCCGGATCTGCTCGATAAAATCGGCTGAACCGATCGATAGGGGTTTCTGATTGCGACCTGGACCGGTTTGAGTGGGGTCAATCCCTCCGGTATCTACAATATCAAACACCCTGCCTGCCCATTCAGCTTCCATCACCAGGCGGTCACGGGTTGTGCCAGGAATCTCATCCACGACTGCCATGCGCTCGCCAGCCAGACGGTTAAATAGCGTACTTTTCCCAACGTTGGGTCGCCCGACCAGGGCAACGACAGGTTTAGTCATGAAATGACCTCAAGGATTAAGCGTAGGTGTAGGCGTAGCTGTTCGCAGCGGTGTAACGGTTCCATTCGGAGTACCAGATTGGGTGGGTGTGGGTGCAATAGTGATGGTGATCTCAACTGTAGAAGGTAGCATGGATACCTTTTGCACCCGTACAGGCAAGATATTCACATCCGGAATAAATTGATACGTACCCACATCATATCCGGTTAAGTCGACCACCACCCTCACATCCGTTGGTCCCAATGTATTAAGTATAGGAACTGGCCCTGAAAGAATGACATCCACAATGGCAGGGATTGCCCTCGCTTCTAAGCCTGGATCGAGCCCAATTACCTCAACAGGCAGTGAAATTGCAAGACTTGACTCGATCGCGGCGATACTGACTTGTACCAAAACTTTTGGATCGCCGACGACCGAAATTCCAGTTGGGAGATTCAGATCTACCAAGGTTTCAAAATCGTCCTCTTTCCCGGTTAAATCAATGGATTGGGTTTCCACATAACCAGGCAAGTTATTCACCAGCTGCGGATTGGAGGAGAAAACAACCACTCCGACAGGAGAGACAAAAATATTGGTCAGCCGGTAACCACTGGCTACCTGTCCCACCGAAACTGCTCGGACAATTACATAACGATAGCCTCCCAAGAGGGTAATCGGTTGGGTAATGTTGATTGTACCTGGCGAGGCGGTCAGTCCATTGATTACCCGACCCTCCCCGTCGAGGATAAGCGGTGTTACATCCTTAATAATGGTTTGATTGGCATTGGTAATATCCATTGTCACGCGCACTTCCTTGACATTGGAAATTATCGACTCTGGCCCCGTCACTGTCACCTCAGATGGATCCAATAGCGGAGTTTGAGCCTGATAACCAACGGGTGGATCACCCCGAACAATTAGATTAACTGGAAAGACCTGCGTAATAATGGAATCTAGGGTGATGGAAAGCTGTTCCGGGTCCTGACTGATCAGGCGAACAAGGTGTGGGGTAATCTGGACCTGAACCGGTATATCGTGTACACCTGGACCAAGGGTGGATAAATCCACCCAGGCGCGAACCGATTCCGGGTCATTATTCATTGTGGTCCATACCGAAGTGGGTGCCCTGAGGACGAGAGTGATATTGCGCGACACATCGCCCAAGATATGCAAATTGGGATCCTGCCCGACAATCTCAATTTGCACTGGGCGCTCCAAGATATGTTCTTCATTCGGATCAGAAGCGATGACTGCGGATACCCAAACAATGACTGCCAGGATAATGGCGGTCAATAGAGTTCCAAAGTTTTTCGCCAACCAACGCAGGATTTTCACTTATTGAACCTCGCCCCCGGGTTTTTTACCACTAGGATAGATACCCTTGAATATGTCGGAGAATCCCTGACGTTGTGCACTTGGATTGAAAAAAGCCCTCAAGATATTTTCCAACCGGTCTGCATCCAGGCGCCTAATCATCCTCCCATTGTGAACCACTGAAATCGTCCCGCTTTCCTCGGATACGACGACTACAACGGCATCACTTACCTCAGAGATGCCCAAAGCAGCTCGATGGCGCAAGCCCAACTGCCGATCCGGGGTATGTGCCAAGACACCACTGGCTGAAAGTGGCATGACGCATGCGGCAGCCACCATACGTGCCCCCTCTAAGATTGCCGCACCATCATGCAGGGGCGTGTTTGGGAAAAAGATTTGCATAATCAATTCAGGTGTCACTTGTGCATCAATCATTACTCCAGTTTGGACATATTCCTCCAAATTGTCCAGGCGCTGGAGAATGATCAGGGCACCATGCCGGCGGTCAGAAAGGCGTATGGCGGCATTCACAACCGCTGAGATAGATTTTTGTGTACCCGGAGAAGCTTTTCCGTTGCTAAAAATAGAACCTGCCCTGCCAAGCCGTTCCAGGGCACGGCGTATTTCTGGTGCAAATATAACCGGGATTGCCAGGACAAGCGCAGGCAAAGTTGTCCGCACCAGCCATGAGAATGCAGGCAGCACCGCAGTACTGTTCAATAAGCTACCCAGCACAACCAGCAGGAGAATACCCCTCAGTAACACCACGGCCTGGGTGTCTCGCAATAAAATCAGCAGGCCAAAAAATATCAACGTGACAATCGCAAGGTCAATGATGCTCAACCAATTGACCCGTTCAAAAACAAAACCCAGGCTTTCAATCAAGTAGCGAATTAGGTTTTCCACAAGAACCTTGGACCATCATTTTCTATTTTTTTCTCTCACATCGAACTCGCAACGGTATGGTTTCATAGCCTACATAGCCGTGGTAATTCAGGTGAACTAGACGGGTCGCAATACCCGATCTTTACGCAACTGCTTGAAGAACATGGATTCCCCTATTCCCATTGTTTCTTGAGCAGCTTCTTGCCAGGCACGTACTCCTAAGGATTCAATTGTGCACATTTCATACCCGAGAGAAGTCCAGACTTCTACTTGGGCGGATAATTCTTGGGGTAAGAATAACAAAGCTATCTCGCATTGTAAATCGCGTGAGGTGGCTTCAATTTCGTTCAGCAATGCTTCCATCGCTTTTGATAGCGATTGGTCTGGCTCAATGAACACATCATCTGTCCGTTCCACCAGGTTTTCCACCTGCCAGCCAACAATCCCTATCGGTGCACCGTCCAGTTTAAGGAACAGGAATGCTTTCTCACCAAAAGCTGCCATGATATCTTCACTGGTGGGTTTCTTCCTGCCATCACTAAGCTGGCCGATCAGGGTGGCAATTTCAGCGGCGTGACGCGGCCTGGCTTTTTCCACCAACATGACCCCTTTTGATACCGTAATTGGCGTGATAATGCCGCTCTCATAGGTTGGGAAGAGCACTTGCCAGGCTGTAGTAACTTGGCGCCAGGTATCTTCAAATGAACCTTCATTGTGGATGACGGTGTTGGCTGCTTTAACTTTCTCGATTTGGGGCGGCTGAGAATTTACGCGCTGATGAGCCACAGCTGAGCTCATTTCTCTTTTTTGAGTCAGGCGGGAAATCTGCACTTCCTTCTGGGCATAGGTAACCCAGATCGTATCACATGCCTGGCGCATAGGTCCTTCCAAAAGCTTGATTGCCTCGACTACGATCACCTTTTGAGAAGAACGCCTAATGAGAAGATCCACAGCCTGACGTACCAATGGATGGACAATAGACTCGAGCTGACCGAGTGCATCAGGGTCGGAGAACACCACACGTGCCAGCTTGGTACGGTCAATTTGTCCGTCTGGAGCCAGAATCCACTTCCCAAAGGTATCCACCACATTCTGGTAGCCTGGTGCGTCTCTGGCTATAGCACGGTGACCCAAGGCATCGGCATCGATTCCATAAGCCCCCAGGTGCTCCAGCATTTTGCGGACCACACTCTTACCAGTAGCGATATTACCTGTTAAACCAATGACGAATTTGCCTGGCCAGGCACTCATCTTGCCTCCTGCGATATGTCATCATTTTAGTCGCGGTATAGCAGAATGTCAAAGGTTATTGCAGAATATTCACAGAGAGGAGTTCATCATGCCGGAAAACGATGAAATGGTAACTATGCTCCAAACGGGTAGCTCGGTCACATCAAATCCTTCCCAGCGGATACAGAAATGCGTTCCATATTGTTGAAATACCCCATGCCATCTTGCTCAACTATTAATCGCTGGGCGATAGAATAAATCATTCCATAGGTTTATTAAGACTTGAGCAATATTGAGCGAGTCTTCATTTGACAAGCTCTTCGGTCTATAAACCATATTCATGTACTTATCACCAGCCTCAATCTCATTCAGCTTTTGATCAAGTCGTTTAACTTGGGTCTCAACCCCTGGCGTGGGTGATCCAGCCGATGTAATCATTTTGTTGGTACGCTGGGCGACTGTGGTAGATTTCCATCAACCCACGATGAATTAGCGCTTCGCGGATAAAATCTGGCATATGATATTGGGGTCTGGTTAAGCTTGCCATTTTAGATTATTCATTCTGAAGCATGCAACCTGTTTGGATAACCAATCAGGTTGCATGCATTGTCAGGTGGACTACGGTTTATCCAACCGGCTTGATGTTTCGGTTCGTGCGAAATACATTCTCCGGATCCCAAATCGCTTTGACCTTAGCCAGGCGATCGAGTCCATCACCCAACGCT
The DNA here is from genome assembly GCA_049281855.1 of Anaerolineales bacterium. Lineage (GTDB taxonomy): Bacteria > Chloroflexota > Anaerolineae > Anaerolineales > UBA4823 > FEB-25. Next base: position 9,347 of record JBAPSY010000350.1, read on the forward strand.
GCTTGGATGCGCTCTGGACTTTCGTCAGCGGATAAGAAGTTAATGTAATTTCCACCGGTGGAGAACTGCCTCATGTCGGCCCACGCCTGGCGCGCCCATTCCATATTTACCATATCTGCATCTGAATGATCCCAGGCAGCCGTCAGGTTGAGTACGTAGCGTGCATCACGGTTACCAGCGAGCAAGCTGTCGTCATTGATGCTGTTCAGTGCTCCACCTAATTGAAACAAGGTCGCCGCTGAGTAAGGTGATTGGATCTTGGCTGCATGCTCGATAAACTTCTTTGCTAAGTCTGGTTCGATGCCAGGGAGATACTCGCTCTTCCAGTAGCAGCGCCTGCCCTTCGGGTTAGCCCCATCGAGCAAAGACTGCAATTGAGTATAAGGTCGACGTACGAGAATGTCGCCAATGGGGGTACCGAACGATTTGATGGGGGCGACGATTTTCTCACCTTCTTCAAGTTTCCCACTGTAACAGGCTCCGATTAGAACGACCGGAGTTCCATGCCGGTCCTTTGGAAGCCATGGGGCTGGTGGTGCTGGACGGATGATCAGGACGAGTGTTAGTTCAAGTGGGGCACTTTCAGCAATTGTTCGGTATAGTTC